>NZ_JAAFZA010000213.1 GCF_015356865.1 Catenulispora pinisilvae
CCGACCCGCGCCTCAACACCCCCGACCGCGAAGTGCCGGTCCTGCACCTCCCCCGCCCGCTCCGCCCAAGCGCGCCAGGCCCACACCGCGAGTGCCACCGCCTCCTTGGTGTCGCGGGCGTCACTGCGGGCGTAGGCGAGGTCGTGGGGGACCAGGAAGCGGACTGAGCAGTTGGGGAGTTCGACCCAGGGGACCGGTTCGGTGGCGGTGGGGACGTGGATGCGGGCCAGGTAGCCGGTTGCGTGGCGGCGGCGGGCGATGGTGAAGGTGCGTTTGCCGAGTAGCGCCTCGAGGTGGTCGTCGGGGAATTCGGCGGGGGACCACTGTTCGAACTCGTTCGGGTCGCCGGTCGATGTCGTGGCCTGATACGCCAGCACCACCGCCACCACGTGGCGGCAGGCACCGGAGGCGCCGCAGGTGCAGTCCGCCCCCTCCAGGCCGCCGGGGGGCAGGGCGCAGATGACGCCGTCGGGGAAGGTGCCGCGTACCGTTTCAGCGTCTGTGGCGATGGTCGGGCCGGTGCCGGCCGTGACCTCCTTCGCCGCCCGCTTGTACAGGCCGCGGTTGGTGAGCGACACGAGGGCGTCCTCGGTCAGCGCCAGCAGGTCCGCACGGGTGAGGACGTCAGTCACGAGTTCACCGCCTCCGCCACGAAGGCCGCCAGCTCCCCCGGCGTCATGGCGCCGACGTAGGCGCCGAGGGCTGCCAGCCGCTCGGCCATGGTGCGGTCGAAGGCGGGGGCGGCCTCCTCGTCCAGGGCGCACAGCGCGAGGAAGCGGCAGCCCTGTTCGATCAGGGAGCGGGCGCCGCGCAGCAGGCCGGCTTCGCTGCCGCCTTCGTACAGGTCCGAGATGAGGACCACGATCGTACGGCGCGGGTTGGCCACCAGCTCCGAGGCGTAGCGGATGGCGCCGGAGATGTCTGTGCCGCCGCCGAGTTGGACCTTCATCAGCAGCTCCACCGGATCGGTGACGTCGCTGGTCAGGTCCACCACCGCCGTGTCGAACGCGACCAGGTGCGTGCGCACGCCCGGCAGTCCCCACAGGCAGGCGGCCGTGACCGCCGAGTGGATCACCGACGACAGCATCGAGCCCGACTGGTCGACCAGCAGGATCACCTGCCAGTTGTCGACGTGCCGGCGCGACCGGGTGAAGAAGTGCGCGTCCTCGATGTAGAGCTTGCGCTCCTGCGGCTGGTAGTGGCCGAGGTTGCCGCGCAGCGTGCGCTTCACGTCGAAGTTCCGTGCCAGCCGCACCTGCGACGGCCGCCGCAGCCGGGCCCCGGAGAACGCCGTGCGCACCTCGGTGGCCAGCTTGCGCATCAGTTCCTCGATCACCGCGGCGACCAGCTTGCGGGCCAGTTCCAGCACCTTCGGGTCCATCAGGTGCTTGGTCCGCAGCACGGCCTTCAGCAACACCGGACTCGGCTCGACCCGCTCCAACACCTTCGGGTCGGTGACGATGTCATGGATCTGATACCGGTCCACCGCGTCCCGGGTCAGCCGGTCGACGGTCTCCTTGGGGAACAGCTTCGTGATCCCCTCCAGCCAGTCGACCGTGGTGAGTACCGAGTCCCCGCTGCCGCCCTGACCCTTCGCCGGGTCAGCGGACCCCGCGCCGCCCTTGCGGACGCCGCGCCGCGCCAGGTCCTCGTCCCGGCCGTAGAGCCAGTCCAGCGCCGCGTCGCGCGAGGCGTTCTCCCCGGCCAGCGGGCCGTATCCGGACGCCGGGGCCCCGAGGATCATCCGCCACCGCTCCAGCGCGGCAGCCGCCTCCGGATCGGGAAGGGACTCAGGATGCTGTGAACCAGCCGTCACCGAAGCAGCCCCTCTCGTTCCAGCACCGCCTGCACATGGCTGTCCAGCTCCCGTCCCCGCGCCAGCGCGATCGGATCGTCGACGCCGCCGCGCACCAGCGACCGCGCCGACCCCTCGACCCCGTACAACCACAGCACCTGCCCGGCGATCGTCTCCCGCTCCCGAGGCGGGAAGTACGCGAACGCCTGCCGCAGCGCAGGCAGGGCCACCAGCAAGTCGCGATCCGTCATCGCCGTGACCAGATCGTTCAGCACCGGCAGCACCGACGCCTCCTCCAGGCACTGCTCCCGCGCCAGCGCGAACAGCCCGCCCAGCCAGTCCCCGAGGCTGGCCGGCGTGCCGGCGGCCCGGATCGTGCGCTCGGCGTCCGGGGGCGGCGAACCCAGGGACCAGCCGAACCCGAACGCGGCGCCCCGCATGTCCGGTCCGGCCTCGGCGTTGTCGGCGACCCGCGCCATGACCTCCAGGGCCCGCACCGGATCCAGCCCGAGCCGGGACGCCGCGTGCCGCATGGCGTCCCGCACCGCGCGCACCGCCGCGATCCGGCGCGGCTGGGCCGGCGAGCCGGGCGCGCCCGGCGCCGATTCCACCAGCCACAGCAAGCGGTCCACGGCGGCGGCGATCACCGTCCCGAGCGTCGCAGACTGCTGCGCGTCCAGCAGCCGGTCGTGCCGCCACAGCCCGAGCACCGCGGCCAACACCTCGCCCAGCGGCTCGGCCTCCTTGCCGCCGCCCACGGATGCCGCCAGCGCGGTGAGCACTTCGGCCGACAGGTCCTCGATCCCGCACAGCACCGCGTCGAACAGGGCCCGCGCCGAAACCTCCAGGCTGCCGCCGGACCGCACGCGTTCCCCGAGCCGGGCCGTCGCCGCCAGCTCGACCGTGGGGCCGTGGCCGCCGGCCTCGATCAGGGCCGCCAGCCGGTCCTGTTCGGCGGTGATCCGCCACTCCTCGGTGAACGTGCTGTCCTCGGCGGCCGGATCCGGGCCGGAGACCCGGTGGTAGCCGGGGATGCTCAGAACCCTGAGACGGTGCAGCAGCCGGGACGCGTCCCGCTCGTCGGTGACCGTCAGGTCGAGCGTGACAGAGTTCTGACCGGTCAGCCCGTGCCGCTCCAACTCCGCTTCGGCGTCGTGCACCAACGGCGGCAGCGGCGTGTCCGCGTGCAGCCGTCCGACCTGGTCGCCGGACAGCGCCGCGACCATCTCCACGACCACCGGATGCGTCCCCGGCGCCAGCAGCCGACGCCCGGTCCAGGGCAGCGGCTGGTCCAGCGCCTCCTGGACCAACGCCGACACCAGGCCGTCGAGCAGATCGGCGCGGGCCGGCTGCCGGTGGCCGCGGACGGCCGCCAGCCCTTCGCCGGTGACCCGCGCCGCGATGAGGTCGGCGGTCGAGACCACCTGCTTACGCTTGCGCAGCCGCTGCACGACCTCTTCGGTCAGCGCCGTGGCGGCCGCACGCGGTCCCAGGTCCCACAGCCGCTGGTAGTACCCCGGGGACGGCATGCCGGACTGGTAGCCGTCGAAGGCGTCGAGGCGCTTGAACGAGTACGGCACGAGATAGCTGACGGCCGAGTCGGCGTCGATCGGCGTAGGGGCGGGCCACTCGGCGTCGGGGTACGGAGCGGCGGCGGCGTACGAGGCCGCCAGCCGCAGCAACGCGGGTCGGTGGAACCCGCCGCACACCACCAGAACCGGCCGATCCGGGGACCGCCGGAGCGCCGCCGAAATCCACTTCGCCATGTACCGCTCGCGAATCTCGTCGGACGTCGGCTCCTCCGGTGCCGGCTCGTCCCGTGTCGGCTCGCCCGGTGCCGACTCCTCCGGTGCCGGCTCCGCCCGATCAGCGTCGGACGCGGCCCGGACCAGATCGAAGTACGTGTTCAACCGCTCGGCGAGCTCGACCGCCGAGGTATCAGAGGCCTCAATCTCCGCGAGGTGATCCCACAACGTGTCCAGGTTGTCCATCCCGAACTGCCGGCACAGATCGGCCACGACCTGCGTGAACCGCAGTTCGGCGTCGGCGTACCGGTTGGTCAGCGTCTGGAACGCCGGATCCCAGGCCGGCAGGTCGATGAACCGCACCTCGGCCCCGGCCCGCGTGCCGTCGGTCAGCGCGACCCACTCCGGCGAGTACTCGCAGAACGGCGACCACGACCCGCGCGCCGTCAGACCGTCCCGCACCGACGTGAACACCGCGACCGGCAGCTCGTGACCGAGTAAGAACTCGCCGATCCGGTCGTTCATGTCGGACGGGCCCTCGATGAGCACGTGCGCCGGCCGCAGCCGCTCGATCGCTTCCCGGACCAGCCCCGCGCACGCCGGGCTGTGGTGCCGGACGCCGATGACGGTCAGGTTCCCGATCGGCTGCCCGGACGCCTTCTCAGTGGACACCTTCTCAGGGGACGTCATCAGCCGGGCAGCCGGTGCCGCGAGTCGTAGAGCTCCTGCCACTGGTCGCCCTTGCGGCGCTGCGCGTGCTGCTCCAGATAGGTGCGCAGCTTGGCCAGATCGTCGCCGTTGTCCTTGGCCGCGGTCCCGGCCAGGCACTCCACGATGTCCGCGGCCGTCCCGGCATCCCCGCGCAGGAACCAGCCGCGCAGCCCGACGGCGTGCGCCACCGCCACCGCCTCGGCCGTGCTCATCACCGACGACAGCCGCTCCATCGCGTCGCCCCGGCCGGTCTTGCCGTCCCGCAGTTCGCGGAACGCGGTGACCAGCACCTCCAACACGTCGCGGCGCGGCGGCACCGTGACGCCGGAGCCCTGCAACAGGTGCGTCGCCTCCTGCTCGACCAGCGCGAGTTCGGTGGCGAAATCGGTGATCGCGAACACGGTCTCGAAGTTGAAGCGCCGCTTCAGGGCCGCGCTCATCTCGTTCACGCCGCGGTCGCGGGTGTTCGCGGTCGCGATGACGTTGAACCCCTCGCGGGCGAACACCAGCGCGTCGTCGCCGCTCAGCTCCGGGACCGCCAGCACCCGGTCGGACAACGGCGAGAGCAGGCAGTCCTGGACCTCCAGCGGGCAGCGGGTGATCTCCTCGAACCGCACCACCCGGCCCTCGGTCATGCCCCGGTAGAGCGGGGCCGGGACCAGCGACTTCGTCGAGGGCCCCTCGGCGACCAGCAACGCGTAGTTCCACGAGTACTTGATCTGGTCCTCGGTGGTGGCCGCGCCGCCCTGGATGGTCAGCGTCGAGTCCCCGCTGACCGCCGCGGCCAGCAGTTCGGACAGCAGCGACTTGGCCGTGCCGGGCTCGCCGACCAGCATCAGGCCTCTGCTGGTGGCCAGCGACACCAGCGCGCGGTCGATCAGCGAGGGGTCGCCGACGAACTTGCGGCTAATACCGGCCTGTTCCTCGCCCAGGATGAAACGCCTGGCCGCGCGCAGGCTCAATCCCCAGCCCGGAGGCCGCTCGCCCTGGTCGTCGGCGCGCAGCCGGGCCAGTTCGGCGGCGTAGCGGACCTCGGCGGCCGGGCGCTGGACGCGCTTGCCGTCGGGGTCCGGACCCCGGTCCGGGGACGAGGCCGGGTCCGTCGCGGCAGTCCCGGCGGTGTGCTTGGCGGTCACTGTGCGGTCACCTCGGTCAGAACGCGGAGTGTTTCCGATGCGGTCACGGATCCGAGTGTGGCGAACGGATCCGACCACCCGGGAATCGGACGGTGACCGAATGCTATGTGCGCGGCGGCCTTCATGGATCACCCAAGCGCTTCCAGATCGCGCAGGATCCGTGAGACGGTCGCCGGGTCCAGCTCCGACCACGGCAGGGCGTGCTTCTCGAATTCGGGGTGGTCGCCGGTGGTACTCACCCAGACCGCGCTGATGGCCTGGTAAGGGGATTCCATCGGGGCGCCGGCTTCCAGACCCGGTACGAGTTCCATGACCACGTGCCGCCCGGCACCGACCGGGCGGAGCAAGCGGTCCCACAGCCGGTCGCCGCCGATCGGCCCGCGCCGCCACCCGCGCGACGTCGCCAGGTCCTCGAACTTCATCGGCAGCGAACGCACCTCCCCCAGTTCATGACTACCGGGACGAGCGTCGGGGCTTATGCACGGCCGCACCAAGCGGTAGCCGTCATGCTCCTGTGCCGTCAGTTCCAGCGGCGGCCGGAGCAACTGGTCGAACGGCTGAAGGATCTCGTAGTCGGAGAACACCACAAGCCACCGCCCCGACGCGTTCCCCAAGTCCGCAGGATGCGCGACGCCGATCAGGGCGCCTTCGGGGACCTCGTAATGCGCATCGTCGATGTCTGCGAAAGTCAGGTCCTCGGCGACCCGGAACGCGCCGGATATTGACCCGTCCTCGGCATAGACGCCCCACACCAGACGCCGCACGAGGTGCTGGAGCAGCGGATGCGGGACGAGATAGGCGGCGAAGTCCTGCGGGCGCCACCGCCGACCGCCGGTCATCGCCTGCTCCAAGCGCTTGATCTGCTCTATCGCGACGACCCGTGCTTCGGTCTTCAGCGTCGAGAACTTCTCGTAGGCGGCAGCCGACCGTTCGGGGTCGTCCAGCTTGCCGGGCTTGGGCAGGGTCTTCATCAGCGCGCCGGTCTCGTCGGTGACCAGCGGCCGCAGCGACTCGTCGAAGGATAGCGTGAAGCTGCGCCGGCCATAGTCCAGATGCACCGTGCTCTGGGCGGCGGCCAGTCCGGACGTCGGCACCACCCGGTCGGCGAGCTGGTCGGCCCGGAACCAGTCGGTGCGCTCGGGGAACAGGAAGGATGTCAGGGCCCTGGTCAAGCCACTGGGCTCGACGTCACGCCACCGCTCGGCGACGCCTCCGCCTCGGAGTACTCCGCGTCCGGAGCTGATCCCAACAACTCCGACAGCTCCAAGGCTTTGGCCCAGTGCTGGAACAGATCCGGGGCCTGCACGGCCGGTGCGACGAAGCTCGCGTAGCCCGGATTCTCCAGTCGGCAGTACTCGATGACAGCCGCCAAAGCGAAGGCCGGTCCGCGGGTCGCGCCCCACAGAACGACCATGAGTTGATCGGCGCGGCCCCAACGGTGCGCCGCGACCTCCACCACCGCGGCTTGCAACGGAGTCAGCGTGTCGAGGTCGGAGAAGCCGACACCGGCCACCGCCGCAACGAGATCAGGATCGCTTTGCAGTGAGGCCAACGAAGCGGCGACCACCCGGCGGTCCAGCGGGTGTCGGCTGCTGAACTCCCGCATCTGCCGCGCCCGGTCCTGGATCGACGCGGCCTCGGCAGACGGGGACCGCGTGCGATCCCAAGCGCCGACTTGGCGGTAGCAATCAGGGAGCTCGAAGGCGTTGTCAGCGCTATCAGCGCTATCAGCCTTGTCAGGATCCTCGTTCAGGAAGGCGGTGCCGCTCATCGAGCGCTCACTTCGGCCAGGTCCCACAGGATCTCCGAGGCCTGCGCGGCGCCGAGTTCGGACAGCGGCACCGAGTGCAGCTCGAACGAGGCGTCCTCGGCGGCCACGCTGAGCCAGACCCGCTGGACGTTCTGGTAGCCCGAGCCGATCGCCACCCCGCCCCTCAGTCCCGGCGAGATGTCCAGGATGACGTAGCGGTCGTCACCCAGGGGCCGTACGAACCGCGGCCACACCGGCGGGTCGCCGACCGGGCCGTTGTACCAGCCGCGCGGTTCCAGGACGGCCACCTGCGCCGGGGTCAGCACGACGTGCTCGAACCGGGTCAGCGTCCGGCCGGCCAGCTCGGCCTGGGTCAGCCCCAGCGCCGGCCGGCCCAACTGGTCCAGCGGTTGCAGAATCTCGTAGTCGGCGAACAGTTCGCACCACCGGTCCACGACCGGCCCGAGTTCCACCGGGTGCGCGACGCCCAGCGTGGCGCCTCCGGGGATCTCGTAGTGCGCGTCGTGGGCGTCGGCGTAGCTGAGGTCTTCGGCGACCCGGAAGGAGCCGATCACCGAGCCGTCGGCCGCGTAGACGCCCCACACCAGGCGCCGCACGAGGTGCCGGAGCAGCGGATGCGCGACCAGGTGCGCGGCGAAGCCGTCCGGCTCCCAGCGCCGCCGGGTGAACATCGCCTTCTCCAGCCGCTGGATCTGGTCCGTGGCAACGGTTTGCGCCGCCTTCTTGAGCTCCGTGAACTGCTGGTACGCCGCCTTCGCCAGTTCCTGGTCGTCGGTCTTGACCGGCCGCGGCATCCGCGCGAGCACCTTGCCCGCCTCGTCGGTGATCCGCGGCCGCAGCACTTCATCGAACCCGACGTCGAAGGAGCGCGGGCCGTAGTCCAGGCGCAGCGTGCCGTCGGCGCTCAGGCCGAGGGTCGGGACGACGCGGTCGGCGAGCTCGTCGGCCGTGAGGTCCAGCGATTGGGCGACGTCCTGGAAGCGGCCCTCGGCCCGGCGCCGGACCGCCTTGCGCCGGCCCTTCTGGACCACCGCGTGCAGGGCGGCCAGGGCCCGGTCCCCGCCGATCATGCCCAGCGCCATCAGGGCGTCGTCGACCAGCCGGTAGTGGCGGTCCGTAGTCCAGGGACCGATCAGCGCCTCCAACCGGTCCACAGTGCCATCGTCGCCGAGCTGACCCATGGCATCGACGGCCCAGTGATGCCGGTCCGGGGGGCCCGACTCCTGCCAGTTCTGGAACAGCGTGAAGACGAATTCGCCCAGCGAGGAGTCGTCGCAGAGTTCTTTGACGATCTCCAGGCCCGGATAAGGCGCCTCGGGCTTGGAGATCTGAAGCATCTCCACCACGGTCCGCACCGCGCACGGCGGCAGCGCGGCCGTCCCGTCCTTGAGCCGGATCGTCGGCAGCACCGACGGTCTGGCCCACGCCGGAGTCTCGGGCATGGTGCGCGGGAACGTGCCGAGCGCACCGTCAGTCATCAGTTCTTTCGCCGCCACACCGGCTGTGGCGCCGTGCGTGGCACCGGCCAAGCCCACGACCTCCACGCCCTCGGCGGCCAGCCAGCGCAACGCGGCCTCGGCGTTGCGCCGTGGCAAGCCCGCCTTGCCCAGCGCGGTCGGCAGCAGATGACGCACGGCGGCCTCGGGATGACGGCGCAGCCAGCCCAGAGCCGCCCCGCGCGCCAGGCTCCGGCGCCGCGTCATCCCCTCGACCAGGGACACGGCGAGGTCCGCGCTGACGAACGGCTGGAGCAGCCGGGCCCGGACCCCGGGCAGCCCGCTGATCGCCATCACGGTCGGCAGTGCCCGCAGTTCGTACCGGGCGACGAACGCACGAGCGCGATCGTCGGCGCGGCGTAACGGCGGCCGCCAGCCGTCCTTCAGCAGCGGCCCGACCAGTGACGGCGGAGCGTAGGCGGCGAAGTAGAGCGCCACCGGCGTCATGGGGTCGTCGGCCGTCTTCTCCGGCTGCCCGCGCCACTCGGCGATCCGCTCGGCGATCGCCGGCCAGCCTTGGCGCGGCTCCCAGCCGGAGGCTCCTTGGCCGAGCCACAGCTCACGTTCGCCGGGCAGCCAGACCACGTCGACGTCAGGCGACGGCATCAGGCCTTCGACCACGACCGGCTTCGGCCGCTTGGCCTTCGGGTCCGACCACGGCGGCCGGACGAGGATCTCAGGGATCTGGCTTAGCGTCGCGATGCCGACCGAGTTCTGCTCGATGACGGCCGCGACCCGCTCCCGCGCCGCTTCGCTCAGCACAGGCAGCATGGCCCGGGCCCGGTCCGGATCGGCGGCCACGACGGCGGCGATGACCTGAGTCGAGGCCTGCGTCGCCGTCATCGCGGACAGCACCCGAAGCGCGCTGTCCGGGAAGCGTTCCGCGGCGGAATGCAGGTAGGCCAGCCTCTCCGGGCGGCCGTCGTCCCGCTCGGCGAGCGCCAGCATCGCACCGTCGCCCGGAACCCGGGAGATCAGCTCCAGGGCTTTCTTCCTGGGCTCGCTCAGCAGCCTTTCCTTATCCCTCTGACCGTCGTGCCAGGCGAGCAGTAACGGCAGCGCCCGGGCACCGGCGATGTTCAGGAACGTCAGCTCGACCGCCTCATCGCCGTCCCACGCCCACTTCGGGCCGTCCTGCACCAGCTTGCCGACGATGGCGGCCTGCTCAGCGGTGACTACGGACGGCACGAGTCCGGTAGCCGGGAGCAGGCCCAAGCCCGCCGCGCCAAGGTCCGCGGTGAACCAGTCCGAACGCTCGGGGAACAGGAACGTCGTGAGGGCCCGGACGAACCCGCTGCCGGTCCCATCCTGGTCCGAACGCTCGGAGAAGAAGAACGTTGTGAGTACCTTGACAAACCCACCGCCGGTCCCGTTCTGCCCCCGCAAGCGAGCGGCGACGGCCATGGCCTCGGCATGGATGTCGTCCGGCGCCGAGCGCACGAGATCCAGCAGCTGCCGGGCCGGCGCCATGAAATCCAAAAGGTGGGAGCGGCTGCCCGGCCTCAGCAAGCAGTACCCTGCGAAGGCCTCCAGCGCGAAAGACACACCGCGCACGTGGTTCCAGGCACCGATCGCGTGGTCTTCCCCGAACCCGTCCAGATGCAGGAGCGTCGCTTCGGCGTAAGCGGCCTGTTGCGGGGTCATCGAGCCCAGGTCGCCGAAGTCCACCCCCGTCATCATCCGGACGGTGGCCTGGTCGCTGCCGGCGTGGTTCAGAGCGGAGTCGATCGTGGACTGGTGGGCGGCGACCGTGTTCCGGCGGCGTTCGTACAGCTTCCGCAGCGCCTCGGCATCCGGTGCGGCTACCCCGCCGGGACGGCATCGGCCGCGCTCGATCGGCTTGACGCGCTGGTAGGCCGGTGGAAGCTCCAGGCCCTGAATCACGTCCCGGTCACCTCGCTCAGGTCGTTCAGGACCTCCGAGGCGGTCACCGGATCCAGCGACGACAGCGGTTCGGCGGCGTCCTCGGACCGCCAGTACCCGTAGCTGAAGGTGTTCCCGGCGATCCACGCGCGCCGCAGTTCCTGGTCCTCGCCCTGGCCGGCCCACCCCGCGGTGAAGCCGGGGTCCAGCTCGACGACCAGCGAGCGGCCGTCGGGCAGGTCGCGGAGCAGGTAGCCCTGCCAGCCACCGTCGGCCGGCTCGCTGCGGGTCCAGCCGCGGCGTTCCAGGCCGAGCACCTTGCCCGTCGGCGTCCGGATCCCGGCGAAGCGGGTCAGGAGTCTGCCTTCGGCTTCGTCGGCGGTGAGTGCGTGGACCGGTCGGCCGAGCTGGCGGAAGGGTTGCAGGATCTCGTAATCGGCGAACAGCTCCGACCAGCGCGACAGATCGTCGCCGAGGTCCACCGGGTGTGCGACGCCGATCAGGGCATCGTCGGGCAGGGGGTAGGGGTCATCGGCGGCGTCGGCGTAGGAGTCGTCCTCGGCGAGCCGGAAGGTGCCGCGGACCCCGGTGCCGTCCGGCCGGAAGTCCGACCAGACCAGCCGCCGGACGAGGTGGCGCAGCAACGGATGCCTGACGAAGTACTCCTGGAAGTCCGCCTTGCTCCAGCGACGCCGGGCCACCAGCGCCAGCTCCAGCCGGGCGATCTGGTCGGCGGCCAGCGTCCGCACGTCCTTCTTCAGGCCGCTGAATCGCTGGTATGCGGCCGGGGCCAGCTCGGCGTCATCCTTCACGCCGGGCTTCGGCAAGGACTTCAGCCGCTTGCCGTTCTCGTCGGTGACACCGGGCTTGAGCTGTTCGTCGAAGAAGACCCGGAACCGGCGCGGGCCGTAGTCCAGCTCCAGCGAGCCGGCGGCGTCCAGCCCGAGATCGGGGACCAGCCGGTCGCCGAGCTGGTCGCGGGTCAGGCGCAAGTCCTTGGCGATGGCCTCGACCCGCTCCAGGGCGCTGTCCTTCAGGCCGCGGAACTTGCCCTTCTGCGAGATCCCGTAGAGGTGCAGCAGCGCGGTGTCGCCGCCGATCGCGGCCAGCACGTCCAGTCCCGCGACGGCCCGCGCGTGGCCGCCGTCGCCGGGCCAGACCCGGATCAGCGGGGACAGACGGCGCACGGCCTCGTCGCCGCCGAGCCAGCGCAGCGCGTCCATCGCGAAGGACTGCTTCGCCGGGTAGTCGGCGGTCTGCCAGTTCTCGAACAGGGCCCAGGCGAAGTCGGCGAGTGAGCGGGCATCGCAGAGTTCTTTCACCTGCTCCAGACCGGGATACAGATCCTCGGCATTGGAGATGATGAGCATCCGGACCACATTCCGCACGGCCCGCGACGGCAGCGCCTCCTTGCGTCCGGCTACCAACAGCTGCGGCAGACTGTCGGGCTCGGCCCAGCTCGGCGGCTCCGGCATGGTCTTCGGGAGCGCGGCGAGCAGTGGGTCCTGCGCGAGCAGTTGGACGACGCCAGCCTCGGCTTCGGCGCCGTAGGTCGCGGCCTCGGCTCGGATCTGCTCCTCGAAACCGGCGGCGACCAGGAAGCGCAACGCGCCCTCGGCGGCCTGCCGGGCCCGACCGGCCTTGCCGAGGGCCGTTGGTATCAGGGTTCGAGCAGTGAGCTCGGGATGCCGGCGCATCCAGGCCTGCGCCGAGGAGCGGAGCGTCTTCGCCCGCTGATTCCAGTCGGCGGCCAGCGGCGCGATTTCGGAGCAGGCGAACGGCATGAGCAGCGACGCGTTCTCGAGCGGGACGTTGCGCACGGCGCTGATCACCGCGTCGTAGGCGTCCAGGCCGAAGCGTGCGGTAGCCGTACTACCCCATTCGAGAGCGTCGTAGTAGTAGCCGACGTAGAGGTTCCTGAGCGCTTGGCGGGCCTCCTTCTCCGGGCCACGCACGACGATCAGCATGAGGTGGTAGGCGCTCCGGCGGCCCAGGGCCTTGGCGAGCAGCTTGCCCCAGTCCTGGTTCTCGTGGTGCGGCACCGGGATTGCGTCGGCGCGCCATTCCTCGCGTTCTTGGTCGTTCAACCAGACGACCGCCCTGCTCTCCGGAGCGGTCAGGCCTTTGACAATAACAGGCTTCACCGCATCCCGATCCCGCTCCCACGGCGGGGTGAGGAGCAGATCCGGCAGGGTGTCCGCGGCCGCCTCGGGCAGCGCCGCGACGACCGCGTTCAACAGCCTCTCGACCCGGGCCCGGGGCTCGTCGGCCAGCCCCGGCGCGACGGTGCGGGCCGCGTCCGGGCGGCTGGTGACCGTCAGCCGCAGCACCCGTTCCACGGCGGTCCGCGGCCCCGGCTGGTCCGGGGTCTGCTCGGCGAGCAGCCGGATCCCGCGCTCCGGGAACCGTTGGGCGGCCTCGGCGAGCACGGCTGCCGTGCCGCGATAGTTCAGCTGGGCGAGCAGCGCCTGGAAGGCCGCGTCGCTGTCGAAGCCGGCGAGCAGCCGCTGCACGCGCTGCCGGGGCTCGACGCCGTCCCAGTAGTCCTCGGCCCAGCTCGCGATCGAGGGGATCACGTCCAGCCCGACGGTGGCCACCATGGTCGCGGTCGCCGCCGAGCACAGCCGGAGCGCGTCGGCGTGCGCCCACTTCGCCAACCGCTCGCTCTGCCGGGAGTGGGTCACCGCGGCCATCAGCAGCCAGGCCGCCAGGCCGTCGCGGGCCGCCCAGCCGCCGCTGAGCAAGCTGGCGATGTCCGCGTCGACCCAGTCGTCCCGCTCGGGGAACAGGAAGGAGGCGACGGCGTTCCGGACGGTCGCCACGCGTCGCAGAGTACTGACGTCGAAGCCGGCGGCGACGTGGTCGTCGGCATCGGCGGCCACGAGGTGGCGGCGCATCCGCGCGGCCATCGCGAACCGTTCCTGCGGGTTGGCGGCGTCGTGGTTCTTACGGTGCAGGGCCGGGGCGCCCTTGCGGCCCTTGTGCGGGATCCAGACCGCGAAGCCACCGAGCTCGACGGTCGCGCGGGCGGCGAACGGAGCGCCGCGTGCGACGACCCAGGCGTCCACCAGGATGTAGGGCTCGTAGTTCTTCGGCGCGTCGTAGAGCACGATGGCCGCGGCGATCGCAGCCTGCTTCGCCGTCATCACGGTCAGATCGCCGAACCCGGGCTGCCGCATGACGTCGGCGAGGTCGTCGGCGGTGCCGTCGTGGCCGAGTACGAGTTCGACGGCCGGTGCCGCCTTGGCGAATACGCGTTCGAAGTCCGCGACGGCGTCCGGGGCGAGCGCGACGGGGTCGGCCGCGGCCCCCGATCTCCCGTCGCGCCTGGGTATCACCAGCGCGCGAGGATCAAACCGTTTCTCGAACAACCCTGCGACGGCCGCCACCGGTTCCAGGACGTTCCCCACTAGCCCTCCCAAGCCCCTTATCCGCCGGCAAACACAGCGCCCGCCCGAATGGCCAGAACCATAGCGAGGCGAGCCGACAGCGGTGGCGGGGTCCCGTGCGTTGTGGGTAGAAGTGACCACAGGACGGCCCGGGCTATTACCGGCGGCTTGCCGTCATCCCCACGCAGCCCTCAAGTTGCTGACCCGTTCGGGTGCATGATCCCCTCGAACCTATGGCGCTCCGGTTCGCGGCATTCATGGCGCTGTGGACCGTCTTCTACTACTCGGTTCCCAGTTTGCACCTGCTCACCTGGACCGTCATCGGCCTGGGCGCGGTCGGGGCGGTGCTGCTGGGCGTCCGCCGGTACCATCCGCACACCCCGATCGCCTGGTACCTGCTGGCCGGGGCGATGCTGACGCTGGTCAGCGGGGACACCTCGTACAACCTGCTGACCGACGTCTTCAGCCAGGTCGAGCCGTTCCCCTCGCTGGCCGACGGCATCTACCTGGCGACCTACCCGCTGGCGGCCGGCGGCGTGATGCTCATGGTGCGGGGGCGCAGCCCGCTGCGCGACCGGGCGGCGCTGATCGACGCGGTCATCCTGACCACGGCCGCGGCGCTGTTGCTCTGGGTCTACATCATCACCCCGAACGTGGCCGACCGGGACCAGTCCTGGCTGGCCAACGCGGTGTCCATCGCCTATCCGCTGGGCGACGTGATGCTGCTGGCGGTGACCGCGCGGCTGGCCACCGGCGGCGGGCTGCGGGGACCTGCGGTGCGGCTGCTGCTGCTCGGCGTGCTCGGGCTGACCGGGTCCGACGTCGCCTACGCGCTGGTCCGGCTGTACGGCACCTGGCACGTGGGCTCGGCCGCCGACCTGGGCTGGGTGCTGTTCTACGTCTCCTGGGGCGCGGCCGCGCTGTCGCCGTCGATGACCGAGCTCACCGAGCCGGTGGTCCGCAGCCGGCGCACCGACAGCTCCCGGGTGCTCCCGCTGGCGGTCGCGGCCCTGGTCGCGCCGACCGTGCTGATGGTCGAGGCGCTGGAGCACGGGCTGCGCGACGGCCCGGTCATCGCCGTGACCTCGGCACTGATGTTCCTGCTGGTGCTGATGCGGCTGTATCTGGCCGGGCGGCAGAACCGGGAGCTGGACAACCGCGCGCACACCCGGGCCATGCTGCGCGAGCTGAAGTACCGCGCCTACCGGGACTCGCTGACGGGCCTGGGCAACCGGCTGCGGTTCCAGGACCGGGCCGAGCGCGCGCTGGCCCGGGCCCAGGACTCCGGCGGGGTGGCCGCGATGCTGCTCATCGACCTGGACAACTTCAAAGAGGTCAACGACACCCAGGGGCACAAGGTCGGGGACGAGCTGCTGGTGGCCGCCGCGCAGCGGATAGCCGGGGCGGTGCGGCCCGGTGACCTGCCGATCCGCCTGGGCGGCGACGAGTTCGCGGTGCTGCTGTCCGACGGCGCCAGCGAGGGGGCGGCCGTGGCCCTGGCCCAGCGGCTGATCGGGGTCCTGGCCGAGCCGTTCCGGCTGTCCGGGGCGCCGGTGCCGGTGCGGGCCAGCATCGGGGTGGCGACCAGCCCCGGCGGCGCCGGCGGCACCGAGGAGGTGCTGTTCCGCAACGCCGACCTGGCGTTGTACGCGGCCAAGGCGGACGGCAAGGGCACCTGGCGGCTGTTCGACCCCAGTCTCTACGACGCCGCGCTCCAGCGCCTGGCCCTGCGCACCGGGCTGGACCGGGCGCTGGCGCTCGGCGAGTTCGAACTGCACTACCAGCCGATCGTGCAGTTGCAGGGGCCGCCGCGGGTAGTCGGGTTCGAGGCGCTGGTGCGCTGGCGGCACCCGAAGCTCGGGCTGCTGTCCCCGGTGAACTTCGTGCCGGTGGCCGAGGAGACCGGGCAGATCAGCCCGATCGGGGCGTGGATCCTGCGGCGGGCCACCGCCGACGCGGCCGCGGCCGGGTTCGGGTACGTGGCCGTCAACGTCTCCCCGCACCAGTTCAGCGGCGGCCGGTTCGTCGACACCGTGCGCTCGGCGCTGCGCGAGGCCGGGCTGCCGCCGGACCGGCTCACCGTGGAGATCACCGAGAACGTCTTCCTGCACGAGGCCACCGCCGACGCCCTGGTCGACCTCCAGCGGCTGGCGCGGCTCGGGGTGCGGATCGCCATCGACGACTTCGGGACCGGCTACTCCTCGATCGGGTATCTGCGGGACCTGAAATTCGACGTGATCAAGGCGGACAAGTCGTTCGTGGACTTCATCGCGGACAAACCGGATCACGAGCGGCTGCTGCGGGGAATCGTCCATGTCGCGGGGATCATGGACATCGCCGTGGTGGCCGAGGGGGTCGAGACGGTCGCGCAGCGGAACCTGCTGCGCGAGATGGGGTGCGCCTACGCACAAGGCTTCCTCTACTCACCGGCGGTGCCGCTGGGAGAGACGGCCGAGGTGTGGGCCACTATAGAGATGGGAGAAACCTGATGGCTCGGCATGAGGTCTGGGCGGAGCTGGCCCGGTTGAAGGACACCACGCGGTTCTACGACGCCGTCATCGAGGAGCAGGACACGAAGGAGCCCAGGCGGATCCGGATCGGCGACCACTGGATGTCCGACTTCGCGTCCTGCAACTACCTGGGGTTCGACGTCGACCCGGAGATCATGGCCGCCCCGGCGGAGCTGATAGCCAAGTGGGGCACGCACCCGAGCTGGTCCCGGCTGCTGGGAAACCCCAAGCCGTACCTGGAGATCGAGGAACAACTCACCGACCTGTTGCAGGCCCCTGACACACTGGTGCTGCCGACCATCACCCACATCCACATGACGGTGATCCCGGTGCTGGCCGGCAAGGGCACGGTGTTCTGCGAGGCGCAGGCGCACCGCACCATCTACGACGGCAGCTCGGTGGCCCGCGGCAACGGCGCCACCCTGCACCGCTGGCGCGCCACCGACCTCGGCGGCCTGGCCGTGGCGCTGCGCAAGGCGCCCAAGGACCTGCCCCGCCTGGTGTGCATGGACGGCATCAACAGCATGTCCGGCAACGAGCCCGGACTGGCCGCGATCGCCGACATCTGCCGGGCCGAGGACGCGCTGCTGTACGTGGACGACGCGCACGGCTTCGGCGTCATCGGCGAGCGCTCGCCGGCCGAGACCTCGCCCTACGGGGCGCTGGGGAACAGCATCGTGCGCCACCTCGGGGAGTCCTACGACGGGCTGGTCCTGGTCGGCGGCTTCTCGAAGGCCTACTCCTCGCTGATGGCGTTCCTGGCGTTGCCGACGCAGATGAAGGAGTACCTGAAGTTCGCGGCGGCGCCGTACCTCTACTCCGGCCCCTCCCCCACCGCCTCGCTGGCCACGGTGCTGGCCGGGCTGAAGGTGAACCGGGAGCGCGGGGAGGAGGTGCGGGGCAGGTTGTGGCACAAGACGGCACGGGTCATCGACCACGTCCGCAAGCTCGGCCTCTACACGCCGAACGTCAGCGGGTTCCCGATCATCGAGCTGCCCGCGCGGGAGCCCTCGGATATCGACGAGATCGCATCAGTGCTCTGGGAGCGGGGAATCTACGTCACACTGGCGGCTTACCCGCTGGTGCCGCGCGACCAGGCAGGGTTCCGGATCCAGGTGACCGCCGCGAACACCGACGAGGAGATCGATCAGTTGAACGCGACACTTACCGAGCTGGCTCCGCTGCTGCGTAAAGCCGAGCATCACGGGGCCGGCGGCTGAATCGGGCATGGGGCGACAGGGAACTGAGGAACCGAGCACATGAACCTGGACAGCTGGAGCGAACTGGGTCGCGTCGCGCTGGCCTTCGTCCTGACCTACCTGCTCGGCTTCGAGCGCGACCTACGCGGCTCCCCGGCGGGCGATCGCACCTTCTCCCTGATCGGCGTGGGCAGCGCGATCATCGCCGTCCTGGCCAAAGACGGCAACGCCCCCAACGCCCTGGCCGGCGTGATCACCGGCGTCGGCTTCATCGGCGCCGGCGTGGTCTTCCGCCCCAACCTCACGGTCGGCGCCCGCTGGCACGTCATCGACACCGTCAAAGGCGTGACGACGGCGGCCACCATCTTCGCGGCCGCCGCCGTCGGCGCCGCCTGCGGCTTCGGCAGACTGCTGCTGGCCACAGGTGGTACGGCGCTGGTGCTGTTGGCGCTGGAGGTGCGGCATATTCCGCTGCTGAAGTTCGCTGACGGACGGCGGTGGGCTTCGCGGTTCGCCGATGATGAGGTGGTGGT
>NZ_JAAFZA010000214.1 GCF_015356865.1 Catenulispora pinisilvae
GCGTTCCTGGCCGTCCACGGTCAGGTGGACGGTCTTCTCGAAGCCGACGTAGGCACCGGCGGCGCCGACGAGTCCCAGCAGCACCGTGCCCTGTACGGCGCGGACCTTGACCTTGGAACCCTCGCTGCATTGCGTCCTCGAAGGCCTGGTAGGCAGCCTCGTTGAAGAGCACGAAGCGGACCTCCTCGACGTCGGTCGTTGCTGCGCGGATGGCTGCGATGGCGATGCGCGCGGCGTCGTCGAGCGGCCAGCCGAAGATGCCGGTGGAGATGGCTGGGAAGGCGACCGTTTTGGCGTCGAGGGAGTCTGCGACGGCGAGGGAGTTGGTGTGGCAGGAGGTTAGGAGTTCGGAGCGGTCCTCGGTTCTGCTGTAGACCGGGCCGACGGTGTGGATGACCCAGTGGGCGGGGAGGCGGCCGGCGGTGGTGGCCACGGCTTGACCGGTGGCGAGGCCGCGGCCGTAGTGGGAGGCGCGGAGGGCGCGGCAGGCTTCGAGGATCTGCGGGCCGCCGGCGCGGTGGATGGCGCCGTCTACTCCGCCGCCGCCGAGGAGGGAGGAGTTGGCCGCGTTCACGATCGCGTCGGTGCTCTGCTTGGTGATGTCGCCGCGGGCCAGGGCGAGGTGGGGCGTGGACATGGCGCGATGCTGTCAACGGTGGGCGGGGAGGCGCAACTGGAAAGCGGAAAAGCAGGCAGTGAGCCAGTGAACGGTTTACATAGCGCGCGGCAGCAGGGTGCACATGCACACAAGCAAAGCGGCAAAGCGGTGGAGCGGCAAAGCGGCAGAGCGGCAAAGCGGCAGAGCGGCAAAGCGGTGGAGCGGCAAAGCGGTGGAGCGGCAAAGCGGTGGAGCGGCAGAGCGGTGGAGCGGCAGAGCGGTGGAGCGGCAGAGCGGCAGAGCGGCAGAGCGGCAGAGCGGCAGAGCGGCGAAAAGCAGCAGAGCTGGCACGGGTAGTGCGAGATAGGGCGCGATGCAGCAGGGCGCAGACAGGCAAAGCAGCAGTGCGGGCGAAGCGATTAGCGCGCGAAGAGTGAGTCCCGCTACAAGCTCAGCGAAGAAGTCACCCACATGCTTTCGGGATGTTCGTCCCGAGCCAGCCATAGGAAGGGCTGCTGGTCCCGCTTCTCCGGGTCGGCGCCCTTCTCCCAGGGGAAGCGGCCTGCGCGGTCTGGCCAGACTGCCTGGAGCATGGGCCATGGTGGGGTCTGGAAGTAGTCCAGGCCGGCGCCGAACATGGCGGGGTACCAGGTGGGGTGTACGGGGCGGGTGGCTACTTCGTAGCCGTCGATGACGCCTTGGCGGCGCTTCTCGGGGCCGAGGCCTCGGCCGTCTTGGACTTGGCGGGCTATTTTGGCGACTAGGGCCATGGCGTTTTCTGCCGGGAGGCCGGTGATGCAGATGTCGAAGCCGCCGTTGCTGTGCCACATGCCTATGGAGTACGCCCAGTCGGGGGTCTCGTGGCTGGTCACGCCCATGGTGTGCCAGCCGTGGGCGCGGACGTTGGTCGCGATCTCGCGGTCGCGGGGGTCCCAGTGGGCCTCGTCGAGGGCTGGGGGCTGGCACAGGAGGCAGTGGCAGGGGGTCGGTTCTATATCCACGCGCTGAAGGCTACCGGGTGTCAGGCTTCTTGCGAGTCGGCGGGCGCCAGGTCGCCGGGGCCGTTTATGAGGCACTGTAGGGCGCGGTCCAGGAGGAGGAACAAGTTGCGGCTTCGGTCGGCGATCCAGAGTTCCTGGGCGGCCAGGAGGGCGCCGATTACGGTGCCGGCCAGGACCTTGACTTCCAGTTCGTCTGGCGCGCGGTTCAGGCGTTCGGCGAAGAGGTTCGCGAGCATGTTGGCGGTGACGAGCATGTGGTCCATGGCGCGGGCGCGGACTTCGGGGATGGTGTAGCCGAGGTAGGCCCGTTCGAGGGCTTCCTCCTGGTCCTCTCGTGGGATCTGGGCCATGGCCTGGAACACGGCCGCGCGGAATGCCTCCAGGGTCGGCAGGTCGCGGGGTTGTGCGCGGAATGCGGCGGCCAGTAGTGGGTCGTAGTCGTCCTGGAGGATCAGGTCTTCCTTGGTCGGGAAGTAGCGGTAGAGGGTGCTGGGGGATACGTCGGCCGCGGCTGCGATCTGCTCCATCGTGGTGGCCGAGTAGCCCGACTCGCGGAACAGGCGCATGGCCTGGTGCTGGATCGCGGTGCGGGTCTGCGCCTTTTTGCGTTCCCGCAGGCCCACCGGTGCTGGGGCGGTGGGCGCGGCGGGAGGCGGGTCAGTCGGCGGCATTGAGGAGATCACCAGTCGATTCTGCTGCCTCGGCCGGTGCGGTGGAGACTCGGGCCCGGCGGGGCAGTTGGGTGGCGGCCAGGACGCCGACGAGGGCGAAGCCGGTGCTGACCCACATCGTCATGCTCGTGGCGTGCACCAGCGAGGATCGGACCGACTCCAGGAGTGCGGGGGAGTGGAGCTTGGCCGCTACCGCGACGCCGGAGCCGGCGCTGCGGGTGGCCGCGTCGGCGAGCGGGGCCGGGAGGTGGGCCGTGGCCGGGGCCAGGTGGCTGCGGTACTGGCTGTTCAGGACGGTGCCCAGGACCGCCACCGCGACTGTGCCGCCGATCTGGCGGATGGTCATCAGCAGGCCGGAGCCGACGCCGGCGCGCTCGGGGGTGAGCTCGTCCAGGGCGGCGGTCATGGCGATCGGCATCGCCAGGCCGACGCCCACACCGCCCATGGTGAGCCAGAACGCGATGTAGCCGTAGCCGTCGTGCACGCCGGTGGTGGTGCCGATCGCCAGCGCGACGGTGAGCAGGACGAATCCGGTGCCGATCAGCGGGCCGGCGCCGACCTTCTTCAGGAACGGCTGGCCTATGCGGACACCGGCCATCAGGCCGGCGATCATCGGCAGCAGCCGCAGGCCGGTGCCGAACGCGTCGGCGCCCTCGACCGCCTGGTAGAACTGCGGCAGCGTGAACATCAGGCCGAACAGCGCGAAGCTGACGATCGTGGACAGGATCGTGCCCCAGGTGAATCCGCGCGCCCGGAAAAGCTCCAGGTCGATGAGGGTCTGCTGGGGGCGGCGCTGCAACTGCACGAACCCGGCCAGCACTACCAGTCCGCCGATCATCGGGACCAGTGCCTGCGCCGAGCCCCAGCCGGCGTCCCCGGCCTTGATCAGGCCGTAGGTGATCGCGGCCAGTCCGATCGCCGAGGCCGCCAGGCCCGGGAGGTCGATGCGCGGCTTGGTCTGCGCGCTCGACTCCGGGACCAGCCACAGCACCGCGAGCAGGGCGATCACCACGACCGGCAGGTTGATCAGGAACACCGAACCCCACCAGTAGTGGTCCAGCAGCCAGCCGCCCAGGATCGGGCCGAGCGGGATGCCGAGCATGTTGGCGGTGGCCCAGATGCCCATGGCGCGCGGCCGTTCCTCGGGCGTGAACAGCACCGTCAGCACGCTCATGCTCAGCGGGATCAGCAGGGCCGCGCCCAGGCCCAGCACCGCGCGCCAGATGATGAGCTCGCCGGAGGAGGTGGCGAAGGCGCAGAAGCCGGAGGCCACGCCGAACGCGGTCAGCGCGATCACCAGCATCCGCTTGCGGCCGAAGCGGTCGCCGAGCAGCCCGCCGGGCAGCAGGGCGATCGCCATGGCCAGGTTGTAGGAGTTCGCGAACCACTGGAGCTGGCTGGTCGAGGCCTTGAGCGAGGTGCTGAGCGTGGGCAGCGCGACGTTCAGCACGGTCAGGTCAAGGCCCACGACCAGCAGGCTCAGTGCCAGGCCGCCGAGCGCCCACCACTTGCGGCTGTCCGCTGTCGGCGGTGCCGCCACCCCCGGTGTCGACTCGATCATGATAGTCCCCTCCTCTTGAAAGCAACTGCTAAATGAAAGCTACTCTCAGAATTTTGCGGAGGCAACAGGGCCGGGACGGTTAGTGGTGGTGGGTCAGCGGCGGATCAGTGGCGGGTCGTTCGCCGGATCACTCCTGGAAGAACTCCAAAGCCGAGTTCAGCGGCTTGCGGGCGAGGTCGGGGACCTCGCAGTCGGCGGCCGGATAGCCGATCGGGAACAGGATGTAGGGGCGCTCGGTCGAGGGGCGCCGCAGGATCTCGGTGAGGAAGGCCATCGGGTTGGGCGTGTGGGTCAGCGTGGCCAGGCCCATGGAGTGCAGGGCGGCGATGAACAGGCCGCAGGCGATACCGACGCTCTCGTTGACGTAGTAGTTCTTGCGCAGTCGGCCGTCGGGCATCGGCGTGCTCTTCTCGGCGAAGGCGACGACGATCCACGGGACGGTGTCCAGATAGGACTTGTCGGAGCCGGTCTCCAGCGGCCCGAGCGCTTCCCGCCAGGCCTCCGGGAGTCGGCCGCCCTCGTAGTTGATGTGTTCTTCGTGCTCGGCGGCCTCGCGGATCCGGTGCCGGAGCGCTGGATCGCCGACGGCGACGAACTTCCACGGCTGCTGGTGCGCGCCGGACGGCGCGGTGTTGGCGGCGGCCACGGCCAGCTCGATCATCTCGGCTGGGACCGGGTCGGGGGAGAAGAAGCGGACGCTGCGCCGGGCTTCCAGATGCTGGTGGAACTCGGCGCCGCGGCGGATGGCCTCGGCCTGGTCGAGGCGTTCGGGGTGGAACGGCAGGAACGGATGCGTGTGGCTCCGGCTGCCGACGGGGGTGGCAGGGCCCTGGTCGAAGGCTGTCATGCCGTTCAGCGTAGGCGGGGGTGTGGTTGGAATCACGCGGTCTGGGCGGGGGTCGGCGGCGGCCGGTGAGGTACAGCTGATGGGGTGACTGATGTGGAGACCGGTGTTGAGGCCGGCGGGGTCGAGCCGCCGCTGCACGTGTTCCGTACCCGGGTCTGGTTCGACGAGCTCGACAAGGTGGGCGTGCTGCACAACGCGCGGTACGCGGTGCACGCCGAGCGGGCCCTGAGCACCTGGTACGAGAGCCGTCCGGAGCTGATCGACGGGCCGGACATGCGGCATCTGGTGAAGGCGTACGAGGTCGAGTTCCGGGTGCCGGTCGACGGGGTCGGCGAGCTGGACGTGGAGCTGCGGCTGGCCAAGCTCGGGACGACGAGCTGCGTGTACGAGTTCCGGTTCGTCGGGGACGGCGGTGTGGTGCACGCGGTCGGGCGGCGGACGATTGTGCGGACCGGGCCGGATCGGCGGCCGGTGCCGTGGTCGGAGGAGTTCCGGCGGATCCACGAGCGCGGGGTCGAATAGGCGGCGGTGGCGGCTGGAAGGCAGCTAACCCCGATCCGCGCGGTGGGGCGCGGGCGGAGTAGGCGCCTTCAGCCGGAGCGGAGTAGGTGTCTTCAGTCGGAGGCGAGCACGCGGAAGCGGTCGGGCGCGGCCGGATCGCGGTCGGCGACCTGGATCGGTGGCCATGCCCACTGCCAGACGCTGATGCCCGGCACTCGGGAGAACTGGATTCGGCCGCGGGTGCCTTCGATGGAGATGTGGGGCCAGGCTTCGGCGATGCCGGGACTGGTGCCAGAGCCGGGGCTGGTGTTAGTGCCGGCGTCAGTGCCGTGGCCGGTGCCGTGGAAGCGCAGGGCTTCGGCGAGGGTGGCGATGGTGTCGTAGCCCTCGAAGCCGACGAAGGATGGTGCGGCTCCCAGCCGCTCGCGCAGCGCAGCCTCGACTCGCGTGCCGAGCGGGGTGAGGTGTTCGGGGAGGTAGCGCAGGAACGGGATCGCAGTGCCGTCGCTGCCGAGCAGCGAATGCCACTCGGCGAACTCGGGCTGACCGGCGGGAGCGCCGATGAGGACGTCGGCGAGGCGGGGGTCGGCGCGGACGGCCTGAACGATCGGAACGGCGGGTTCCGGGGTGCCGACCAGGAGCAGCAGGGCTGTTGCGCGGTGGTCGGCGAGGGCGTCGCAGACCGCTGCGGCGTCGAGCGGGCTCATGTCGAGTTCGATGAGGGTGCCGCCGCGGGCGGCCAGGTGCTCCCGCAGGATGCGGGTGCCGGAGGCCCAGTAGACGGTGGGCTGGGTGGCGACGGCGATGCGGGTGTGGCCGGACTTGAGGAGGAAGTCCGCGTAGACGCGCCAGCCGCGGGATTGGGCCGGGGCGATGCGGGCGACCCAGTCGGTCGGCTGCTCGGTGAGCGCGTCGAGGACCGCTGAGGAGCAAAGGAACGGCAGGGCGAGGGCGTCGGCGCGGGCGGCGGCGGAGCGGGCCACGACGCTGTGGTACTCGCCGACGAAGGCGGCCACGCCCAGGTCGGCCAGCTCGTCGACGGCCGCCGCGGCCTGGGCCGGGTCGGCGGCGGTGTCGCGGACCAGCAGTTCCAGCGGCCGGCCGTCGATCAGGCCGGCCTCGCCGGCCGCGAGTTCGAGACCGGCGAGCAGGTGGCGGCCGGCCTCGACCCAGCCCGGCTTGCTCAGGGGAACGAGCGCGCCGATGCGGATGGGCGAAGGCGGCGTATTCATAGGCTGATCGTATGCGGTCGGCCGCTGCTGGGAGAGAGAAAGAAGACCGCCGCTGATCCGACCCTTGTTAACGAGTACCGATTTGTTAACAAGTACAGATTTGTTATCAAGTACAGATTTGTTATCAAGTACAGATCAGCGGCGGTACACAGTGTTCTGACCGGCTCAGCCCAGCGCCTCAGCTCAGCGAGTAAGGCGCCAGCTCCGAAGGCAGCTCCGAAGCCGAGGCCCGGTCCAGCAGGAACAGGCTGCGCCCGCGCCCGCGCGCCCCGGCGGCCGGGATCTGCACCGGTCCGGCGCCGGACAGCGCCAGGTGCGTGACCTTCGCCTTCTCCGTGCCGGCCGCGACCACCCAGACCTCGGCGGCCGACTGGATCGCGGGCAGGGTCAGCGAGACCCGCAGCGGCGGGGGCTTCGGCGAGTTGTGGACGCCGACCACGCTGCGCTTCTCCTCGTACAGGGCCGGGTGGCCCGGGAAGAGGGAGGCGATGTGGCCGTCCGGGCCCATGCCGAGCAGCAGCACGTCGAAGGCCGGGACGTCCGCGCCCTCGCGGGCGAAGTCGGCCAGCGTCGCCGCGTACTGCTCCGCCGACTCCTCGGGCGTGAAGCCCGCGGTGTCGGCGGCCGGCACCGCGTGGATGTTCTCCGCCGGCAGCAGGCCCTCGGCGACCAGGCCGTCCAGCAGTGCCGCGCGGGCCTGGGTCTCGTTGCGCTCGGGATCGCCGGTCGGCAGGAATCGCTCGTCGCCCCACCACAGCTGGACCCGGGACCAGTCCACGGCGCCGCGCGCCGGGGAGGCCGCGACGGCCGCCAGGGACTTGGTCCCGACGGTGCCGCCGGTGAGGACGACGTGCGCGGCGCCACGCAGCGCCTGCACGTCGGCCACCCGGGTGATCAGCCGCGCCGCCACCGCCTGAGCCAGGACTTCCGCGTCCCGGTGGACGATGACCACGGGAGTGGCGCTCATGGCGCGCCGTCCGCGGGCTTGGCGGCGGCCTTGTCGGCGGGCTTGTCGCTCGGCTTGTCGTCCGGCTTGGCGCCGGCCTGGCCGAGCGGCTCGTCGATGGCGAGGTTCTGAAGTTCCTGCTCGCGCTCGACCGACTCCTTCGGCAGTTCGCCCAGCGGGCCCTTGTCGGGCTCGGCGGTCACCGTGATCGTCGACTTCTGCGGGGCGGTCGGCTGCATCTTCTCGATGGCCGCCGCGTCCTGCTCGGTGACGTGCCGCAGCACCTCCTCGTACGTCTCGTCGACGTCGAGCCGGCGCAGCTCCTCGGTGAGCAGGTCGGCCAGCTCGCGGCGCTTGAGCGCGACGTGCCGGTCGGGCTGCTCGGGCATCGACAGCACGGCCAGCATGCCGTCCGGGCGGGTCAGGCTGATCTCGCCCTTGTCGGTGCCCATGTGCACGCCGGTGATGCCCGGGCCGGTGTCGGTGGACAGCGTCACCGGCACGCCCAGGCGCCAGCCCAGCCAGACCGCCAGCAGCGTCGAGGAGGCGTTGTCCACCTCGGCGGTGACCTTGACGCTGCCCACCGTGGCCGGCAGCTGGTCCAGGGCCGCGGCCAGCATGGAGCGCCACGGGGTGCAGCGGGTCCAGGCCAGGTCGGTGTCGCCGGGGGAGTAGCCGCGCAGCCGGTCGGCGACCGGGATCGGCTGGTGGGTGCCGGAGGCGTCGGTGATCCGGCGCATCGCCAGCTTGCCCAGCGCCGAGGCGGCCGGGTCCTCCGGGGACTCGGCCGGCCACCAGGTGACCACCGGGGTGTCCGGCAGCAGCAGCGGCAGTACGACGGCGTCGGCGTGCGCCGCCAGCTCGCCGTTCAGCCGCATCACCACGGCCTCGCCCGGGCCCATCTCGTCGCCCACCCGCACCTCGGCGTCCAGCCCGGAGAAGGGCTGTTCCGGATGCGGTATGACGACCAGGATGCGCGAGGGGTGCGCGCGCGAGGCCTCGCGCGCGGCCCGCAGGGCGTAGTAGTGGTGCCGCTCGTCGGTCTCGATCACCAGGGTCAGGACCGCGCCGGTGGTGGCCGCCCCGGCCTCCTTGCGGATGTCGATCAGGGCGTTGGCGATCTTCGCCGAGGTGGTGGAATCCAGGTGCTTGATCATGGCCGCCGCCAGCTCCGTCCGTCCTTGGCCAGCATCTCGTCCGCCTTGGCCGGACCCCAGGTGCCGGAGGTGTACTGCTCGGGCTTGCCGTGCTCGTCCCAGTACTCCTCGATCGGGTCCAGGACTTCCCAGCCCAGCTCGACCTCGGCGACCCGGGGGAACAGCGGGGCGTCGCCCAGCAGCACGTCCAGGATCAGCCGCTCGTAGGCCTCCGGGGAGGACTCGGTGAACGCCTCGCCGTAGGCGAAGTCCATGTTCACGTCGCGCACCTCCATCGAGGTGCCCGGGACCTTCGAGCCGAAGCGCACGGTCACGCCCTCGTCCGGCTGCACCCGGATCACCAGGGCGTTCTGCCCCAGCTCCTCGGTCTGCGTCGGGGTGAAGGGCAGGAACGGCGAGCGCTTGAACACCACCGCGATCTCGGTGACGCGCCGGCCCAGACGCTTGCCGGTGCGCAGGTAGAAGGGGACACCGGCCCAGCGCCGGGTGTTCACTTCCAGCTTCACCGCGGCGTAGGTGTCGGTGGTGGAGTCCGGCGAGATGCCGTCCTCCTGCAGGTACCCGACCACCTTCTCGCCGCCCTGCCAGCCGCTGGCGTACTGGCCCCGGACCGTGTAGGTGTCCAGGTCGTCCGGGAGCCGGATGGCCGAGAGCACCTTGGTCTTCTCCGCGGCGATGGCGTCGGCGTCGAAGGACACCGGCTCCTCCATCGCGGTCAGCGCCAGCAGCTGGAGCAGGTGGTTCTGGATGACGTCGCGCGCCGCGCCGATGCCGTCGTAGTACCCGGCCCGGCCGCCGATGCCGATGTCCTCGGCCATCGTGATCTGGACGTGGTCCACGTGGTCCCGGCTCCAGATCGGCTCGAACATCTCGTTGGCGAAACGCAGCGCCAGGATGTTCTGGACCGTCTCCTTGCCCAGGTAGTGGTCGATGCGGAAGACCGACTTGGGCGGGAACACCGAGTCCACGATGGCGTTCAGCTCGCGGGCCGAGGCCAGGTCGTGGCCGAACGGCTTCTCGATGATCACCCGGCGCCAGGAGCCCTCCGGGCCCTGGTCCAGGCCGACCTCGTGCAGCTGCTCGACCACGCCGGGGAAGAACTTCGGCGGGACCGACAGGTAGAACGCGTGGTTGCCGTTGGTGCCGCGCTCGGCGTCCAGCTTGTCGATGGTGTCCTTGAGCTCCATGAAGGCCTGCTTGTCGCCGAACTCGCCGGAGACGAAGCGGAAGCCCTCGGAGAGCTGGCGCCAGACCTCTTCGCGGTACGGGGTCCGCGCGTGCTCCTTGACCGCCAGGTGTACTTCCTCGGCGAAGTCCTGGTCGGCCCAGTCCCGGCGGGCGAAGCCGACCAGGGCGAAGCCCGGGGGCAGCAGCCCGCGGTTGGCCAGGTCGTAGATCGCCGGCATCAGCTTCTTGCGGGACAGGTCGCCGGTGACGCCGAACATCACCAGGCCGCAGGGCCCGGCGATGCGCGGCAGCCGGCGGTCGGCGGCGTCGCGCAGCGGGTTCGCCGCGCCTTCGGGCGCCAGCTCGTGCGACAGGAGGGTCTTCTCCGCCTGCGAGAGCTGATAGCCCTGGTGGCCCTTGTCCACCGCTGGCTTCGGGTATTTGGGCAAAGGGCTCACCGGAGCTTGTCCAGTTCGCCCTGGACCGCCTCGAGGAGCTCCTTCCAGGACACCTCGAACTTGTCCACGCCCTCGTCCTCCAGCAGCTGGACGACGTCGTCGTAGGACACGCCGGCGGCGGCCAGGTCGGCCAGCACCTTGTGCGAGTCGGCGTAGAAGCCGCGGATCGAGTCCTCGACCGGCTTGCCGTGGTCGGCCTCGGCGTCCAGGGTGGCCTCCGGCATGGTGTTCACCACGCCGCGGGTGATCAGGTCGTCGACGTACATGGTGTCCACGTACGCCGGGTCCTTCACGCCGGTGGAGGCCCACAGCGGGCGCTGCGGCTTGGCGCCGGCGGCGGCCAGGGCCTTCCAGCGGTCGGAGGTGAAGACCTCCTCGTAGGCCTCGAAGGCCAGGCGGGCGTTGGCGACGCCGGCCTTGCCGCGCAGCTCGGTGTTGCCCAGCTTCTCCAGGCGCTTGTCGATCTCGGTGTCGACCCGGCTGACGAAGAACGACGCGACCGAGGCGATCTTGCCCAGGTCGTGGCCGTTCGCCTTGGCCTGCTCGATCCCGGCCAGGAACGCGTCCATCACCGCGCGGTAGCGCTCCAGCGAGAAGATCAGCGTCACGTTTACGCTGATGCCGGCGGCCAGCACCTCGGTGATGGCCGGCAGGCCCTCGCGGGTAGCGGGGATCTTGATGAACAGGTTCTCCCGGTCCACCAGCCACCACAGCTGCTTGGCCTCGGCCACGGTCGGCACGGTGGAGTGCGCCAGGCGCGGGTCGACCTCGATCGAGACCCGGCCGTCCTGGCGGTCGGAGGCGTCGTAGGCCGGGCGCAGCACGTCGGCCGCCGCCCGGACGTCGGCGGTGGTGATCATGCGGATCGCCTCGTCGACGGTGACCCCGCGCACCGCGAGGTCCTTCAGCTGCTCGGTGTAGACCTCGGAACCGACGATCGCCTTCTGGAAGATCGTCGGGTTGGTGGTCACCCCGACCACGTTCTTCTGGGCCATGAGGTCGGCCAGGTTGCCGGTCTGCAGGCGCTTGCGGGACAGGTCGTCCAGCCAGATCGCGACACCGGCTCCGGACAGCGCGTCCAGGTTCTTGCTCGTCATCTCGTCATCTCCCTCTTCACCTAAAAATCAAGCGCCTGCGGCGGCCAGGGATTCCCGGGCCGCGGCCTCGACGGCTTCCGCCGTGATGCCGAACTCGCGGTACAGCGTCTTGTAGTCGGCCGAGGCGCCGAAGTGCTCCAGCGAGACGCTGCGGCCGGCGTCGCCGACGTACTGCTTCCAGCCGGCGCCGACCCCGGCCTCGACCGAGACGCGGGCCTTCACGGCGGTCGGCAGGACCGACTCCTTGTAGGCGGCGTCCTGCTCCTCGAACCACTCCGTGGAGGGCATCGAGACCACGCGGGTCGGGATGCCGTCGGCCTCCAGCGCCTCGCGGGCCTGGATCGCCAGCTGCACCTCCGAGCCGGTGCCGATGAGGATCACCTTCGGGGCGCCGGCACTGGCCTCGGCCAGCACGTAGCCGCCCTTGGCGGTGCCCTCGACCGCGTCCAGCGAGGAGTTCAGCGCCTCGTGGTCGTAGGTCGGGATGCCCTGGCGGGTCAGCGCGATGCCGACCGGGCCGTGGTCGTCGTTCCCGGTGTGCTTCTCCATCAGGGCCTTCCAGGCGCCGACGGTCTCGTTGGCGTCGCCCGGGCGGACCATCGTCATCCCCGGGATCAGGCGCAGCGAGGCCACCTGCTCCACCGGCTGGTGGGTCGGGCCGTCCTCGCCCAGGCCGATCGAGTCGTGCGTCCAGACGTAGGTCACCGGCAGCTTCATCAGCGCGGCCAGGCGCACCGTCGGGCGCATGTAGTCGGAGAACACCAGGAAGGTGCCGCCGAACGGCAGGGTGTTGCCGTGGACCGTGATGCCGTTCAGGATCGCGCCCATCGCCGCTTCGCGGATGCCGAAGTGCAGGATGCGGCCGTAGGGGCTGGACTCGCCGAACTCGGTCTCGCCGTAGACCGAGGGCAGGAAGGACTTGCCGCCCTTGATCGTGGTCAGGTTCGACTCCGCGAGGTCGGCCGAGCCGCCCCACAGCTCCGGCACCGACTCGGCGATCGCCTGGATGACGGCCTCGGAGGCCTTGCGGGTCGGCACGTCCTTGCCCGGCTCGAAGGTCGGGAGCTTGGCGGCCCAGCCGGCCGGCAGCTCGCGCTCGGCGATCCGGTCGAAGTCGGCGGCGCGCTCGGGGTTCTTGGTGCGCCAGGCGGCGAACTCGGCGTCCCAGGCCGCGTGCGCGACCGCGCCGCGCGCGCCGACCTGGCGGGCGTGCGCGAGCACGTCGGCGGCGACGTCGAAGGTCTTCTCCGGGTCCATGCCCATGACCTTCTTGGTGGCCGCGACCTCGGCCTCGCCCAGCGCGGCGCCGTGCGCCTTGCCGGAGTTCTGCAGGTTCGGGGCCGGCCAGCCGATGATGGTGCGCAGCCGGATGATCGAGGGGCGGTCAGTCTCCGCCTCGGCGGCCAGCAGGGCCTGGTGCAGCTCCTGGACGTTCTCGTGGTACTCCCCGCCGGACAGCCAGTCCACGTGCTGCACGTGCCAGCCGTAGGCCTCGTAGCGGTGCAGCACGTCCTCGCCGAAGGCCACCTTGGTGTCGCCCTCGATCGAGATGTGGTTGTCGTCGTAGACGGCGATCAGGTTGCCCAGCTTCTGGTGCCCGGCGATCGAGGACGCCTCGCCGGTGATGCCCTCTTCCAGGTCGCCGTCGGAGACGAAGACGTAGATCTTGTGGTCGAACGGCGAGCCGCCGGCCGCCGCGTCCGGGTCGAACAGGCCGCGCTCGTAGCGGGCCGCCATCGCCATGCCGACCGAGTTCGACAGGCCCTGGCCCAGCGGGCCGGTGGTGACCTCGATGCCGGCGGTGTGGCCGTACTCCGGGTGGCCCGGGGTGAGCGAGCCCCACTTCCGGAAGTGCCGCAGGTCGTCGAGCTCCAGACCGAGGCCCGCGTAGTAGAGCTGGATGTACTGGGTCAGCGAGGAGTGGCCGCAGGACAGCACGAAACGGTCCCGGCCGACCCAGTGCGGGTCGGCCGGGTCGAAGCGAAGGTGCCGCTGGAAGAGCAGGTAGGCCGCGGGAGCCAGGGACATCGCGGTCCCAGGGTGGCCGTTACCAGTGTTCTGGACGGCGTCCATGGCCAGGGCTCGGACGGTGTCCACAGCGCGCTTGTCCAAGTCGGTCCACTCGAACGGGGTTGCGGTGCTTGCGGTGCTCACCGGAAGCGCTCCTTCGCAGTTCACGCGCCGAGGCCCCACGCTCGGGTACAGCTGGTGGGACCTCTGCGCAACATGATTCAGATCTCGTTTCGCCAGCCTACTCGGACCTCAGGGGCCCCGCGTTCCGAGTCAGCAGGTGAGAACGTACGGCCGGGCTAACCCTTAGTGAACGCCGAGTGGTGAAGTACTCGGATACCCGCGGTGGGCGGCGCGGCGGCGACTCGACGCGCGATAAGGCGACCCGCCGCAAGAGCGCCTAGGGGGACGGTTTAAAGTTGCGTGTTGTCCGAATCAGGCATCCATGGAGGACGGGCTTTTGACCACGGTCGAGACTCCCCCGGCCACGGCTCCGTCCCGGACCGTCACTCCCTCTGTGGAGCCGGTCGGCGAAGTCCGCGGTGGGCAAACGATGGCGGTCGTCAAGGCGTACGTCGCCCTGACCAAGCCACGAATCATCGAGCTGCTGCTGGTCACCACCATTCCGGTGATGTTCCTGGCGCTGCGCCATGTGCCGGGGCTGTGGCCGGTGATCGCCGTGACCATCGGCGGCTACCTGTCCGCCGGTAGCGCCAACGCGCTGAACTGCTACGTGGACCGCGACATCGACGCCGAGATGCGCCGCACCCGGCGCCGTCCGGTGCCGGCCGCCTCGGTCACCCCCAAGGACGCGCTCGTGTTCGGGCTCGTGCTCGGGGTGGTGTCCACCCTGTGGCTCGGGTTCGCGGTGAACTGGCTCTCCTCGGGCCTGGCGCTGTTGGCGAACGCTTTCTACGTGCTCGTCTACACGATGGTGCTCAAGCGGCGCACTCCGCAGAACATCGTCTGGGGCGGCGCGGCCGGCTGCTTCCCGGCGCTGATCGGCTGGACCGCGGCGACGGACCGGCTGGCGTGGGCGCCGGTGGTGCTGTTCATGGTCGTGTTCCTGTGGACGCCGCCGCACTTCTGGGCGCTGGCCATCCGCTACCGCGAGGACTACGCCCTGGCGAACGTGCCGATGCTGCCGGTGGTGGCCCCGGCCCGCGAGGTGACCAAGCAGATCGTCTGGTACTCCTACGCGACCGTGGCCTGCTCGCTGCTGCTGTGGCCGATCGGGCACACCGGCCTGGTCTACCCGATCGCCGCGGCCGTGCTGGGCGTGGTGTTCCTGGTCGAGGCGCACCGGCTGGACCTGCGGGCGCGCTCGGGCAAGGACGGGGCGGCGCTGCTGCCGATGCGGCTGTTCCACTTCTCGAACATGTACCTGGCGCTGCTGTTCGTGGCGGCCGCGGTGAGCCCTCTCGTCCACTGAGGGCCCTGGTCCACTAGCCTTCAAGCGTGTATCGGCTCACCAACACCACCCAGCACTACGCCTGGGGATCGCCCAGCGCCATCAGCGAGCTGCTAGGCCGCGAGCCCTCCGGGCAGCCGGAGGCCGAGCTGTGGATGGGCGCGCACCCGACCGCGCCGTCCCGGATCGACGGCGGCGAGGCGACCCTGCTCGACTTCGTCTCCGCCGATCCGGTGGGGATGCTCGGCCCGCAGGTCGCCGCCCGGTTCAAGAACCGGCTGCCGTTCCTGCTCAAGGTGCTGTCGGCGGCCAAGGCGCTGTCCATCCAGACCCATCCCACGCGGGCCCAGGCCGAGGCCGGGTACGCCGCCGAGCAGGAGCGCGGGCTGCCGGCCGGCGACCCGGACCGCAACTACGCGGACGACTGGCCCAAGCCGGAGATCCTGATGGCGCTCACCGCCTTCGAGGCGCTGGCCGGGTGCCGGAGCGCCGAGGACGCCGAGCGTGTGCTCGCGGCGGTGGTGGCGCTGGGTGCCCAGGCGCTGGAGCCGGTCCGGGCCGAGCTGGCCGACAAGCCGGAGCCGGCCACCGTGGCCGCGGCGATCGGCCGGCTGCTGGAGTGGCCGGCGGACACCCGCGGGGAGCTGGTGGCCAGCGTCGTCGAGGCCTGCCGGGCCGGAGCCGACAAGGGCGGCGAGTCCGCCGAACTCTCGGCCGGGGAGTTGGCCGAGGATTTGGCCGAGGACTTCGCGGCCGTGCTGCGGGTCGCCGAGGACTTCCCCGGCGACATCGGCCTGGTGGCCATGCTGCTGATGAAGCGGGTGGTGCTGGAGCCGGGCGAGGCGATCTTCCTGGAGGCCGGCGGGCTGCACGCCTACCTGCGCGGCACCGGCGTCGAGCTGCTGGCCAACTCCGACAACGTGCTGCGGGCCGGCCTGACGCCCAAGCACATCGACGTCGCCGAGCTGCTGCGGGTCATGGACGCCTCGGTGCCGGTCCCGGTCCGGCACGGCACGGCCATCGGCGTGGGCGTCGTCGAGTTCGACACCCCGGCGCCGGAGTTCCGGCTCTACCACGCCACGCTCGACACCAAGACCACGCTGCGCGCGGAACTGCCCGGCACCGGGCCGCGGATCGTGCTGGCGCTGTCCGGCGAGGTCGAGCTGCGCGGGACCCGGGGTGCGCTGACGCTGACGCAGGGGGAGTCCTGCTTCGTGCCGGCGCGGGAGGGGCGGGTCGAGGTTTCGGGGCTGGCTGATCTGGTGGTGGCCGCACCGGGGGTCTAGCGGCTTTGGAGAGGTGAGCGAGGGCGCCCGGACCGTGTCGGTCCGGGCGCCCTTGACCGCCGCAGGCTGCTGACAGTGCCAGCTGCGTCAGGGCGCGTCACGGATGGGTGTCGGCGACGGCGATGACCTCGTCCAGTCGGCGTAGCGCGGACGTGAGCTGGGTGACCCGCTCATGGATGCGGTCGCGCTCGGTGCGGAGCATGATGCGCTGCTCGGCGTCGGTGTGGCCGGTGTTGAAGCACGGCATCAGCTCGGCGATCCTCTTGCTGGTCAGCCCGGCGGAGTACATGTCCTGGAAGAAGCCGACCTTCTCGAGGGCTGTTTCCGGGTAGTGGCGCTGACCCGAGATACTGCGCTCTGCGATCAGCAGCCCTTGCTCCTCGTAGTAGCGCAGCGCGCGGACGCTGACGCCCGATCGTGTCGCCAGTTCCCCGATCCGCATCTGCCGGCCTCCCGTCCAGTCTCGACTTGCCTCTGACGTTAGCGTCAGGTTTTAGCGTAGTCCCCATGGAGATCAACGGATCGATCGCACTGGTTACCGGTGCCAACCGCGGCCTGGGCCGCGCCTTCACCTCGCACCTGCTCGACCGCGGTGCCGCCAAGGTCTACGCCACCGCACGACGGCCGCAGGAGATAGACCTCGACGGTCTGGACGCGAGCCGCGTCGAACGGCTCGCCCTGGACATCACGGACCCCGCCGCGGCGAGCCGGGTCGCCGAGTCGGCGCCGGACGTCACGCTGCTGGTCAACAACGCGGGTTCCAATACCTGGCAGGACATGGTGGCCGGGGACCTGGACCAGATCAGGTTCGAGCTGGAGACCCACCTGTTCGGGTCGCTGAACATGGTCCGGGCGTTCGCGCCGGTGCTGGGAGGCAACGGCGGCGGTGCGGTGGTGAACGTCCTGTCGGCGATGTCCTGGTTCGCCCATCCCGGCGCCAATGCCTACCACGTCGCCAAGGCCGCAGCGTGGGCGATGGTCAACAGCGTCCGCCTGGAGCTCGCCGACCAGGGCACCTTGGTCACCGGGGTGCACCTGGGACTGGCCGACACCGATATGAGCGCCGGGTTCGACAGCGCGAAGCTCGCGCCGGTCGAGGTCGCCCGCGCCGCGCTGGACGGGGTCGAGGCCGGTGCGTGGGAGGTGCTGGTGGACGACTGGAGTCGCTCGGTCAAGGCGGCGCTCGCGGCGGACCCGCGTCCCTTCTACGAAGCGCTCGCGGCGACCACGTTCTGACGAGGGCCCTGTTCTGACTAGGACCACGTTCTGACCAGGACCACGTTCTGACGAGGACCACGTCCTGAGGTGGCGGTCGCGTTCGGCGAGTCGCGGCCGCTTCGGAAAGAAGTCGGTCGGACCGGGCAACCCGGGACCCGGGCCGACCCCTCAAGGACCGGTGACAGAAGATTGAGCCGGTCGGAGGGGACAGTCCATGGCGCGGGGAGACAAGGCGGCCGTCGAGGACGAACTGGAGCAGTTCGTCCAAGGGCGGTATCTGGCGCTGCGCCGCACGGCGTACCTGCTGTGCGGGGACTGGCACCGTGCCGAGGACCTGGTGCAGGGCACCTTGGTCAAGGTCGTGGTGGTCGCGCGGCGACACCGGGTGGACAGCCTGGACGCGTATTCGCGGCAGGTGCTGCTCCGGCTGTTCCTGGACGAGAACCGTCGGCTGTGGCGGCGCCGGGAGAGGTTGTGGGCGGAGCCGCTGGAGGTGGTCGACGGCACCGCCGGGGACAGCGACGTCAAGCTCACGGTGCTCTCGGCGCTGCGCGGGCTGCCACCTCGGCAGCGTGCGGCGGTCGTCCTGCGCTACTGGGAGGACCGCAGCATCGAGGAGACCGCGGCGCTGCTCGACATCTCACCGGGCACCGTGAAGAGCCAGTGTTCCAAGGCGCTCGCCGCGCTGCGGACGGTACTCCAGGACGACCGGCTCGGCCTCGGGATCGGCTCGGAAGGAGCCTCGGCGTGAACGAGAACGAGATCAGGGATGTGTTGGGAGCGGGGATCGGTGAGGAACCGCCGATCGGCGGCGGCCCGGCGGCGGTGTTCGCGGGGGCGCGGGCGCACCGGAACCGGACCAGGGCGCTCACCGGCGGGCTGAGCATGGCGGCGGTGCTGGGGGTCGCGGCC
>NZ_JAAFZA010000215.1 GCF_015356865.1 Catenulispora pinisilvae
GGGTCGGGGTCGGTCACCATCCGCACCGGAGGCATCGGCCGTACCAGCTCCACCGGCCCCACCAACTCCACCAGCCGCACCGGCAACCGCGCGGCCGTGACCGCGTCCCGCATCGCCGCCGCCAGCCCGCCGAACTCCTCGGCGCGCGCCGACGACGACCGGTGGGCCAGCCCGATCCGCCGCGAGGGCGCCGTCCCGTCGAAGCGCCGCGCCTCCAGGCCCGACCCGGCGCGGGCGTCCACGGCGACCGCCGTCTCCGGCAGCAGCGTCACGCCGATCCCGCCGGCCACCAGCTGGACCAGCGTCGACAGCGAGGCCGCCCGTGTCGCCCCGGAATCGGTGACGCTGACCTCGGCGCACACGTCCAGCGCCTGGTCCCGCAGGCAGTGGCCTTCTTCCAGCAGCAGGATCTCGTGGTCCTTGAGCACCGTCCGCGAGACCGGTCCGTCCCCGGCGGGCAGCGTGTGCTCGGGTGCGACGACCAAGAAGTCCTCGTCATACAGCGCCAGTTCCTCGACGCCCGCGGCCCCGGCCGGCAACGCCAGCAGCCCGAGGTCGAGCCGGCCGGTCGCTATCCCGGCCAGCAGTACTGCCGTCTGCTCCTCGTGTACGAACAGATCCAGGTCCGGGAAGCGCTTCTTCAACGGCCGCAGCAGCGCCGGAAGCAGATACGGCGCCAACGTCGGGATCACCCCGACCTTCACCGTCCCGGTGAACGGCTGACGCGCCGCGGCCGCCTCCTCGACCAGGTCGTCCATCGCCGCCAATACCCGCTGTGCGTGCTGCGCCACCCGCTCCCCGGACGGCGTGAGCAGCACCTTGCGCGTGGTGCGCTCGACGAGCCGGGTCCCCAGGTTCTCCTCCAGCGCCGCGATCGCGCCGGAGAGCGCCGGCTGGCTCATCCCGAGCATCGCGGCCGAGTCCCGGAAGTGCAGATGCTCGGCGACCGTCGCGAACGCCTTGAGTTGGGCGATGGTCGGGGTGCGGAGGGACGTGCGGACGGACGTGGCGGCATTCGAGCGCGGCAGGGCGCGGACAGGCACAGCGGTGCTCCAGGCATGCGCGGTTGCGATTGATAGACGAACTTTATCGCGGTATGCGCATTGTTCGGTGTGCGGTGATCAGTCTCCCGGGCGGCTGGAGTCCGCCCGCGCCAGCGCCGCCGGCACCGACCCCGCCGACCCCGCCCGCACCAATCCCGCCAGCAGCTCCCGGTAGTGCTCGAACCCCGGGTCGTCGGCGTCCGGCTCCTTCGCGGCCTCGTCCCAGCGCCGCAGCCGGACCGCGGCCGCCGAGTGCGGATCGGCCTCGAAGGCCGCGACCTCCGCGGCCGACATCGGACCGCCCTGCACCGACAGCGTGTAGACCGAGGCGGCAGACAGCTTGGCGAAGTACCCCGGCTCGACCGCGCACAGGTAGCGCTTGGCGGCGACGTGCATCCGCACCGGCTCGGTGACCTCCGGCCCGAACCACACCGCGAGCCAGTCCGCGCCCTGGTGGCTGTGCCGGTTGTCGCGGCCGGCCATCAGGTCCCGGCCGTGCACGGCGCCGGTGAAGTGACCGACGTCGTGCAGCAGTGCGGCCGCGACGAGCGCCGGCGCCGCGCCGTCCCGCTCGGCCAGTGCCGCCGCCTGGAGCATGTGCTGGGCCTGGGTGACCGCCTCGCCGAGGTAGTCGGCGGCGCCCTCGCCGGTGAAAAGGGCGGCGATCTGGTCCACGACGGTCTCGGGGGCGTCGGCTGCTTCGGGGGCGTCGGCCGTGTCTGGAACGTCGGCTGCTTCAGGGGTGTTCGTGCTCACTCTCCGAACGGTAGCCACCGGGCGACGTGCGGCGTAACCAACGATCGGCCTATGGCGGCCATCAAGCAGATGTACGGAGGGCGGCCAGGAAAGCCGCGGCCCGCCGGCTGATCTCGTCCCAGTCCCCGGCCGCCACGACGTCCGGCGGCACCACATCAGTACCCGCACACACCGCGAGCGCCCCCTGCGCCAGGAAGTCGGCGGCGTTGCCCGCGTTGACGCCGCCGGACGCCACCAACGGCAGTCCCGGATACGGCCCGCGCAGGTCCTTGAAGTAGCCGGGGCCGAAAGCCTTGGCCGGGAAGATCTTCACGGCCGCGGTGCCGAGGTCCAGCGCGGTCGCCACCTCGGTCGGGGTCAGGGCCCCGAGCACGACCGGGATCCCGGCGTCGTGCGCGGCCTCGGCGACCTCCGGCCGCAGGCCCGGGGTGACGAGGAACGACACGCCGGCGTCGATCGCGTCCTTCGCCTGCTCGGCGGTCAGCACGGTCCCGGCGCCTACGCGGTGCCCGGCGGCGACGGCGGCCCGAAGGTGCGGGACCACGTTCGGCGTGCTGAACGTGAGCTCGGTATAGGTGATGCCGCCGGCGGCCAGCGCCGCGCACAGAGCCGGTGCGTCAGGGATCGAAGGGGCCCGGACCACGGCTATGACCGGCTCGGCGGCCAGGGCTTCGCGGAACTCCGGGTGCGGAAGGTCGAAAGTCATAAGGCTGATACCCCTCGCTCGTCACGTCGCAGCGCCCGGCCCGGGAGTGTTCCGGTGGGCTTGCCGTCGCTCAGTACCGAAACGCCGTTGACCAGTACCTCGACGATCCCTTCGGCGGCCCGGCGCGGCTCTTCGAACGTCGCGGCGTCCCGCACGGTCCGCGGATCGAACAGCACCAGATCCGCGTGGTGGCCGACCCGGACCAGACCGCGCCGATCCAGGCGCAGCCGTCGGGCCGGTCGGCCGGTCATCCGTGCGACGGTCTCTTCCAGCGTCAGTACTTTGAGATCGCGGCTGTAGTGGCCGAGGTAGCGCGGGAACGTGCCCCAGGCCCGGGGATGCGGGCGCGCCCCGATCAGCAGGCCGTCGCTGCCGACCGTGTGCGTGTGGTGCCGCATGATCGCCCGCACATTCTCCTCGTTCCCGACGTGGTGCAGGATCGAGGTGCCGAGCCGGTCGTCGCGCAACAGGTCGAAGAACGCCTCGGTACCGGTCACGGCCCGGGCCGCCGCGATCTCGGCCACGTTCTGCCCGACGACGCCGGCCAGCGCGGGGTCGCGGACGCCGGAGATCTGGATGGTCTGCCAGTCGACGACCATGCCGTGGTTGCCGTCGCTGCCGCGTTCCTCGACATCGCGCCGGATCCGCTCGCGGGACGCCGGATCCGCCAGGCGGGCCAGCGTCGCGTCCGGGCCGCCTTCGGCCGACCAGCTGGGCAGCAGTGCGGCCAGGGTCGTGGAGCCGGGCAGATAGGGATAGGTGTCCAGGCTGATGTCGCAGCCCTCTGCCAAGGCCGCGTCGATCAGCTCCAGGAACTCGGCGGCGCGGCCGGCGTTGACGCTGAAGTTCATGGTGGCGTGTGCCAGGTGCAGCGGGCAGCCGGAGCGGCGCGAGATCTCGATCATCTCCGCGTAGCCGCCCAGCGCGCCCGCGCCGTAGGAACGTTGGTGCGGCGAGTGGTAGCCGCCATACGCGGCCACGACTTCGCAGAGTTCGATCAGCTCATCAGTGCCCGCATACATGCCCGGGGTGTAGGACAGCCCGCTGGACATACCAACTGCGCCTTCACGCATCCCCTGCGCGACCAGTTCCCGCATCCGGTTCAGCTCGGCGCGGTTCGGCTCGCGGTTCTCCCAGCCCATCGCGAGCATGCGGACCGAGCCGTGCGGGACCAGGTAGCAGGCGTTCACCGCAATACCCTGATCCAGTCGGTCCAGGTATTCGCCGACCGTGCGCCAGTTCCAGTCGAAGTCGTCGGGATCGCCGTTCCAGCCGGCGATCTGGCGGCGCAGCGCGGGCCGGGTGGTGTCCTCGACCGGGGCGTAGGACAGGCCGTCCTGGCCGAGGACCTCGCAGGTGACGCCTTGCGTGACGCGCGAGGGGTGGTCGCGTTCGACGAGCGTGCGCAGGTCGGAGTGCGCGTGCATGTCGATGAACCCGGGCGCCAGGACCAGGCCGTCGGCGTCGATGGTCCGCGCCGCGGCCGACCGCCCCGGCTCGGTGTCCACGGCGGTGATGACGCCGTCCGCGACGGTGACGTCGGCGCGGAAGCGGCCGGCCCCGGTGCCGTCCACGACGGTCGCGCCGCGCAGGAGCAGGTCTGCCATCAGAAGAACGTCCTCACCAGATCGACGACCTTCGGGTCGGCGCTGTCGGCGTCGTCGAGGACGGGGATCAGCGCCCACTTGTCGAGCGCCGTGCACGGATGCGACAGGCCCAAGCGGATGACGGCGCCGACCGGTGCGGTGGTGGCGGCGTCGGTGGCGGTAGCGGCGGCAGCGTCGCGCAGGAAGGTGTGCTGGTCGTTCATGGCGGTGACGACGCCGCGGGCCGGTCCGGCGCCCCGGACGAGCTGCGGCACCGGCAGGCCCTCGTCGAACGGGAGGTCGCGCTTTCCGGCGTCCAGGAGAGCGAGCTGCGGCTCGGGCTGGGAGACGACGCGGGCCCAGCCGTGCATCGCTGATCGGAAGCTGTCCCCGTTTGCGGCTTCTGTTGCGGCGCGGGACAGCGGGGAGATACCGCGGTAGTAACCGTCGTCGTGAATGACGTAGGCGCCGGAGCGCACGACGACTTCGGCTGCTGATTCGCGGACCGCCGGTACCAGGACCTCGGCGACCAGATCGAAGTAGGCGCTGCCACCGGCGGTGACGATGGGATGGTCGGTCTCGTAGGCCGAGGCCAGGCGGCGGTGCAGCTCGGCGAGGTCCCGGAGGTAGGCGCGGACGGTGTCGAGGCTTCCGGCGGCGGCGTCGTGGGCCAGGGCGCCTTCGTATCCTGCGACACCCGCGAGACGCAGCGTCGGCGCCGCGCGGACGGCCTGCGCGACGTCTTCGGCCTCCGCGATGCTGCGCGCCCCGGTCCGGCCGCCTTCGCCGCCGAGCTCGACGACGACCTCGATCCGGCGGTCGGTCTCGGGATCGGGACCGCTGCCGACGCCCGCGGCGCGCAGCGCTTCGTCCATCAGGGTGACGGTCCGCACCGAGTCGGCCCACGAGAGGAAAGCGAAGTCCGGATCGGCGGCCAACTCGCCCGCGATCCACGCCAGCCCCGCCGGATCGACGAGGGCGTTGGCGAGCATCAGGCGCTGGACGCCGAAGGCCCGGGCGACGTGCAGCTGCGGCAGGTTCGCGAGCGTGACGCCGATCGCGCCGGCGTCCAGCTGCGCCTGCCAGAGCGCGGGCGCCATCGTCGTCTTGCCGTGCGGGGCCAGCGCGACGCCGGTTTCGTGGCACCAGGCGGCCATCGTGCGCAGGTTGTGGTCCAGGGCACCGGCGTCGAGAGTGAGGAGCGGGGTGCCGAGATCGGACAGGTGCGGGGACGAGGCGAGGTAGGCGCGCGTGGTCCGGCCCCAGGCCTCGGGTGGCAGGGCTTTGAATCGCCAGTCCAGGTGTTCGTCGGCGAGGGCGGCGACGGCGGTGCGGTCGATGCCGGCGGTCGCGGTGCGGGTGCCGAACGTCTGGTGGGCCATCCTTGCGTCACCTCCACTGCCTGGGGCGTTGCAATATATGCAACGCACGTTGCATATGCTGTACTTCGGTTCTAGCATTCCAGCCGAAGGGCGGTCAACGCTGGACGAGATGACGGGACCGACGGATGGCTGGGGAAGCGCGAGTGCCGGGGCAGGGCGCGGGGTCCGGTGCGCCGTGGGCGGTGTGTGTCGGCGAGTCGATGGCCGCGCTGCTGCCGGACGCGCCGGGGCCCCTGGACGGCGTCGAGTCGTTCGCGGTGTCGGCCGGTGGCGCGGAGTCGAACGTGGCGTGCGCGCTGCGTGCGCTGGGCGTGCCGAGCGCGTGGGTCAGCCGGGTCGGCGCCGACGGGTTCGGCCGCCGGCTGGTCGGCGAGGTGGCACGGCACGGCGTCGACACGTCGGGGGTCGCGGTCGACGCCACGCGTCCGACCGGGTTGTATCTGAAGGAGACCGGCGGCTCGGCGCGGTCGGGAGACCTCGGTGCCGGTCGCAGCAGACTGCATTACTACCGGGCCGGGTCGGCGGCGTCGGCGATGTCGGTGGCGACGCTGCGCGAGCCCGCGGTGGCGCGGCTGGTGGACGGCGCGCGGCTCGTGCACCTGACCGGGATCACGCCGGCGCTGTCGCAGACGTGCTTGGAGATGGTGCGGGCGTTGTTGGAGGCACCGCGCGGCGACCGGCTGGTGAGCTTCGACCTGAACTGGCGGCCGGTGCTGTGGCGCGACCGCGACGCCGGGGTGCTGCGCGAGTTCGTGAACGCGGCGGACGTCGCGCTCCTTGGTGCGGACGAGGCCGAAGTCGCGTTCGGCACCGGCGATCCGGCCGAACTCAGGGAACTGTTTCCGGGACCGGCGACGATCGTGGTGAAGGACGCCGAGCGCGTGGTCACCGCGCTGACCGCGGACGGCGCGGTGTCGGAGCCGGCGCTCACGGTGGACGTGGTCGAGCCCACCGGCGCCGGGGACGCGTTCGCCGCCGGCTACCTGGCCGGCACGCTGCACGGCTACGACCAGCGCCGACGTCTGCGCATGGGACACCTGGCCGCCGCCTCGGCGTTGGTGGCGCACGGCGACGTCGGGGAGCTCGGCGACCTGGCCACCGCCGAGCTGCTGGAGGCGTCCGAGGAGCAGTGGCGGGCGACGCACATTTCGGTCGACGGCACGGTGGTCGGGGCGGTGCGGACGTGATGGGGCGGCGGAGGATTGTGCGGCGGGTGCGGGTGCGGGTGCGGGTGCGGGTGCGGCCGGCGCCGGTGATGGTCACATGACCCAGACCGTCACCCGCGCCCTCCGCCTCCTCGCCGAGCTCGGCGAGGGCGAGCGCTCCCTCGACCAGCTGGCCGAGGTGATCGGCGTGCACAAGACCACCGCGTTGCGGCTGCTCCAGTCGCTGGAGGAGGACCGCTTCGTCCACCGCGACGCCGAGTACCGCTACCACCTCGGCGCCGGCCTGTTCGCGTTGGCCGGCCTCGCGCTGGAACAGCGGGGGATCCGGCGGATCGCCGCGCCGCATCTGGCGGCGCTGAACGCGGCGACCGGGCAGACCGTGCACCTGGCCGCGTATGAGGGCGGTGAGGTCGTCTACATCGACAAGTACGACTCGCGGCACAAGGTGCGCATGTACTCGCGCATCGGTCTGCGGGCCGGGTTGCACAACACCGCGGTGGCGAAGGTGCTGCTGGCCGATCTGCCGGTGGCCGAGCGGCGCCGGGCGGTGGCCGGGATCGAGTTCGTGCCGCACGCGCCGAACACCATCACGTCGGCGCCGCAGCTGCTCGCGGAGCTGGAAACGGTGGCCGCGCAGGGGTGGGCCCAGGACCACGCCGAGCACGAGACGTTCATCAACTGCGTCGGCGCCCCGGTGCGGGACGGGTCCGGGCGCGCTGTGGCCGCGGCCTCGATCTCGGTCCCGGACGTCGTCTTGAGCTACGAACAGGTGCTGGAACTGTTGCCCCAGTTGATGGACACGGTTCGGGCCATCTCGGCCGACGCCGGCGCCCCATGACCGCCAAGCCCACAACCGCGCACCCCCGACTTCGAGTCCTGATCAACAGAATCATCCGCCAAAGAAAGTGAGCCCTCTGATGACCTCCCCGAAGACCGAGATCCGCACCGACGGCGCCCCGGCCCCGATGCCGGTGTTCTCCCAAGGCGTGCGGAAGGGCCCGATCCTGCAGGTGTCCGGCCAGGGCGGCGAGGACCCGGCGACCGGCGCGTACGTGGCCCCCGGCGACGTCAAGGCGCAGACCGCGCGCACGCTGCTGAATGTGAAGGCGATCGTCGAGGCCGGCGGCGGCACGGTCGACGACATCGTGATGCTCCGCGTCTACCTCACCACGCGCGAGCACTTCGCGGCGATGAACGAGGCGTACGCGGAGTTCATGGCCGCGAACCTCGCCGCCGACGGCGTGAAGCCGAGTCGGACCACGGTCTTCGTGGAGCTGCCGAAGGAGTCGATGCTGGTCGAGATCGACGCGCTGGCGGTCGTCGCCTGACGCGGCCTCATGACAGCGGCTTCATCCTCCGGGAAGAGGCACCTGTCGTGAGGATCAGAGTTCGAGCTTGGGGCTGCGCGGTGATGGACGCGCAGCCCCAAGCTCTTCGGCGGGCAGCGGGCCGTCGCTAACTGACACGGTCGCCATGGTGGCGTTCTGGGGCGGCGCGGGGCGTGCGTAGAAACACGTATTTCGCTACTGACGTTCCGGTTGTGGGCCGCGGCGCTGGTGGGCACCGTGTGGGGAGAGCTGTCGTAGCCGTGGATCGCGGGTTCAGGACGTGCCTTTGGCGGTGGTCTTCTTCGCCGGGTTCTTCTTCTCGGCCTCAGCGGCCCAACCGACCGCGACCGCCAGCACGCCGGTGAGCGTTCCGGCGGACGCCCACAGCGCGCCGATCGGCGGCAGCCAGGTGTGGAAGATCTCGGCCCCGCCGGCGACCGCGCAGAACGCGGCGCCCGCGCCGGCGGCGAATGAGATGAGGCCGCCCAGCACCCGCACGGTGGCGCCGGCAGCGTTCGGGATCGCGTTGACGCCGGCGGTGCTCCACAGCGTCGCGGTGACGAGCACGACGAGGCCGGTCGGTGCGCAGACCCACCAGCCCGGGGAGTAGGCGGCGCGGGTCTTGTCGATGAGGTTCTGGGCTGCCACTCGGGCGTCCTGGTCGGCGGTGACCGGGTGCCAGGCGGTCGGGATCTCGGCGTGCTTGAGCGCGTAGACGGCCAGGCCCAGCAGGCCGAGCATCAGGAGGAAGTTCGCCTTGGCCTGCCAGGGGGATCTTTGCTTCGCAGTGGTCTGAGTCTTGGGTTTGGGCTGCTTCGGGTCCTTATTCGGGCCCTTGTTGGCCGCTCGTGTTCGGCGGTTGTCCTGGGCCGTTTGGATCCGGACCTCGGATCGGAGGATCGCCGCGGTCGCGACCTTGCCGATCGCTTTGGCCAGCAGAGCGAGGGCCGGCGCCACTTTCGCGTTGCTCTGCTTGGGATCCGTACGTTGGAAAGCACGCGTATAGGCGCGGGTTGAGGTGATCGGGCCCAGCTGTTCGGCCGCCTTCTGCGCGGTGGCCAGCGCATCTGCGAGTTCGGGGCGCTTCGCGGGTTCCTTCTGAAGGAGCGCACCGAGGAGCGGCTTGAGGACGCCGGCGCGTTGTGGTTCCGAGGGATCGTCCAGCAGGACCGCGGTGAGCGATCCGGTGGGGGTGTCGCGGTGGAACGGCGAGACGCCTTCGACCGCGTGGTACAGGGTCACGCCGAGGGAGAACAGGTCGCTGGCGTAGGTGGCCTCCTGCCCGCGCGCCCGCTCGGGGGCCATGTATTCGGCCGAGCCGAGGATGACGCCGGAGGCGGTGATCGAGGGGTCGGCGTCGTGCACGGCGATCCCGAAGTCGGTGAGGAGCACCTCGCCGTCGTCGGTCAGCATGACGTTGGCCGGCTTGATGTCCCGGTGCACGACCTTGACGGTCTGCGCCGCCCGGAGGGCTTGGAGCAGGGACGTGGCGAGGTAAACGGCCTCGGCCTCGGAGAGCGGGCCGTCGTCCTTGACCCGGCCGGCCAGCGTCCGGCCCTCGACCAGCTGCATGACGATCCACGGGCCGCCGTCGTCCACCACGTCGTGCACCGCCACCACGTTCGGGTGGTCGCGCAGCTTGGCGGCGTGCCGGGCCTCGCGCAGCGCCCGCTCGGTCTGCGCGGCCCGCTGCGACTGCGGGGCGTTCAGCGGCAGCCGGACTTGCTTGACGGCCACGTCGATGTCCAGCGACTGGTCCTTGGCCCGCCACACCTCCCCGAACCCGCCCTCGCCCAGCTTCGTCAGCAGCCGGTAGCGGTCGCCGACCAACTGCCCCGACCCTGCCTCCGGCCCCGATTCCGTCCCCGGCCCCGTCCCCGTTGTGTACACCACGGTTCACATGTCCCCGCTCGCGGCGCGGTTACTCAGGGGACGTATGGCGACTCCGGTGACGAACGCCGCCGGCACCCAGGATCAGGACGCTCGCGAGCGCGACAAAGAGCACGTACTGCGTCCCGTCGAAGCCGTAGTCGTACAGGTCGCCGGTGAGTGGCTGGACCAGCCAGGGCAGGCAGGCGAGGGCCACGGCACCGGGGACCAGCGCGTTGCGAAGGCCGGCCAGCAGCGCGAGGCTCAGCAGGAGCGTCACGACCCCGGGCGCTGCCGTGATCAGCGACCAGGCGAACCCCTCCCGCACCCAGGCCAGCTGGAGCAGGGCGACGACGGCCAGGGCGACGGCGATCGTGGCGATTCGTTGTCCGGCAAGGGTTCTGGCGTCTGTGGGTAGTGCGAGGAACATCAGGGCGAACAGCGCGAGCATCAGCGGCATTTCGAAGCCGGGGAAGGTCGTGAGGACGAAGATGTGGTCGCCGCGACGGAGTTCGAAGACGGCGAGGATGGTGACGGCGGCGATGATGACTGTGGCTGCTGCGGCGCATCTGGCCAGGGTCCATCGGCTGGCGAGGGCTAGCAGGACCATCGCTGCCGCAGTTACGAGGACCGGTATTGGGGAGTAGTTGAGAACGACTTCCCTGAGGGGATGGAAGCGCCAGGTGGGAGCGAAGATCGCCTCGTCCTCGTAGTGCCCGCCCATGGGTGCCTTGAAGATCAGGTAGAGCATGAAGCCGGACAGCCCGGCCGCGCTGCCGAGCACGTAGGGCAGGGCCGTGGCGAGGACCGCGCCGATGTAGCGGTCGGAGGTCAGGCGGAGGCGGACTCGCAGGGCGTGCTTGACGAGGTTGACGGCGTCGCGCATGGCTTCTGTGCGCTTGGTGTCCGCTGCCCTGGCCGCGTAGGTGCCGGCTATCTCAGATCCCTGCTGATCCAGGTAGCTCTGCGGATACAGCAGGAACGCCAACTTGAGGGCTCGTTCCGCGAACGGCGACTTCACGCGCTTGTCCGTGCCCACGGTGTCATTCATGCTCCCGCCCCGTTTCCGTGCGCCTGCACCTGTGTATGCGGTCGGGGGCGCACCGGTCCGGCAGCCAGCCGACGCCGCGCTTCGTCTGCCGTCGCTCGCATCTGCTCGGCTTCAGCGGCCAGCACTTCGCGCCCCGAGTCGGACAGGGCGTAGGTGCGGCGCATGCGGCCGTCGACTACCTCTTCGCTGTCGATGCAGATCAGGCCTTGCTGGAGGAGGCGGTCGAGCGCGCCGTAGAGCGTGCCGGTTCGGAGCCGGACCCGGCCCGCGGATATGGCTTCGACCTCCTGCATCAGCGCGTAGCCGTGTTTCGGCGAGTCTGCGAGGGCGGTGAGGAGGAGGACGGTGGGCTCTTGGAGCCGGCGTTCTGTCATGGCGCGAGCATAGTCAGTTCGCCGACATATGTCAGTGGACTGGCTATGGGAGGGCCATGAGAGGGCTGTGCGCTGGCTCGGGTCGGCTCGGTCCGGCTCGGACTGGCTCGGGCTGACCGAGTGGGTGCCGCCGGATCGGGGCTGATCATTGTAAGGTCGACTGATCCGAATCCACCGCTTCAACCGGGGGGAACATGACACGCCGCATCGCTGTCTTCGGGGCCGGGTACATCGGGTTGGTCACCGGGGCTTGCCTGGCTGAGCTGGGCCACACCGTTGTGGTCCGCGACATCGCCGAGGACAAGGTCGCGGCGTTGCGGGCGGGGCGGGTGCCGATCTACGAGCCGGGCCTGGCCGAGTTGATCGCCGCCAATGCCGAGCGGCTGACGTTCACCCTCGATGCCGACGAGGCCACCGCCGAGGCTGAGGTGGTGTATGTGTGTGTTGATACCCCGCCCACGGCCTCCGGCGACGCCGACCTGTCGCGGGTGTGGGCGGTCGTGGACTCGGCCAAGGGCGCGGCGCATCTGAAGGCGTTCGTGGTGAAGTCGACGGTGCCGGTCGGTACGGGGGCGCGGATCCGCGCCGCCTTGGACACCGCCGGTCTGGCGGGTGTCGGCTACGGTTCGAACCCTGAGTTCACCGCCGAGGGGCGCGCCGTGCGTGACTTCATGCGGCCCGACCGGATTGTCATCGGGGCGTTCGATGAGGCCACCGCCGCGCTCGTCGCGGAGATCCACGAAGGCGTGGACGGGCCGGTGATCACCATGGACGTGCCGAGCGCGGAGATGGTGAAGCTGACGAGCAACGCGTTCCTGGCCACCAAGATCTCGTTCGCCAACGAGATCGCCAACATCTGCGAGACGACCGGCGCGGACGTGACGAGGGTGCTGGGCGCCGTCGGAGCCGACCACAGGCTGGGCAAGCACTTCCTGCACGCCGGCATCGGATGGGGCGGCTCCTGCTTCCCGAAGGACGCCGTCGCCCTCAAGGCGTTGGCGTCCAACGGCGGCTATCACCCGCAGATCCTCACGGACGTCATCGAGGTCAACAACCACCAGCGCCGCCGCGCCGTGACCAGGCTGAAGGACGAGATCGGCGCCTTGGCCGGCAAAACCGTCGCCGTACTGGGCATGACCTTCAAGCCCGGCACCGACGACATGCGCGAGGCGCCATCAACGGTCATCGTCGACCGCCTGCTGTCCGAAGGCGCCTCGGTCGTGTGCTGGGACCCGATGGCCCGCACACCCGACCACGCGCCTTGGACCGCCATCCGCCGCGCCGAGTCGGTCGAGGAGGCGTTGAGCGGTGCGCACGCGGCGATGGTGGTCACGGAGTGGCCGCAGCTGCAAGCGGTGGACTGGCGGCTCGCGGCGGACTCGATGGCCGACGCGGTGCTGTTCGACGGGCGGAACGCGTTGGAGCCCGAGCGGATGGGCGAATGTGGGTACACGTACATCAGCGTCGGGCGGGCGACGGTTCGGCCGTAGGAGTAGCTGTAGCCGGTGGCTGAAGCCACATTGCAGGATCCTGTCACGCTCTGTGGGACGTTCGACAGCGCTGAGCTGCTGAGCTGCTGAGCCGCTGTCTTCTTCTGAGTCAGGAGTAACTGTGGTGGTTGCGAGGCCGAGGCTGCTCAGCATGCTGAGACGATCGTTGCCGCCCTTGTCGCCGCGGCCCGATACTGTCCACATGGCTTCCGACGTCGCTCCGGATTCGTACCTTGATGCGCCGCGATCGCCCTCGGTACCCGCGTCGCGGGATTCTGAGCGGAGTCGCCTGCTCGGTCAGTTCAACCGGGCGGTACGGCAGCCAGCACCTTTCGGAGGGCTGTCGACGCTGCCGTTGCTGCTCGACAAGCTGGCGGATGCTGAGCGACACGGCGAGCAGACCTTGTGGATCCCGGACACGAATGCGCGCTTGAGCCCGGCCGTGCTGATGCGAGAGTACTTCCCGGATCCTGCGATCCACGTTGCCGCATCGCAGTATGGCGAGGACGCCTTCAGGCGGGGGTGGTTGCATTTGGACCGGGTTTTGGACCACGCGGAGTTCGACCGGCTGGTCAGCGGGAGTCAGACATGGGCCAAGGCGGACCGTACTTTTCACGACATTGTCAGCGAATACGGGTCTGCCTCGATCACATTCGGTGATCCGGACCCGCAACGCCCGAAGACGATGGGCTACGCCAGCGCTGACCGCGAGGCACCCTTCGTCGCTTTCCACCTCGGCACGGCAGCCACCGCCAAGGACTCGCGACCTGACGATCCAGAAGAGTCCGCCGCCGTCTTGCTCGCCGTCCGAATCCACGAGGACTTCTTCAAGGGCTGGCAGTTCACGCCGCAGGGTGATCGAGCAGCTGATGAGAGCCCGACCAGTTGATGAGGTGGTGTGGGTGTGTGGACGGTGCCACTCACCGTACGACTACATGCGCGCGTCTGAGGGAACTGAACCCGACACGTCGGTCTCGACTGGCATCGCCGGTAGTGAGTGCCAGCGTGCGGGTATGTCGCGCATAAGCAGCGCGCAGTCAAAGGTCGCGGCGCCAGGTGGAAAGCGGTCGGGATTTTCGAAGAACGTGGAGGTCGCGCGCTGCGCCTGGCAGGCGGTGACCTGCCACCGGCGCGTGTCGAGCCGCATGCCGTCGAGGTGATGCCCGGTTTTGGTGGCGGAGTAGCCTTCTGATCCGCGACGGAAGAATGCCGAGGCCTGCTGCAGATCGTTGAACAGGCGGCTGCCGTGCAGGTCGTCATCCACCGTTGCGGCGATTTCCACGCGGGTCGCGTCGTCTCGGGTGGTGTAGGAGACGTGCAGTTCCTTGCCTGTCTCATGCACCTGGAAGTCCGCGATGTGGTGCTCTCCGGGGAATATTCGGCCGCCGGCCCAGGTGTTCAGCCTGGAGCCGGTGTCCCGACGGGGGATGTAGACGCCGGTCTGGATGCCGTCGGGCCCGTCCCATTCGACCGCGATGCGGTGCGCTGCGTTCTCGCTGCGCAGACCGACTGCCTTCGGTGCCCAGGTCGGCCGGACATTGCCGAGCCGTATCAGGCAGATGCCCGCGACGGCGTAGCCGGCCACCAACTGTGGGCGCAGCGGTGCGGGCAGCAGACGCGAGATGGCCGGTGGATCGACCCGGTAGTTGACCAGAAGCCGGCGTTCAACGGTGCTGGCAAGGGTTGGCAGTCTCATGACTGTTCGCCTTCCTCGTTGGACTTCCATCGGCTGTGACGCATCACGATCTGGTCAGGACACACGGCCGAGAAGAACCTGCCCACGCAAATCGCCAGCCGTTCTCCGGCAAGCGCATACAGGATCCGGTTGCCCTCGCGGCGCTCGGTCACCAGCTTCGCCGCCTTGAGGATGGCCAGGTGCCGGGAGATGGACGGGCCGCTGATCGCGAACCGGTCGGCGATCTGCCCGGCGGCAAGCTCGCCGTCCCTGAGATCTTCCAGGATCTGGCGTCGGGTCGGATCCGCCAGGGCCCGAAACGCCCCGGCCTCGTCGTGATCGCGCTCAATGTAGATAGTTTACCCGATTAGCTAAATACTGATAGCGGTGCTCGGGGGAAGGCTGGGCGGGGGCTAGCGCCTCCGCGACGTTGGCACCACGCGCCGGACGGTCAGGCGCCGGCGATTGATCGGCTCCCCCTATCGCGACTCGCGCTCGCGCCTATTTCACTGATCAATCCCGGCCGTGAAAGCCTTGATCACGTCGCGCCCGCCGGCCCACGAGGCCAGGCCCGAGGCGCTCCTGAACGGCAACCCCTCATCGCTAGGAGATCAAACCGTGGCGCTCCTGACCATCGGCGACCAGTTCCCCAAGTTCGACCTGACCTCGGTCGTGGACATCGACCAGGCCAACCCCGAGGACGCGTTCGTCCAGATCACGGACGAGACCTACAAGGGTTGGAAGATCGTCTTCTTCTGGCCCAAGGACTTCACCTTCGTGTGTCCGACCGAGATCGCGGCGTTCGGGAAGCTGAATGGCGAGTTCCAGGATCGGGACACGCAGGTGCTTGGTGTCTCGGTCGACAACGAGTTCGTGCATCGGGCGTGGCGGTTGGATCACAAGGATCTGCGGGAGTTGCCGTTTCCGATGATGGCGGATGTGAAGCGGGAGCTGAGCGCTGCTTGCGGTGTGCTGAACAAGGATGGGGTTGCTGACCGGGCGACGTTCATTGTTGATCCGAACAATGAGATTCAGTTCGTCATGGTGACGGCCGGGTCTGTGGGGCGGAATGTGGATGAGGTGCTGCGGGTGCTGGATGCGTTGCAGACTGATGAGCTGTGCCCGTGCAACTGGAAGGCCGGCGATGAGACGCTGGTCGTGCGGGAGCTGTTGAACGCCTGATGGGGTACGAGGTTCTGAAGGAAGCGCTGCCTGAGTACGCGAAGGATGTCAAGCTGAATCTCAGCTCGATGGTGAATACTTCGAAGCTGAGTGAGCAGCAGTTGTGGGGGGCGATTCTCGGGACGGCTATCGCGTCGCGGAATGCGCGGGTTATCGCGGAGTTGTCGGCGGAGGCTAAGGCGCGGCTGACGGACACCGCTTATGTCGCGGCTAAGGGTGCTGCGGCGATGATGGCGATGAACAACGTGTACTACCGCGGGATGCATCTGTTGGGGGATCCTGAGTATCAGAATCTGCGGGCTGGGTTGCGGATGAACTTCATGGCGAGCCATGGGGTGGACAAGCTCGACTTCGAGTTGTGGTCGTTGGCTGTTTCGGCTATCAACGGGTGCCAGCGGTGCCTGGAGTCGCATGAGCAGGTTCTGGTCAAGGCTGGTGCCTCCCGCGAGACGGTGCAGGAGGCGGTTAAGATTGCTGCCATCGTCAACAGTGTCGCTGTGACGCTGGAGGCGGAAGACTCGCTGGCTTAGAGCGACCGAGGATTGGTGGCCGGTCTGGCGAGGCGGCGCAGCCGCCGCAGTGCACGGAAAACTCGGCGGGAACGAGGCTGGGCGTGCCGGACCATCGCCCTCGACCCGGTGTTGGTCGTGGGCGATGGGCTTGCAAGCGCAGCGCCGCAAGGTACCGGTGCGGCCAGGCTCGGAGCTCCGCCGATTTTCCGCCCGGCCACCAATCCTCGGTCGCTCTTAAGCAGCACCCTGGTTTTGCCGGCGTCTGGCCGCCGCTTTCCCCTTCGTGATGATCTCCGAAGCGAGGAAGGCGGCGGTCGCGACACATACGGACAGCAGGGTCCACATCGCGCCCCAGGCGGCGCCGGCGGCGGTGCCGATCACCAGGACCGCGGCGGCTGCTTGGAGCCAGCGGGAGCAGGTCGCCCATTCGCTGACCTTGCGGAGCAGGGCGATGGCGGCCAGGAAGCCGGCTACCGGGATGGTCAGGGTCAGGGCGGTGGCGGTGCGGCCCAGTTTCTCGTCGCCGCTGGCGACTTGTTCCAGGAGGGCGGCCAGGGTGCCGCCGATCGTGGTGAGGGTGCCGTAGACGAAGTAGTGGCCGTAGCCCCAGATGAAGGCTGTGCGGGTGCGGCTCAGGTCGTACTCGCCGAGGAAGCCGAAGTAGAGCCACCACAGGCAGAAGGCCAGGACTCCCGCGCTGATCGCGCCGATCATCAGCGTCGCCAGGTGTTGGTGGTCCGACAGTGCGGTGTTGAACGCGTCGGAGGCGACCAGGACCATCTCGCCGAGGATGATGATCGTGAACAGGCCGTAGCGTTCCTCGACGTGCTCGGAGTGCGCCTGTGGCGCGCCTTCGAGGGCTTGGGCCCAGGCGGGGACCAGGAGCTCGACGGTCACTCCCACGAGGAAGAACGGGATGGTCTCCAGCGGGGTCAGGTGGCGCAGGCCGAAGCCGAACAGGACCCAGCCGATCTGGACCATCAGGATGCCGTAGGCCCAGCGGTCGCAGAAGGGCCGCAGATCGGGGTTGGCGCGGCCGGCGCGGAACCATTGGGCCGCCATCACCAGGCGGATGACCACGTAGCAGCCCACGACGATGCGGAAGTCGTCGTGCTCGAAGATGTACGGGATGCCCGAGGCCAGGCCGAGTGAGGCCAGCAGCTGCACCAGGACCATCAGGCGGTAGGGGACGTCGTCGGGGTCGAAGAAATTCGCGAACCAGGTGAAACCCATCCAGGCCCACCAGACGCCGAACACCATCTCGAACAGGGAGATGACGCCGTGCGCCAGGTGCCCGCCGGTCACGGCGTGGTGCCACTGCTGCGCGATGGCGCTGATCGTGACCACGAAGACCAGGTCGAAGAAGAGCTCCAGGGTGGTGGAGGTGCGCCCCTCCTCGTTGGGGTCGCGCAGCAGGGCGGGCCGGATCAGGGCGACGGGGGACGACGGCATAGCTGCATTAAAGAACACCGGCGACCCGTCGAAGAACACGGACGCCCCGTCCGGGCGCAAGTGTCTTGCGGAAGGACGGGGCGTCGGTGTTCTCGGTACGCGGAGATCGCAGAGATCAGGTACCGATCAGATGTGCATCAGGGCAGTGCCGGCGGATCAGTACCAGCTGTGCGACTGCCAGAAGGACCACGCACCGCACGGCGAGCCGTAGCGGGAGTCCATGTAGGACAGCACCCACTTGATCTGGGTGGTCGGGTTGTCCTCCCAGTCCGAGCCGGCCGAGGCCATCTTGCTGCCCGGCAGCGCCTGGCCGAGGCCGTAGGCGCCGGAGGAGGGGTTGCTGGCGTGCACGTTCCAGCCGGACTCGCGCTCGATGATGTTCGAGAAGCACTCGAACTGGCCCGACGGGACCATCGACTGCGCGATCGCTTGCGCCGAGCCGTACGAGCCGGTGGGCGTCGTCGGCTTCGGTGTGGGCGTCGGGGTCGGGGT
>NZ_JAAFZA010000216.1 GCF_015356865.1 Catenulispora pinisilvae
GAGCCAGGGCAGTTGGTGCGGCGGCGGGGTGGGGCAGTGTTGGTGCAGACAGCTTTGGCACCGGAAGTTCAGTGGGCTGAAGACGAGGCGGATTTAGACGCGCGCGAAGACAGTCACACGGGGCAGCGGGCGGACTAGAGCACCGGCGAAAGCCATCCAGTTAGCAAGAAGAGGATGGCCACCCAACCGGCGCGGCGAGAAAGCCCAGTCAGGACGCAGGCCCAGTCAGGACGCAGGCTCAGCAGGCATCTCAGCCTTACTAGGGTCCAAAGCCGGCCCCAGTGGCACCACGTGCAACCACTCCGACGGCACCTCACAAGAAGCGATCCCGTCGTAGCCCAACCGCAGTGCCGCCGAGCCGACGAGTTCGTAGCGTAGGCCGTTGTCGGTGACCAGGTAGTCCGGTGCGGTTGCGGGGTCGCTGCCGGATTCGCGGACGATGGTTCCGTGGCCGGGGCGGACTGCCACGTTGCCGGCGTCTGGGGCCAGGGGTTGCGGTAGTGATGGGCGGAGTGCCACCTCTGTGTGGGCGCGTCCCTGCTGGTCGAAGACGCCGGAGAAGGTTGCGCACAGGACCGGGGCCGAGGAGTCGGGGTTCTGGGTGGCTGTGGAGAAGTGTGGTGGCTGGGTTGGCCAGGACAGGGTTTGTGAGGCGGCCATCGTCACCATCATGTCCGGGGTCAGTTTGCCCGGTGGCAGTGTCGTCTCCGTGAACCGGTACTCACTCAGTCGCGGGTCGCGGCGGTAGAGGTCGTACATCGTCGGCGTTACTGCCGCTATTCCGTCGCCGGTCACCAGGTAGTAGTCGGCGACTGTGCCACCGGGGCCCAGGGTTCGGCCGAACATGCCGATGCGGTTGAAGCCGGCGGGGGCGGGGCGTGGGTCCGGGCCGCCGTAGCGGCCGGAGATGGTTGGTACGCCGAGGACGTCGCCGGCGGAGAGGCCGCCGAGCCAGGTGGCCGGAACGTGGCGGGCTTTCAGTGCGCCGATGCCGAAGGCGGCCGTTACCGAGGCTCGGTCGCCGACCCGGTACTTCAGGCCGTCTTCGACTACCCACTGTTGGCCGCTGTCGTCCTGGACCAGGAGGGCATCGGGGCCCGAGAGCGCTCCGGGGTCCGAGGGGCCGCCGACCGCGAAGCCGACCTCGACCGCTGTTTTACCGGTCGGGGTCACGCAGGCCGTCCAGTCCTTCAGGTCCAGGCTTGCGGCGGGTGGTACAGCGCCCGGGATCTTGGACAGGCCCACTGCGGCGCCGACGCGCTTCAGGTACGGCGCCAGCTGCGATGGCTTGGGCTGCGCCACTATGGGGGTCGGGCCGAGCATCAGTTGGGCCGAGGTCGTGTTCAGGATCGGGTGCAGGCGGCCGTCGAGCATCACGTACTGGGTCCCGGTGCCGTCGGCGATGAGATCCTTCTGCCACGTGTTCTTCGGCGTGGGATGCAGGTAGCCGACCACCACGGCCGCGCCGAGGGCGATCACGACCACGATCGCGGCGACGAACAACGTCCGGAACGGCCGCGGCACCCCCTCGCCGACTCCGCCCGCGCTCGGCCGCAACACCGCCCCGAGGACCCGGCGCCGCGAGAACTCGGCCGCGGTCAGCTGCTCCTTTCGCGTCGCCATTCCCCGTACGATATATCGTCATGCGAGCCTTCGCGGGGATGGGTCTGGCGTCGGCGGCCGAAGTCACCGCCACGAGTGGTCCGGCCGTCGCGTGGCGGCTGCGGGCCCGCCGTGAGCAGCCGGAAGCGACGATCAGCGGGGCAGCTGCGGTGATGCCCGGACGCGGTCGGGACCACGCCGTCGACCGCGAAGATCAAAGTCCGGATAAAGGCTCGAATAAAGCCAAGAACAAAACCTCAAGGAAGCTCATCCCCGATCACATCAGCGCGGTGCTGGAGATCGAGCCGCTGGACGCCATCCTGCCCTCGCCCGACCCGCCGACCCCGATCCCGCCGCGCCTTTTGACCGACTTGCGCGCCGATCCGCTGCTCGGCCTGGCCGATATCCGACTCGTCCAGCACATCCAGCCGACCGGCCACAGCCAGCCGACCGGCGCAGCACTCGCGGAACACGCGCTCGCGCTCGCGCACCCACAGGCACGCGCACAGGCGCACGCACACGCCCAAGCCGAGGCGAGCGCCTCATACCAAACCCTGAACCACGACCTCGCCCGCCGCCTCGGCACCGAGCCGATCCCGGCCGCCCGCCTCACCTGGCTGGCACTGCGCCTGGAACTGCCGGGCAGCCGCCGTCAGGCGCGGGCCGCCCGCGCCGCCGGACCGATCCTGGCCCGTGGCGGCGGGATGACCGGTGCGCAGCGGACGCTCGACAAGGCGGCCCGGGCCGCGTCCGCCAAGCTCTCCCCCGCCGGCTACCACACGCTCACCCTCGCGGACAGCGACTACCGGCCCGGATACCGCAGCGAAATGGCGGAGACCCGCGACTTCCTCGACGCCGAAGGAGTGAGCGCGGCACCGGGCGGCGTGCTGATCGGCGTGGACCCGGCACACCGTCCCGTGACGCTCGGCCTGTTCCGTCGCATGACGTTGAACGCCGCAGTCGTCGGCGGCAGGTATCTCGCCGAGACCCTGGTGCTGAGGTGTGCCGCGATCGGTGCCCGAGTGATTGTAGAGACCGCGCGTAAGGACGAATGGGACCCTGTCCTATTGCACTCGGGTCTAGGCCAAGAACACCTGACCGTACAACCAGTGGGACGTCCGGTCGGCAATCCCGGCTGGCCCGCGCCGAGCATGGTCGCACCGCTGCTCGTGGTCCGTGACTGCGGCGCCCGGCCGCCGTTCGCGTCGGTGCCGCGCGGACCGTGGACGACGATCGTCACCCTGCTCCCCTACTTCGATCCGCGCACCGCCGGTTACCTCCGCGACGCGGATCTGGTCGGCATGCAACGGATGCCTCGCGAGGAAGCGGCGATGGCGCGCCACCTGCTGGGGCTGTCCGACAAGGACACCACCGCGCTGCCGGACCTGCCCGAATCGATGGTCCTGTGGCGTTCTCGGAAGCGGAGTATGCGCTATTGCGAACTGGCACAGACAAGGTGGGAGCAAGCCTTCCTCGGCGAACCCCTGCGGTAGGCGAGGGGTAGTTCACAACAGCGGTGGGCTAGTTCACAACAGCCGTTTCCGTCCCGACCCGGGCAAAGATCGAACAGCGTAGGGTTGGAGCATGACGAGCACCCCGGACTCCGAAGAAGTCCCCTACGGCGAGGTCGTCGGCTTCCTGCGCGACCTCATCCGGATCGACACGTCGAACCCGATCAAGCCCGAGCGCCCGGCGGCCGAGTATGTGGCCGACAAGCTCGCCGAGGCCGGGCTGGAACCCCAGATCTTCGAGTCGGAGCCGGGCCGGGCCAGCGTGGTGGCCCGGATCGAGGGCTCCGACCCGAGCGCCGACGCGCTGCTGCTGCACGGCCACCTGGACGTGGTGCCGGCCGACCCCGCCGACTGGACCGCCGACCCCTTCGGGGCCGAGGTACGGGGCGGCTGCGTCTGGGGCCGCGGCGCCGTCGACATGAAGGACATGGACGCGATGATGCTCGCGGTCACGCGCCGGATGCTGCGCGAGGGCCGCAAGCCGCGCCGCGACATCGTTCTGGCATTCCTGGCCGACGAGGAGGCCGGCGGCAACTACGGCGCCAAGTTCCTGGCCAAGCAGCACCCGGACCTGTTCGACGGCGTCTCCGAGGCGGTCAGCGAGGTCGGCGGCTACTCCTACGAGGTCTCGCCGGACCTGCGCTTCTACCTCATCGAGACCGCGCAGAAAGGCCTGGCCTGGATGCGCCTACAGGCCCGCGGCCAGGCCGGACACGGCTCGATGATCAACGACGACAACGCGGTCACCGCGCTGGCCGAGGCGGTGGCGCGGATCGGCCGGCACGAGTGGCCGGTGACCCTGACCCCGACCGTGACCAGGTTCCTGACCGAGGTCACCGAGGCGCTGGGGGTCGATTTCGACCCGAAGGACCCGGCCTCGGCCCGGGCCGCGGTGGCCAAGATCGGCCCGCTGGCCCGGTTCATCGGAGCCACCCTCCAGCACACCGCGAACCCGACCAAGCTGGAGGCCGGGTACAAGGTCAACGTGATCCCGGAGCGGGCCTCCGCCGAGATCGACGGCCGGTTCCTGCCGGGGCTGGAGCAGGAGTACTTCACCGAGATCGACAAGCTCCTCGGCCCGGATGTCACCCGCGAGTTCTCGCACTACGACATCGCGCTGGAGGCACCGTTCGAGGTGCCGCTGGTGGAGAAGATGATGGCCTCGCTCCAGGCCGAGGACCCGGCGGCGCGGATAGTCCCCTACTGCCTGTCGGCCGGTACCGACAACAAGACGTTCGGCGTGATGGACATGGGACGCGGGCTGATCCGCGGCTACGGCTTCGTACCGCTGAGGCTGGACCCGAGCCTGGACTTCGCGGCGATGTTCCACGGTGTGGACGAGCGGGTGCCGTTGGACGCGCTGGAGTTCGGCTGCAAGGTGCTGGACCGGTTCCTCACCGCGGCATGATGCCCACATCCTGATCCAAACGGCCTGATAGTCGAGGCCTGATTCCCGTGAAACATTGAACATTGCGAAGGCCCGGCCCCGGAAGCGATCGGGGGCCGGGCCTTCGTGCGGTTTGCCAGTCATCAGCTGCTCTGCTGCGGCCACCGCTTCAACGGATCCTCCGGCATCGGTTCGTGGGCCGACTGCTCGGGAATCTGCTTCTGACCGGACAGCGACGCGGGATAGCCGCCGCTGGGTTGGAAGGAACTGAGCTGCGGGGTCCGCGTGTTCGGATCGGCGACCATCGACGGGACCTGGACCGTGCGGCGGTGGTCCTCGTCCATCGCCTTCGGATCCACGCCGGTCTCGTTCAGCGCGTGCCGGGTGGCCTTCTCGTAGAGGTTCACGTAGCCGCAACGGATCGTGAGGCACTTGGCCAGCCGACCGGTGATCGACTCGAAGAAGTCCTTGCGGTAGGCCTCGTCGGTGACCGCCGAGACCGCGAAGAAGAACGCGGAGAAGGTGGTCAGCAGGATCGCGGTGCGTAGCAGCGGCTCGGAGAAGAAGATGTCGGTGCCCGGGATCCGCGCCGGGAAGCCGAAGAGCCGGCCGGGCTGGATGATCTTCAGCCAGGTCTCGCCCTGCTCCTCGGTGCTGAAGTGGCACGCCTGGGCGACGGCGGCCGGCTTGAGGCCGGAGAGCTTGGACGAGGTGATGCCGACACACTCCGGCGACTTCAGCCAGTCCGCGATCTGTCCGTCGGTCACCGCGAGCTTGCCCAGCGAGACGAAGTAGACGAACACCACGACCGACAGCAACAAGATTTGGATGACCTGCGTGAAGGCCAGCACGAACAGCATGTTGACCTGTTGCCGCCGGTCGGTCCGCAGCTGCGGCAGCACGTCGTCGAGTTCGCCCACGTGCTCGTGCAGCGGGGTGTCGGCGGAAGCGGCGACCACCGCCTCCAGGTAGTACTCGCCCTGCAGGTTCTTGACCTCGCCGGGCAGCCGCACCATCAGGAACAGGAAGGTGATCGCGGCGAAGAACAGCGTGGTGTACCAGAGCTGGCTGCGCTTGTCGAAGGACGAGGCGATGTGCCACATGTCCACGTTGAGGAACAGGAAGGTCCCGAACAACGCGAGCATCGGCAGCGCCTTGCTCGCCAGGTTGCCCAGGTTCCCGAGCTCTTCGAAGGAATGCTTCAGGGCCCATTTGAGCACCGGCAGGATCGCGTAGGCGACCAGCAGATACACCAACGCCAGCACCAGGATGTTGGCGACGAAGTCGGCGACCACCGCGCCCCAGCCGGCCCCGGAGAGCTTGCCGACCACCGGCCCGAGGAGCACCAGCAGCGTGATCTCGGCCGGCCCGATCTTGCGTGGCCAGCGGTACCAGCGCTGAGGCTGCCGGATCAGGTTGGCGACCAGGATCACCACCACGATCGCGGCGAACCCGATGGCCCCGCCGATCAGCCGGTCCTTCCAGGTCACCGTCTTACTGGTGAGCTCCAGGCCCATCTGGACGACGACGAGCACCACGAACAGCGGTAACGCGCGGTTGAAGACGTCCTCGGTCGCCTTGTAGTTCTCGATGAAATGCGGAAGTCCGCGTTTGATGAACCATTTCTCGACGTCGTCGAGGTGCAGATGCGCGTCGGCCAGAGCGCGTCGTTCGTCGCGCTTGGCGGCCATAGCACGCGCGCCGCGGGACATGGTGGGCGTACTCACGGTCCCCCCGGAGAGTGAGGCTATTGAGGCAGGGGCTGGATGAAGACCCGCCGATCCTAGAGCATGCCAGCCCCCTGTTTCGCCACCGTGGACCGCTCCCTCAACACCACCAGCGCGGCGAGCACAAAGCTCTTACTCAGCTTCCAGCGGCACCACCAGTTCCGGTCCGTTGTTCCGCACAGAGTTCACCGCCGGTGAGACCGGATAGGTGTCCAGGTGCGGGTCGCGACCGGGATCCAGAAGACCGAGCAGGGCGTCGGCGTCGCCGTCGCCGGAGCCGTAGTCGGGGTCCAGCCACGCGTCGAAGTGCGCCCGCGGCACGATGACCGGCATCCGGTCGTGGATGTGGTGCAGGCCGCCGACCGAGGCGGTGGTGAGGATCGTCGCCGACCAGAGCCAGGCCGCCGGGTCCTCCTTGTCCTCGATCTCCGGGTCACGCCAGAGCTCGTAGAGCCCGGCGAAGGCCAAGGCGTCGCCGGAGCCGTCGTGGATGAAGAACGGCTGCTTGACGGGCTTCGGGCTGGCCGGCTTGTACCACTCGTAGTAACCGTCCGCCGGAAGGATGCAGCGGCGCTTCATGAAGGCACGATTGAAGGAGGCCTTCTCGGTGATGGTCTCGATGCGGGCGTTGAACATCTTCTGCCCGATCTTGCGGTCCTTGGCCCAGGACGGCACCAGGCCCCAACGGACCTCCCGGAGCTTGCGCACCGCCTCGGCACCGGGCCCGGCGTCCCGCGGACGCCGCTCGATCGCGGCCACGACCGGGTCCGTCGGTGCCACGTTGTAGTTCGGTTCGAAAGCCTCGGCGACCTGCTCGAACATCTCCGGCTGCGCGATGCCGAGCTGGTCGGCCAGCTGCGAGGGGTCGGTTCGGAGCACGTAGCGTCCACACATGCCACCGAGCTAATCACGGGACGCCCACAGAAACCTCCTGTCCGGGCGGAAACGGGGCGGCAAACGGGGCCCGCACGCAGGGGAACCGGCATCCGACACCGCCAGCGGTGATCGGCCGTACCGACTAGCCTTGACCCATGACCTCCGCCGAGAAGACCCTGTGGTCCGCGCCGCCCGCCAGCCGTCCCGTCGCGGCGAACGTGCGGGTCCCGGGCTCGAAGTCGGCGACCAACCGGGCGTTGCTGCTGGCCGCGCTGGCCGATTCGCCCTCGACCATCACCGGCGGGCTGCGGGCCCGGGACTCGGTGCTGATGGTCGGCGGGCTGCGCGCGCTCGGTGTCGGGATCGAGGCCGGGGCCGAGCTCGAGGCGCCGGTGTGGCGGATCACCCCGCCGGAGCGGCTGCGCGGCGGCGACGTGGGCGACGTCGCGAAGGTGGACGTCGGCCTGGCCGGCACCGTGATGCGCTTCCTGCCGCCGGTCGCGGCGCTGGCCGACGGGCCGGTGTACTTCGACGGCGATCCCTACGCGCGCTCGCGCCCCATGGGCACGCTGTTGCAGTCGCTGCGCGACCTCGGCGTGCGGATCGACGACGGCGACCGCGGCACCTTCCCCTTCCTGGTCGAGGGCACCGGCTCGGTGCCCGGCGGGCTGGTCGAGCTGGACGCCACCGCCTCCTCGCAGTTCATCTCGGCGCTGCTGCTGGCCGGCTCCCGGTACGAGCGCGGGGTCGAGGTGCGCCACGTCGGCGGTCCGATCCCCTCGCAGCCGCACATCGACATGACCGTGGAGTTCGTCCGGGCGGCCGGCGGCACCGTGGACGCCACCGAGCCGGGGCGCTGGGTCCTCACCCCTTCGGTCCTGCGCGGCCGCGAGTGGAGCATCGAGCCGGACCTGTCCAACTCCGCTCCGTTCCTGGCCGCGGCCCTGGTCACCGGCGGGACCGTGACGGTCGCCGACTGGCCGGCCCGGACCACCCAGGCCGGGGACGCTTTGCGGCACCTGTTGCGGGAGATGGGTGCCCGTGTGGAACTCACGACAGCGGGGCTGACCGTCTCCGGCGGGGCCGGCGTGCACGGCATGGAGGCCGACCTGCACGACGTCGGCGAGCTGACGCCGATCCTGGCCGCGATCGCGGCGCTGGCCGACTCTCCGTCCCGGTTCACCGGCATCGGCCACCTGCGCGGGCACGAGACCGACCGGCTGGCCGCGCTGGCCCGGGAGATCAACGGGCTCGGCGGCGACATCGTCGAGGAGCCGGACGGGCTGCTGATCCGCCCGGTGCCGCTGCACGGCGGCGTCTTCGGCACCTACGCCGACCACCGGCTGGCCACCGCCGGCGCGCTGCTGGGCCTGGCCGTGCCCGGCGTCGAGGTCGAGGACATCGCCACCACCGGCAAGACCCTCCCGGACTTCCCGGCGATGTGGGCGGCGATGCTGGCCGCCGACGACCACGAAGCCCCCGCCCCGACCGGAGCGCGCAGCTGATGTCGGGCGCCGGCCGGAAGCTCGACAGTTACGACGAGAGCGATGTCCGGGTTCGCGCGAACCCGAAGGGCAGCCGGCCGAGGACCAAGAGCCGGCCCGCGCACGAGGACGCGGCGACCGGCATGGTGGTCACCGTCGACCGCGGCCGCTACACCTGCCTGGTCCCGGACAAGAAGAAGACCCGCAGCGTGGTTGCGATGACCGCGCGCGAGCTGGGACGGCAGCGGATAGTGGTCGGCGACCGGGTGGGCCTGGTCGGGGATCTGTCCGGGTCGCCGGACTCGCTGGCCCGGATCGTGCGGGTCGAGGAGCGGCGGACCGTGCTGCGGCGCACCGCCGACGACACCGACCCGGTGGAGCGGGTGCTGGTGGCCAACGCCGACCAGCTGGTGATCGTCGCCTCCTTCACCGACCCCGAGCCGCAGCCCCGGATGATCGACCGCTGCCTGGTCGCCGCCTACGACGCCGGGATGGCGCCGCTGCTCTGCCTGACCAAGGCGGACCTGGTCATAGCGTGGGAAGAGGACGCGGTCCTGGAGATGTACCGGCCGCTGGACATCCCGATAGTGGTCTCGGCGAACGCCTCGGGGGCGAAGGATCTCGCGGCGCGGTTGGCCGGCCGGACCTCGGTGCTGGTCGGCTCCTCGGGAGTGGGGAAGTCGACGATCTTCAACAAGCTGGTGCCGACGGCGTTCCGGGCGATCGGCCGGGTGAACGCGGTGACCGGACGCGGCCGGCACACCTCGTCCTCGGCGCTGGCCCTGGAGCTGCCCGGCAAGGCCGGCGGCTGGGTGATCGACACGCCCGGCGTGCGCTCGTTCGGGCTGGCGCACGTGGACGTCAACCGGCTGATCGACCACTTCCCGGATCTGGCCGAGGGCACGGAGAACTGCCCGCGCGGCTGCCAGCACGACTCGCTGGCGCCGGAGTGCGCGCTCGACGCGTGGGTCGCCGAGGGGCACGCCGGCGCGGCCCGGCTGAACTCCCTGCGGCGGCTGCTGGACGCGCGGCTCGGCGGGGAGCCTGCGGCGGTCGTCGTCGAGGGCTGAGGCGAGTCGCTCGCGGTCGGAGACCGCCGGACCACCTGTAGGCGGTGGAATGCAGGCGGCGGATCGGTCGTTGCCGAAGGTCATGCCATCGATCGACGTGCACGCAGACGCGAACCTGTTCAACCAGCAGGACGAAGGGATCCTCGCAGCGGACCTGGCGGCGGCCGCGCTCCGGGCCGAAGGCCTGGAGCCCTCGCCGTTCCTGCTCTCGAAGTCATGGGTCTTCTTCCACCGGCACCCGGCCTCGGCCGTCGTGGCCGGCGACGGATCGATCGCGACTGGCGCCGTGCGGATCAGCGTCCTGGCACCGTACGGCCGACTGACCCCCGAGGCCCGCGCCGGGCTGATCGAGGAGGCCACGCAGATCGTCGCGCGGGTGGTGGGCGATCCGGCTCAGGTCGAGCGCACCTTCGTCCTCATCGGGGAGACCGCTGACGGCGGCTGGGGTCTGGCCGGAAGGACCGGCGCGCAGCTCGTCGAGTGGGCGATGGGACAGGTCGCCGCGGCCGGCCGGCCCGAAGCCGGCTGATCCGAGCGGGACGTCGCCCTATGGCGTGAGGTTGTCGGTGACCGGCGCGTCGTGGCAGGCACCGGAGGTGATGTAGGCGCTCGGGTCGTCCGACGCGTCGTAGTCGGGGACCGTGACACACACCGAGTGATTGTCAGTCGTGTCATGAACGGTGACTTCGCCGTCCGTGGTGAAAGACGTGGAGTACACGTACTGGATGGTGATCGGCACCCCGGGAACGTCGGACGCCTGGTAGGCATAGGACCGCGGCGAAGGATCGCATTGCGGGTCCGACCCATACGGATTCGAAAGCAGATACGACGGGAAGAGCCCGGATCCGCCGCCGGTGGGATCTTGGCAGGCCGCCGACCCGTTGAGAGAGTCCGACACCAGCTTGGCCGCCGCAGAACGCAGCTGGCTATCGGCGGCGTCGGAGCCGGCGCCGACTGTGGCGGCGAAGATCAGACCGAAAATGGCGACCCCGCCGCCGATCATTATCAGCGCCCTGCTCGCACCCTGCCCCTGCGGCGTCCCCGAACCGGCCGGAGGAGCTTGCGCAGCCCGGCGTTCCAGGTCCTCGCGCTGAACCGTGTCCATGACCGGCAAGGACTGACTCTGCGCCGTAGACGGCGCCGGATCCGTGAGCCACCGCGCCGACAGCTGCATGAATATCCCGCCCAGCAGCACGATCATGCCGGCGACGGCCATCGCCCACCCCGCGACGGACGCCCCGCTCATGTGGCTCTGGCAGGTTTGGCAGGTCTGGTGAAAGTAGGTCCCGAAGACCTGGTCGAGCATCGCATCCCCCCGGTCTGCGTCGTTCGATCAGGACTCTACCGCCAGACACCTCTGGCGCGAGGAGCTTGGCGGGAATCCGTAAACAGCCGAACGGCCGGCACGCTCCCGCGTGTCCGGCCGCCCGGTGAGCAAAACGCCGCTACATCGACGTCGCCCGCAGTATGGCGCTGATAGTCCGCATCGCGACCGACAATGTCCCCAGGTCATACGTCCCGGAGGCCATGATCTCGTCCAGCACCGCGCGCGAGCGCTGCACCGCCGCGCGGTCCTTGTCCAGCCAGGCCTCGTAGCGCTGCTCCGGGGTGTCGTCCTCGGCGCCGGAGGCCAGCAGGGCGGCGGTCAGGCCGGCGTGCGAGGCGTAGAGCTCGTCGCGCAGCGCCGCCCGGGCCATGGTCTGCCAGCGGTCGGCGCGCGGGAGCTCGACGATCTTCTGCTGGATCTGCGCGATCCCCATCCGGTCGGCCAGGTCGAAGTAGACGTCGGCGACGTCCAGGACCGGCTTGCCGGTGGCCCTGGCAGTCTCCACGATGTCCAGCGCGCCGAAGATCGACGGCATGCCGGCCACCGCCGAGGCCAGCTCGCCGGGGACGCCGGCGATGATCAGGTCCTCGCGCTGCTCGGAGTAGCGGGTCAGGTGCGGGCCCTTGAGCAGCTTGGGAAGGTGCGCGGCGATGTCCCGCACGCCCTCGCGCAACTGCTCGATCTGTGCCGGGATGTCCAGCGGGTGCCGGCGGTTCTGGAGGAACCAGCGGGAGGCGCGCTGGGTGAGCCGGCGGATCTCCATCCGCATCGCGGTCTGGACCGCGGCCGAGACCTTGTTGTCCAGGTCCTCGATGGCGGTCAGGAAACCGCCCATGTCGAAGACCTCGTTCGCGGCGCTATAGGCGCGCGCGATCTGCTCGGCCGAGGCCCCCGACTCCTCCCGCATCCGGAAGGCGAAGGTGATGCCGGCGGCGTTCACCAGGTCGTTCACCACCTGGGTGGTGATGATCTCGCGGCGCAGCGGGTGGGAGTCCATCAGGCCCCGGTACGTCTCGCGCATCGGCGTCGGGAAGTAGTTCGCCAGGCGCTGGACGTAGTACGGGTCGTCCGGCAGCCCGGAGGCGAACAGCTCGTCGGACAGCACGATCTTCACGTACGCCAGCAGCACCGACAGCTCCGGCTGGGTCAGCCCGCGGCCCGCGGCCCGGCGCTCGGCCAGCACCTTGTCGTTCGGCAGGAACTCCAGCCCGCGGTCCAGCAGGCCGTCCTTGACCAGCCGGCGCATCAGCCGGCCGTGCGCGTCGATCAGCTCCGGGGCCTGCCACTGGGCGTTGGACAGCGCGATGTTCTGGTCGATGTTGTCCCGCAGGACCAGCCGCGCGACCTCGTCGGTCTGCTCGGCCAGGATCTTGTTGCGCTGCTTGACCGTCAGGTCGCCGGCGTGCACCGCCTGGTCCAGCAGGATCTTGATGTTCACCTCGTGGTCGGAGGTGTCCACCCCGGCCGAGTTGTCGATGGCGTCGGTGTTGATCTTGCCGCCGACGTCGCCGGGGCCGCCGGAGGCCGCGTACTCGATCCGGCCGAGCTGGGTGAAGCCCAGGTTGCCGCCTTCGCCGACGACCCGGGCCCGCAGCTCGGAGCCGTCGATCCGGATGCCGTCGTTGGCCTTGTCGCCGACCTCGGCGTGGCTCTGCGAGGAGGCCTTGACGTAGGTGCCGATGCCGCCGTTCCAGAACAGGTCGACCGGCGCCTTCAAGATGGCGTTCAGCAGCTCGTTCGGGGGCAGCCGCAGCACCGAGGCGTCCAGGCCCAGGGCCTGGCGCACCGGCGCGGAGATCGGGATCGACTTGGCACTGCGCGGGAAGACGCCGCCACCGGCGCTGATCTTGGTGGTGTCGTAGTCGGCCCAGGACGAGCGCGGCAGGTTGAACATCCGCTTGCGCTCGGCGAAGGAGGTCGCCGCGTCCGGCTCCGGGTCCAGGAAGATGTGCCGGTGGTCGAAGGCCGCGATCAGCCGGATGTGCTCGGACAGCAGCATGCCGTTGCCGAACACGTCGCCGGACATGTCGCCGACGCCGACCGCGGTGAACTCCTCGCTCTGGGAGTCCACGCCGAGCTCGCGGAAGTGCCGCTTCACCGACTCCCACGCGCCGCGCGCCGTGATGCCCATGCCCTTGTGGTCGTAGCCGACCGAGCCGCCGGAGGCGAAGGCGTCGCCGAGCCAGAACCCGTAGTCGATGGCCAGGCCGTTGGCGATGTCGGAGAACGTCGCGGTGCCCTTGTCTGCGGCCACCACCAGGTAGGTGTCGTCGCCGTCGTGCCGCACCACGTTCGCCGGCGGCACCACCTCGCCGGAGACCAGGTTGTCGGTGATGTCCAGCAGACCGCTGATGAAGGTCTTGTAGCTGGACACGCCCTCGGCCAGCCAGGCGTCCCGGTCCACCGAGGGGTCCGGCAGGTTCTTGGCGTAGAACCCGCCCTTGGAACCGACCGGCACGATCACCGAGTTCTTCACCATCTGCGCCTTGACCAGGCCCAGGACCTCGGTGCGGAAGTCCTCGCGGCGGTCGGACCAGCGCAGGCCGCCGCGCGCCACCTTGCCGAAGCGCAGGTGCACACCCTCGACCTGCGGGGAGTAGACCCAGATCTCGAACTTGGGCAGCGGCGCCGGCAGGTCCGGGACCAGGTGCGGGTCCAGCTTGAAGGACACGTACGACTTGGGGTCACCGTTGGCGTCGGCCTGGAAGTAGTTGGTCCGCAGCGTGGCCTGGATGACCTTCAGCAGCGAGCGCAGGATGCGGTCCTCGTCCAGGGACTGGACGTTGTCCAGCGCGCCCTCGATCTCCTCGACGATGCTCTCCCACAGCTCGGGCGTCTCGTGCGAGTACGCCGGGGAGAACTTCGCCTCGAACAGCTTCACCAGCAGGCGGGCGACCCGGCGGTTGTTCGCCACCACGGTCTCCACCAGCTCCTGGCTGGAGGTCATGCCGCCCTGGCGCAGGTACTTCACGTAGGCCCGCAGGACCACCACCTGCCGCCAGGTCAGACCGGCCATCGGCACCAGGGTGTTGAAGCGGTCGTTCTCGGCCTTGCCGGTCCAGATCGCGGTGAACGCCTCCTGGAAGCGCTGGCGCGCGACCTCGTCCATGCCGAACTCGGCCACCGACGCCGGGTCGCAGTGCAGCCCGAAGTCGTAGATGCGCGAATCCGGCTGGTTCGCGGTGTCGATCTCCAGGTCGTAGGGGAACTCGTCGACGACCTCGACGCCCATGCGCTGGAACACCGGAAGCACCTCGGCCAGCGAGACCGAGGAACCGACCCGGTAGATGCGGAACCGGCGATCGCCGGGGGCGGAGTCGACTTCCTCGTAGAGCCGCACCGCGCTGCTGTCGCCGGAGGTCTTCAGCGATTCCAGGACCTTGACGTCGGCGACGGCCATCTCCGGCCGCTCCTCGGCCTTGTACGACTCCGGCAGCGCCGAGCCGTAGGCCTCGCGCAGCTCGCGGGCCTGCGCCTCGCCGAAGTCGCCGAGCAGGGCCTCGGAGAAGTCGTCGTCCCAGGTGCGGGTGGCGGCGGCCAGCTTGGTCTCGATGGCGTCGGCGTCCGCGTCGGCCAGCGCGGTGCCGGGGGCGACCCGCACCACGAAGTGCAGCCGGGTCAGCACCGACTCGGTGTTGCGCACCGTGTAGTCGATGACCGCGCCGTTCAGCTCCCGCATCAGGATGTCCTGCATCGCCAGGCGGGTGGAGGTGTCGTAGCGGTCACGGGGCAGGAACACCAGCGCCGAGTAGAACCGGCCGTAAGCCTCCTTGCGCAGGAACAGCCGCAGCCGGCGGCGCTCCTGGAGCTGCGAGACCGCGATCGAGATCTCGGCCAGCTCCTCAGTGGGGATCTGGAACAGCTCGTCGCGCGGGTAGGTCTCCAGGATCTGGAGCAGTTCCTTGCCGGAGAAGGAGTTCTGGTCGAAGCCGGACTCGGCCAGCACCGCGCGCACCTTGCGCTGCACGACGGGGATCCGCAGTACCGACTCGGTGTAGGCGGGGGCGGCGAACAGACCCAGGAAGCGGCGCTCGCCGACCACGTTGCCCTCGGCGTCGAACTTCTTCACGCCGACGTAGTCCAGGTAGGCCGGGCGGTGCACGGTGGACCGGGTGTTGGCCTTGGTCAGCACCAGCAGCCGGGCCTCGCGGGCCTTGGCCCGGGCGTCCGGGCCGAGCTTGCTGAAGCTCTGCGACATCGGCTGGTCGGCACGCAGGATGCCCAGGCCGGTGCCGGGGACGGCGCGCAGGGTCTCCTCGCCGCTGTCGTCGGTCGTCAGGTCGTATTCGCGAAAGCCCAGGAACGCGAAGTGGTCCTCGGCCAGCCAGCGCAGCAGATCGGAGGCGTCGGCCAACTCCTCGGTCCGCACCGGCGGCTTCTGCTCGTCCGAGGCCGGGTGCAGATCCTGCGCCAGGGACAGCGCGGTGGCCCGCATCTTCGGCCAGTCCTCGACGGCCTCGCGCACATCGCGCAGCACCCGCTGCAGGTCCGCCTCGATCTCCGAGTAGCGCGTACCTTCGGCGTCCTCGCGCGGCGAGAGCCGGTCGATCTCGATGTGGATCCAGGACTCCTCGGTGACCTCCGGGCCGGACTTGTCCTGGTCCGGGGCCAGGATCTCCAGCAGGTCGCCGGCCAGGTCGCGGCGGACGTGCATGACCGGGTGGATGATCACGTGGATGCCGCGGTCCTGCCGGGACAGCTCGGAGGTCACCGAGTCGACCAGGAACGGCATGTCGTCGGTGATGATCTCGACCACGGTGTGCCCGCTGGACCAGCCGGTGGTCTCCACGGTCGGGGTGTGCACCCGGACCTTGGCCGTGCCCTGCGGCCGCGACGCGGCCAGCGCCGCGTGCGACAGCGCGGCCGAGCGGATGTCCTTGGCCGCGGTACCGATCAAGTCCTCGGGGGCCGCATGGCGGTAGTACTCGTCGAGGTAGGCCTCCATGGCGCCGTCGGCGCGGGCCGGCATCAGCACCGCGGCCGAGGCGCCGCCCCCGGCGTCGGTGGCCGGTTTGGCGGCCTGACTCAGCAGGTCGGCCTTGGCCTGATCGAGCTTGCCCAGTTTCGCACCCGTATACGTGCTCTGCATGGCCGTGTGAACTCTATTCTGTCGCGCGCCGTTGCGTGACTAAGTGGTTTTCAAGGGGACTCGCGGTACCGCGTGTGAAGTTGTCGGGCTGGGCCGGCGCACTGGGGGTCATATACAAAAAGCCGACAGACGCGCCGAAAAGTCACCGTCTAGAGGAAACCTCTGAGCTCCCACAGCAGCGGGAAGTAGTGCAGCCCGAGGCGGGACCGCAGGTAGGGAGCGCCGGTCGAGCCGCCGGTGCCGGACTTCGTCCCGATCTGCCGTTCCACCATGGTCACGTGCCGGGCCCGCCACAGCGCGGCGGCCTCGTCGTGGTCCAGCAGCGCTTCGGACAGCTCCCACAGCTCGCCGTGGCCGTCGCGGTCACGGGCCACCTTGACCAGTGAGTCGCGCAGCTCGTCCTCCGTGTCGGCGGGCAGCCCGGCCTGGGCCACGGCGTGCACGAAGCCGTCCCACAGACTCGGTGCTTCCAGCCGTTCGGCCAGCCGCTTCTGCTCGGCCTCGGTCAGACCGCGGAAGCGCTTGAGATAGGTCGGGTCCTTGGCCCCGGAAGCGAACTCCAGCTCGCGGAACTGCGCGGACTGGAATCCGGAGGCCGGGGACAGCAGCTCGCGGAAGACCAGGAAGTCCTGCGGGGTCATGGTCTCCAGGACGCCGATCTGGCGGATCAGCACGTCCTCGATGGTCGCGACCCTCTTGAGCAGGTGCTTGGCCCACCACAGCCGGCCGCCGAACATCGCTTCGGTTGCGGCGTCGACCTCGTGCAGGAGCTGTTTGAACCACAGCTCGTAGACCTGGTGGATGGTGATGAACAGGAGTTCGTCGTGCGCCGGCGGATCCGACTCCAGGACCTGGGCGGTCAGCAACTGCTCCAGCCGGAGGTACGAGCCGTAGGTCAGCTTCGCCCCCTCCTCGCCGAAGTGGTGGCTGGTGACCGTCTCGTCACCGAAGTCGGGAGAGGCGCCTACGGGACAGCCGACGACGCTGTCGGCTGACGGTTCTTTCGTCACGCCTGCCAGGCTACCGCCGCCCGGGCCGGGCTCAGACCCGCTTTGGGATGACGGAATGGCAGCTATTCGGCACCGGCCTGTACACGTTGGCCATGGGTGCCCGGATGATCCACCGACGGTGACAGGAGGCGAGGTGGATCAGCGCAGATCGAACGTGGGATCAGTACAGGCCTGGGAAATCAATACAGATCGAGAACGGCCACGCTCTGGTCCCCGGCGGACTCGCCGGTCGGCTTGAAACCCAGGCCCTGGTAGAACACTTCCGGGCCCCCGGGCCCGGGGTGGTAGCTGACGAACATCCGGTCCCCGCCGCGCCGCCGGATCTCGGTCGCGACCTGCTCCACCGCGAACCGGCCGTAGCCCCGGCGCTGCTCGCCGACCGCGATGTTCAGCCGCCAGAGCCCGGAGCGCAAGTCCGATCCGCCGTCCTCGTGCCAGTCGATGCCGACGAAGGCCATCAGGAAGCCGACGACGCGGTCGCCGTCCAGGATCAGCCGGGGCCAGGCCGCCTCGCCGTAGACGTAGGCCTGCGCCAGCGACTTCATCACCGGCGCCACCAGGCGTTCCTGGTCCACGCGGACCTTCACGGCCACCGCCGCGTCGAAGTTCTCCGGCGTCACCGGCGTCAGCCGCCGCCCCGAAGCCGCCTCGGATCCGCTCATCGCCCCGCACCCTCCCCGATAAAGAACCGCCAGCCTAGCGGGGGACGGCAAGGCGGCGCGGCTCCGCTTGAGCGAAGCCGCGCCGCGTCCCCCCGATGTTTCCCCGTCCCTGTTCCCCGTTCCC
>NZ_JAAFZA010000217.1 GCF_015356865.1 Catenulispora pinisilvae
TCGCCGTGCCACCCGGCTCCCCAGGCCTCCACCAGCACGGTCGAGCCGGGTGGCACGGCGACGGTGTACGTGCCGGGTGTGCTGAACTCCTGCAGATTCACAAGGACGTCCCTTCCCCTGTATCCGGTACGGCCGGGGCCCGGCCCCCACCGAAGTCTCTCCGAACCAGGCCATGCCCCTTCCCGAGGAAATACGAACCCTGATATAGCTTTCGACCACCTCCGTCCACCCGGTTCCGGTGCCACAGATCGGCGCGATCAGGGCGTGATCACTCGTCGAAACGATGGACTTACGCAAAGTAAAACAGTACTCTCATATGCGCCACGCATGGCCTGATTCGAGTCATATCAACGAATTCATCGTTACTCTCGTGCGACGGCATTCACTGGCCATCTCCCAAGGAGGAGGCGCCGTGTCCCATCCGCGCAAGACAGCCATCCCGACCAGCCCCAAGCCCGCGACCGCGCTGACCGCGCACATCAACAGTCTCGTGGAGGTGCCCGCCGTCGACGCCGACCAGGAGGCCGTCTTCGCCCGGCGCGGCCAGTTGCGGGAGCTTCCGCCGGACTTCACGATCTCCCGGCCCGTCGGTCCGATCCCGGTGTGGAGCCTCGCACCGTACTCGGAATTCCTGCACGGCCCGGCACCGGACTCGGTGAACCCTAGCCTGTGGCGCAACGCGCTGCTGAACATGCACAGCGGCCTGTTCGAGGTGGTACCGGACGCGGTCTACCAGGTGCGGTGCATGGACCTGTCCGACATCAGCTTCCTGGAAGACCCCACCGGCGCCTCCCACGACATCGTCGTCGTGGACCCGCTGGTCAGCGAGGAGACCGCAGCCGCGGCGCTGAAGCTGTACCGGGACGAGCGCGGCGCGGACCGCCACGTCGCCGCAGTGATCTACACGCATTCGCACACCGACCACTACGGCGGAGTGCGTGGCCTGTTCCCCGACGGCGTGCCCGCCCCCGAAGACCATGTCGAAATCGTGGCGCCGGAGGGCTTCCTCCAGCACGCCGTCAGCGAAAACGTCTACGCCGGCAACGCGATGTCCCGGCGCGCCACCTACATGTACGGCTCGCTGCTGGCCCGCGGAACCCGCGGCCAGGTCGACGGCGGACTGGGAAAAACCCTCTCCAACGGCCGCGTCGGACTACTCGCGCCTACCCGCGACATCGGCCCCGCCGACTGCCTCCCCGGCACCGTGGTGAAGCTCGGACCGGTACGGTTCGAGTTCCAGCTCACCCCAGGCACCGAAGCGCCGGCAGAGATGAACTTCTACCTGCCCGACATCGCCACCCTGTGCATGGCCGAGAACGCCAACGCCTCCCTGCACAACCTCTACAGCCCGCGCGGAGCGCAGGTCCGCGACGGCAAAGCCTGGTCGATCTACCTCAACGAGGCCGCCGACTTGTTCGGGGCGCGGGCCAAGGTGATGTTCGCCAGCCACTTCTGGCCGCGCTGGGTGTCCCCGGAGCAGCCGGACGCGATCACCTCGTTCCTCACCAGCCAGGCCGACCTGTACCGGTGGCTCAACGATGAGGCGCTACGGCTGTCCAACCAGGGCTTCACCATGCTGGAGGTCGCTGAACGCCTCGACGAGGAGATGCCCGCCGGCCTGCGCGACAAGTGGTACAACCGCGGCTACTACGGCACCGTGAACAACAACGCCAAGGCCGTCTACCAGCGCTACCTGGGCTGGTTCGACGGCAACGCCGCCCACCTGCACACCCTGCCGCCGGAACAGGCCGGCGCGCGCTACGTGGCGGCGATGGGCGGCGCGGCGAAGGTGCGGGAGATGGCCGCGGCACAGTTCGCCGACGCCAAGGACCCCGCAGACTACCGCTGGGTCGCCGAGATGATCAGCCACCTGGTGTTCGCCGACCCCAGCGACAAGGCCGCCCGGCACATCGAAGCCGACGTCCTGGAACAACTGGGCTACCAGTCGGAGAGCGCCGTGTGGCGGAACTTCTACCTGGCCGGCGCACGCGAACTACGGGACCGGCCGCTCCTGGGCGGCGACGACGGCCTCGGCGTGAACATCCCCGCACCGGAGACCATCACCGAGGACACCCTCGCAGCGATGCCACTGGCGATGCTGTTCGACTATCTGGGGATCCGCCTGAACTCGGTGAAGGAAGCCGACCGGCCACGCATCTTCGGGTTCACCGTGACCGACGGGGTACCCGGGGACACCGAGGCGTGCACGATCGAGCTGCGCAACAGCGTGCAGCTGTTCCGGCCGGTCCTGATGACCGACCGCGTGCAGGCGTCCTACACCATCGCGCGCTCGGCGTTGAACAACTTCGCGCTGGCCAAACCCGGCTACAGCCCGGCAGAAATGCTGGCCCGCGGCGAACTGGTCATCCGCCACGGAACGCTGGAACCCTTCGAGCTGTACGCCGACAGCCTGGAGGTGTTCGACTTCTGGTTCCCGGTCACGACACCCTGACCACGACGCCAAAGCGACGACCAGAGCTGTAGGTATCTGTTGATCTCTCGCCTGACAGCTTCCTGGCCTGACACCCATCCGGCGCACCACCACCGTCGGCGTCACCGCAGAACACGCGGCATCCTTCAGCGGCGTGTTCTGCGCACCGTCAACCAACTCGCGATCGTCGCCGGTATCGCCGTGGCCGGGGGCCCCTACACGGCGATGGGAACGTCGCAGCACACGCTGCCGCCGATGTCGTCTGTCCTGGTGGGTATGGCGCTGGTCCAGGCAGTGGGCGCCATAGCCGTTCTCCGCCGAGGACCAGCCTCGGCCTGGCGGTGAGCCCGGTGGTCCGGGCCGGTTTCCCCAGACCCCGGAGACGTAAGGCCGCTCGCCAGCCTCTGGAGCCTGCCGTGTCCGGTCCCGGAACCTCCACCCTGCAGAATCAGCCCCCGCACTTATCCGGACCCGGCGGCTCGCCGCCGGACCCGTTGCAGGTCGGCGTCCACAGACACGCCGCGGGATGGGTCGTCGTCCTCAACGGTGAGTGGGACATCGCGACTGCTCCCCTGCTGACCGACCGCCTGGGCCCGTCGGACGGTGCGGTCCGGTCGCATCTGGCCGCCGATCTGTCCGGTCTCGGCTTCTGCGACTGTGCGGGGCTCGGGACACTGGTCGGAATCCACCGTCGCACCGTTGAACAGGGCGGCCGGCTACGGCTGTGTGCACCCACGGCCAGGATGCGCAAACTACTGCAGACAACCAGGCTGTCGCTGGTGCTGCTGTGCTATCCGAGCGTCGAGGAGGCGTTCGCCGCATCGTCGGACTTGGAACGAGCGACCAGCGCAGCCGGCACAGGCGGGACCCTCAGGCCCCGTCAGGTGAGTGGTTCGGACGCGGGCCGGCTGCGGCCGATCCCGCCTCGCCGCGTCGGCTCTCCGGTTAAACGCGTGCAGGGGCCGTTCGGTAGCTCGATCCGGCAGGGCATGCGGCCGGCGGCGATGGCCGCTCATTCGCCAGGGCCTCCAGGGTTTCCTGCCCCTTGTCGCACAGCCCGTCTCGCAGGAGTCTGATACGGCGACAACACGAGGTACGCGGGCGACCACATCCGGTGATCGTTCTGAAGCGAAGGGCCTGCCGGCGCCTGGACCCCGCTCCCACGCAGACCCCCTTCCCGCAGCCCCGACCGACCCGGCGACACGACCGGCCCGGTCTGGGCCTACCTCCGTGCGCGTTTTCCGCGCCGCCACGGATCTGCCAGGGCCCTTCCCGGGCCCGGCCGAGACGGCACGGACCTTTGAGGGGGGATCTGCCCATGGCTTCACCGACCAGCGCCCGACCACGACACGCCCACTTACGCCGCCGACTCACGGCCCTGATCGCCACCGCGGCGCTGAGCCTGGCCGGCCTGGCGACGCTGGCCGCCCCGGCGCACGCCGCCCCAACCGGAGTGACCACTGCCTACGTCACCAACGCCAGTGCCAACACCGTCTCGGTGATCAACACCTCCACCGGCACCACCACCGCTGTCGTCCCCGTCGGTACCCGCCCCGACGCGGCGACGATCGCCCCGGACGGCTCCCAGGTCTACGTCACCAACCAGTCCAGCAACAACGTGTCGGTCATCGACACCGCGACCGAGACCGTGACCGCCACCATCGCAGTCGGCACGGCCCCGATCGCAGTGGTTCTCAACCCGGCAGGCACCCGCGCCTACGTCACCAACCTGGTCTCCGGCACCGTCTCGGTGATCGACACCTCCACGAACACCGTGGTCGCCACCGTCACCGGCCTGAACTTCGACACCGGCCTGGCCGTCAGCCCAGACGGGTCGACCCTGTACGCGGTCGGCAACAACACCGTCTGGGTCATCGACGCCGCCACCGCGACCATCACCGCCACCATCACCGGCGTGACCGGCGCCGACTTCGCAGCCCTGAGCCCTGCCGGCACCAAGCTGTACGTCACCACCAGCGGCAGCAAGACCCTCGACGTCGTCGACCTGACCACCGACACCCTGACCGCGACCATCCCCACCGCGACCTCCACGACCCACATCGCCGTGAACGCCGCGGGCACCATGGCCTACGTCTCCAGCCAGTCCGGCAACGACGTGATCGTCATCGACCTGGTCGCCGACGCCGTCACCACCACCATCCACACCGGCACCTTCCCCGAGGACGTCGAACTGGGCAACGACGGCGCGCTGGTCTATGTGGCCAACCAGAACTCCAACACAATGTCGATCATCGACACCGCCACGACCACCGTCACGGCCACCCTGACCACCGGCGCCGGCCCCGTCGGCATCGCCCTGGCCTACCAGCCGGCACCGGCCGTCACCGGCATCAGCCCGAGCAGCGGCCCGACCGCGGCCGGCACCCCGGTCACCATCACCGGAACCGGCCTGTCCGGCGCCACCGCGATCACCTTCGGCGCCGACGGCTCGGCCACCGGCCTGTCCTGCACCGCCACCAGCTGCACCGCGCTGGCCCCGGCCGGGACCGCCGGCACCGTCGACGTGACCGTCACCGGCCCCGGCGGCACCAGCGCCGTCAGCAGCGCCGATCAGTACACGTACGTCGCCGCTCCGACCGTCACCGGCATCAGCCCGGCCGGCGGCCCGCCCTCAGGCGGCACAACGGTCACCATCACCGGAACCGACCTGTCCGGCGCCACCGCCGTCACCTTCGGGGGCCTGGGCGCCACCGGGTTCGCCTGCACCGCGACCTCCTGCACCGCGACCAGCCCGGCCAGTACCCCGGGCGCCGTGGACGTGCAGGTGACCACCGCGGGCGGGGTCAGCGCCATCTCCAGTGCCGACCAGTACACCTATGGGCCCTACGTGACTGTGGCCGTCACCGGCTCGGCCGACCCGGCCACCACCGTCGGCACCCCGTACACCTACACCGTGACCGCCACCAACAACGGCGCGACCCCCGGCTTCATCTCCACCGCCGACCTCACCTTGACCGGCGCGGCGGCCACCATCACCGCCGCCTCCGACAGCCAGGGCAGCACCTGCACCATCAGCGGCCAGGACGCGTCCTGCGCCACCAGCGGTATCGCGATCGGAGCAACCGACACCGTCACCGTCACGGTCACCCCGACCGCACCGGGCACCGTCACCGCCACAGCCACCGTGAACGCGTTCCTGTTCGGCACCTACACCGCCACCGACACGACCACGATCACCGTCCCGGCCCCGACCGTCACCGGCATCAGCCCGACTGCCGGACCCCTTTCCGCCGGAACCCCGGTCACCATCACCGGCACCAACCTCACCGGCGCCACCGCCGTCATCTTCGGCGCCGACGGCCCGGCCACCGCCGTGACGTGCACCGCCACCACCTGCACCGCCACCGCCCCGGCCGGAAGCCCAGGCGCCGTGGACGTGACCGTCACCACCCTCGGCGGGACCAGCGCGACGTCCAGCGCGGACACCTACACCTACACCGCCGCCCCGACCGTCACGACCGTCACCCCGAACGCCGGACCACTGGCGGCCGGAACCCTGGTCACCATCACCGGCACCGGGCTTTCCGGAGCCACTGCCGTCACCTTCGGCACCGGCAACAACGCCACCGCAGCGTCCTGTACCGCCACCACCTGTACCGTCGTCGCACCGGCCGGTGCGGCGGGCACGGTAGACGTGCAGGTCACCACCGCGGGCGGCACAAGCGCCGCCAGTGCGGCGGACAGGTACACGTACGACGCCGTGCCGACGGTCACTGCCGTCAGCCCGAGCGCCGGACCGGCGACCGGCGGCACGGCCGTCACGATCACCGGCACCGGCCTATCCGGCGCCACCGGCGTGACGTTCGGCGCCGGGCACCCAGCCACCGTCGTGTCCTGCACCGCGACGTCCTGCACCGCCACCGCCCCGGCTGGAACCGGCACCGTGGACGTGCAGGTCACCACCCCCGGCGGAACCAGCACCACCAGCACGGGCGACCACTTCACCTACGTGGCCGCGCCAACAGTCACCGGCATCAGCCCGACCGCCGGTCCGATCGCCGGCGGCACCGTCGTCACGATCACCGGCACCAATCTGACCGGCGCCACCGGCATCACCTTCGGCGCTGGGCACAACGCCACCGCAGTGTCCTGCACTGCCACCACCTGCACCGCCACCACCCCGGCCGAGGCTGTCGGCACGGTGGACGTCCAGGTCACCACCATCGGCGGAACCAGCACCACCAACAGCACAGATCAGTACACGTATGACGCCGTGCCGACCGTCAGCGGCATCAACCCCACCGCGGGACCGCTGACCGCTGGCACACACGTGACCATCACCGGCACCGGACTGTCCGGCGCCACCAGCGTGACCTTCGGTGCCGGACACCTGGCCACCGCCGTCTCGTGCACCGCGACCACCTGTACCGTCACCGCCCCAGCCGGAGTGACCGGCACGGTCGACGTCCAGGTCACCACCCCCGGTGGAACCAGCACCACCAACACGGCGGACAAGTACACCTACACCGCCCCGCCGACCGTCACCAAAATCAGCCCCACCTCCGGCCCGTCAGTGGGCGGCACCAAGGTCACCATCACCGGCACCAACCTCACCGGCGGTACCGTCGCCTTCGGCACCGTGGCCGCCACCGCCGTCACCTGCACCGCGACCTCCTGCACCGCAACCGCCCCCGCCCAGGCCCCGGCGACCGTGAACGTCACAGTCACCACACCCGGCGGCACCAGCGCCACCAGCACGGCCGATCAGTACACATACAACCCCAGCTCCGACCTCGCCATCGCCTTGGCCAGCAACCCCGACCCGGCGGCGCTCGGCGGATACACCACCGTCACCGCCACCATCACCGACCTGGGTCCCCAGGCTGCGACCATCACCGGCGCAGCGATCGGCTTCACCGGCACAGGCGCCGCGATCATCAAGGCCGTCCCGTCTCAGGGCACCTGCACCACCGACACCGCACACCGCACTGTGTCCTGCGCCCTGGGCACCGTCACCACCACCACGCACGCGACCATCGCCATCACCATGGAGCCGGACGCGACCGGCACCCTGACCGCCACCGGCGCCGTCCTGGGCTTCCCCTGGGACCCCAACCTGGCCAACAACGCGGCGGTGGTGAACACCACCGTCGCCAACAGTCACGGCTGTACGATCACCGGCACCACCGGCAACGACGTCATCAACGCCCACGGCCACAACGTCATCTGCGGCCTGGGCGGCAACGACACCATCAACGCCGGCACCGGCGGCGGCTCGGTCTACCTCGGGTCCGGCAACGACACAGTCACCGGCGGCTCCGGCACCGAGACCATCTATGGCGGCACCGGCACCGACACCATCCACGCCGGATCCGGCACGAACGACATCATCTACGCCGGCGACTACCTCTACCCCGGCACCGGGATCCCCGCTGCCACCATCGACGGCGGCTCCGGACACACCACCTGCTACGCCACCACCGCCGACCACCTCACCAACTGCGCCGTCATCATCCACTAGGAGCATCAGGGCACGACCACGCGCCCGCCTGCCCCTGGCCAACCGGTCAGGAGGCAGGCGGGCCGCTTCATGAAGTGGCGAACCGGTCCCGGCGGGAGCGTCAGGCTCGGGAGCCTGATCCGCCGCGTCGGGCGATCGGGCGGCATCGCGCGCGCGTGGTTTGGCGGTCCAGTCCGCCTGGGTGAGCCTGCTACAACAGACGAACCCGATCCGGCATCAGGGCTGGGAATCCCCTCCGTGGTCTCCGGTCTTGACGGAGCCCGACGTGAAGGAGGAGTCGCGCTAGGCGACGATTCACAAGACGTTCGGGGTCCGGACCTTGGCCCGTACAGCGGCGAAATGCGCGATCTGCGGCGCGGCCACGCGCGCGAACTCCTCGCGCAACGCGCCGACCGTGGCGCCCGTGTCGCCGGTGAGTTCGAAGAGAAGAGCATCGATGGGCTCGGTGAGCAGCAGGGTGTGCCGGGCAAAGTAGATACCTACCCGGCGGATGCCAAGCTCATCGGTGAAGTCCAGGAGGGTGTACTTCAGGAGCTGGTGGATCCAGTCGACAAGGTGCGAAGCGGGTTGTGTTACGCACTTGATGTCGATGAGCGCGTCGCCGACGACCAGGTCGCAGACCGCGAAGCCCTCGGCGAAACGATGGCCGACGACCACCGGCACGCCAAGGGCACGCAGCGGGCGCCAACCGCGGGTGAAGTAGGCGTCCAGCACTGGACGTAGGAACCGCCATCCTGGTGCGAAGGAGAACAGCTGCGGGTGATGCAGATCATCGACCAGCCGCCGCGCTTGAGCCACGTCTGCTGGCCCGGAGGATTGGAGCCGGAATATCGCCTCCTGAGCCTGAGCGAGCCGCACCAACCGTTGCGCCAGTTCCTCACTCCCAGCTGGCAACGGCGATGCAGATACAGCAGTGTCGAGGCTGCTCGGCGTTGCCCCACGCACAAGCTCCAGAAGCCTACCGGCGTCGGCCTCGGTCAGCCACGCCGAAAACTCCGAAAGTCCGTCCGCCAGGTCGATGCCGATTGCCAGTTCCGCCGCCACGCCGACGAGCGGCGCGACATCCGACGGCGGCAGTAAATCGATGGCCGTCGCCTCGTTGAGCTGCCCAGCCCACCGCAGCATGACCGGCAAAAGCTGCGGGAAGCGCAGGTGTAGGTACTCCACGATCGGATCGCTCAAACCGTTGAGCGCCTGCTCGACGACATCCGCCATCTGCCGTGTCCCGTTCTCTGAAACGCCTCGTCCGTGATCTCTTAGCTGAATCCGGGCCTACGAGCCGTTCACAGCGGCGTCGACCGGACCGCGGTCTTGGCCGTTACTGGTGCTGGTTGGTCCGGCTCCAGCCGCTCAGGAACATTCTGGCTAGGTGATACGGCGCAGTATGCGGCTGTGGCTGCCGTCATAGGTGGTGCCGAGTTCGGTGACTGTACCCTCGACAGGACCCGGGCCATGCTTGAGGCGGCTGACGTAGTTCTCCGGCAGCAGCACCCGGTCCCCCACTTCCAGGTCCGGCTGCCCGTTCCACAGGTAGGCGTAGCCGCCGACGGTCACGGCTTGGAGCCCGTCGACGCGGAACCGGCGGGTGGCCTGGTCAAGCTGGGCCTTCAGGTCGGCAATCTGGCGTTCCAGGTACTCCGTCGACATCGCGGCCGACTGCCGGCCCGACGTCTGCCCCTCCTCACGCCCTTTGCGGTAGCCGTTCCGATAGGCGTCGACCAAAGCCTGCTCTTCCGGGGTGGTGTGCAGCGTGCAGGCGAAGCCGACGCCGGAGAAGTTGGCTTTGCAGGGCTTGCCGGTTTTCGTCGGCCGGCCACAGACACGTCTTTCGAATGTGGTGAACATGATCCCTCGTTGATGAAGGCCTGCTAACGCGAGACCGAATTCGACTTGAAGACGCCCGGCGGTACGAGCGCCGGCATCGGCACTCGGATAGGCCGCCGCTCCTCGGCAGGCATCGGGGCGAGGGTGTCCCAGGCCCATGGATGAATCTCGACAGTCCCGAGTCTGGGATACCAATACAGACGCGGCAGCGCCTTATAGTCCAGCGGTTCCACGCCTGATCCGGGTACCTCGGGTCCGCGGCCGTCGCCGTGGTGCAGACAGTTGCGTACGTCGCAGGGCGAGGCCAGATACCACGCAGCCAACTCCGCACCGCCGGTCAGGTGTCGATCGAGGATTGCCAACAGCACCGCGGCTGTGTCCTCCTGAATCAAGGTAGCGCACAGGTAGGAGTTACCCGGAGTGTTGCCGCCGTCGTGTGGGTCTTTCAGGCCGGCGGTCACGGCACGTCCCAGCGCATGGTTCAAGACAGCAGCAACGTCATGACCTTCGCCCTCGGGGCGTGACGATCCGAGCGTCATCGGATCGTCGCCAAGGCTGGCCCACTTGCGCTTCAGACGGCTGACCGAGACCGAGCCTCCGACGATACGGTGCCACTCGGCGATCATGTCGGCCAGCAGCGCACCACTTACCATGCGCCCGTCGGGCACGTGGGCGCCCGGTGGCACGAGCCACGCCAGGTCTTTTGCCGTCGGTCCTGAAAAGACACTACTCATGGATATCCCCTCCCCGATCGTGCGTGACCCGAGCCGACCTCCGGCCACAACAGCACACAGCCACACCGCCGATACTATCGATGAGCACTGATTCACACGCACTGTGAGCGACACAGACGGTTCGGTGACTCGTGCAGATCAGCTAGACAGTGGCCGGGTCTGCCTGTGAGCGAACCGAGCGTTGCGGCAGGAACGTTGGACCAGTCAATTCGGGGGCGAAGGTATCGGTGCCCCTGCCGCGGCGTTTGCCAAGGCAAGTTCGCCCTCGATGATCTGCCGCGCCACGTAGCGCAGGACCGGCACGATCGCGCGGCATGCTCGAACATCGTCGGTCATGTCGGCGATACGCAGGTTCTCCATGCCCGGCTTGAGGTGCGCCGCGCCGTTACGGATCGTCGTTCGGACCTTCGCCTCCACGTCGGTGAAGGACAGCCCAAAGTAGGGCGCGAAGGCATCCCGGTTCCACACATCTTCCGACAGCAGACTCGCATCAGCCGGGATGGCGGCATCGAACGGGTCAATCGGGGGTGGCTTTCCGGCCCTGCTGGCGGCACGGACGCGGCGCGTGTGAAACGCGGGCGCACCTTCGAGAATCTTATAGAAGGACAGCGCCTGATAGAGCGGTGCGTTCGGGTTGTTGAGCCCTTCCCGGTATGCAGCGAGAAAAGGTCCAAGCTCCTCGGTGGACCAGCCTTCCACCGCATTCATTGGGGCAGGCTGAATAGCGCCTACGACTGTGGCCGCGGCGTGCACGATCTGCGATGCCTTTTCCACCACGACGATGGCACCGACCTCGACCGCCACGTCAGCTTGGAAGGCGATGCGACTCAGAACCATGCTCATGTGGTCCAGTGCCATCTGCTCTGCGTCAGCGAAGCCATCGGCCAGCACCGTCAGTTCGATCCGCGCCAGACGGCCGTCGGCGTTCGGCAGCACGGCGGCAGTCAGCCGGCCAGCACCGTTGGCACCATGCAAGTCGATGTTGAGCCCGTCGCTCTCGAGCAGCGAATCGCCCGCCGCGATCAGCGCGGGGATGTTCATCGCTGTGGTCACGCTCGAGACACCGGGCACTCCAAGGACAAGTACGACGTCATAATCGCCGAAGGCGCCACCGACAGCTCCGGTCGGGACACCAGGCGCCAGCTGTGGAACCGCCGAGATGTACACACGGTCGGTAACGCGCGGTCGCGGGATCTGAATGGTCGGGTTCGCAGATGCTTGGGCACGATTCGACGACCTCGCACCCTGACCGACGACACGCTTCTTGGGTTCCTTCTTAGTACCCATTTCCGTGGTTCTTCTTCCACCGTTCCGCATGTATCGGAGTCAAGCGATGACATGACGACTAGCAGCATACGACCGAAGCTGCTCGCCAGACACGGGAATTCCAGGGACGGGCCCAAACAGCCGCCCCCGCCCGCTGACGGTCCCGCATCTTCGGCATCGGCGGGCAGGAACACCATATTCAATGTCGCACCGCCCGGCGCAGCCTTCATCCACGGCGCCAAGCAACCCTCGCCAGCTTCCTTCCGGGGCCGTGCAGCAGGAATAGCAAAGCCGCGGTGTTCTCGGCCGCTTCGTGGGCGGTAGCGGGCAGGACGGCTGAATAGATGTCGGCCGTGACCTGGATCGAGGAGTGACCCAGCATCGCCTGCACCGTCTTCAACCCGGCACCAGCGGCCAACGCCATAGTCGCAGCGCCGTGACGCAGCCCGTGGATCGTGACCGGCGGCAACCCAGAAGCCCGAACCACACCGGCGAAGATGCGTGTAAGCCGGTCGGGCGACAGCGCCCGACCGTCGGCGAAGGTGAACACGTATCCCGACTCGACACACGGCTGCCCTGCCACCGCGCGCTCGATCTGCTGCCGATAACGGTGCTGACGAAGCGCGGTGACCGCGGTGTGATCGAGCGCGACCTCACGAACACCAGCGCGCGACTTCGGCGGCGCGACCGCCACCCGGCCGGCGGTCTGGCACCGTTGCCGGGCTACCGACAGCACCCCAGCATCCAGATTCACGTCCGTCCAACACAGGCCACTGACCTCGCCGCGACGCAGCCCCGTAAGCGCAACCAGGTGGAACAGCGCGTACAGCCGATGCTCGCGCACGAAGGCCAGGAACGCCGCGGTCTGGGTCGGGGTCCACACCGGCACAGTCGGGCGAGTCCCGTCACGCCGCCAGGCCGCCACCCGCTCCGGCGTCCACACCATCGGACGGGGACGAGTCGCCGACGGCAGCTCCACGCCGACTGCAGGATTCATCGGGATCAGCCCGACACGCACCGCCTCGTTCAACGCCGCCCGCAGTGTGGCGTGGATCCGATGCAATGTCGCCGCACTCACCGGGCGGCCCGTCATTCCCTCGGCGACCGCAATTTGAGTGAACATCGCCTGCACCCGCGAGCGGTTCAGCTCGGCCAGCAACACCTGCCCCAGATACGGCACGAGGTAGTCGTCAATGTGACCGCCGTAGGAACGCGCCGTCTCCGCCCGCAGCGACAGACGCGAAGCCAGCCAACGACGCAGCCACACCTCCACCGTCAACGCCTCACTCCCAGCCCGCACACCACCTACACGCTCAAGTGCCTCGATCGCGGCGTGCTCGGTGGCATACCCACCGCGACGCAACCGACGCCGCTCACCCTCCACCCCGGGTGGAAGCTCAACGCTGAAGAACCACGAACCATGCCCATCGTCGACCAAACAACGACACGCAGCTCCCAGCAGACGCCCCGACCTCGCATCCCGGCACCCACACCGTTTGAACACCGAACCAGCCATTCCGACCACCGCCTCGCCCCGCGCTCCCCCAACGCCTCCCACCGTGTCAGCGGAATAGAAGACCAGACTGATCCCCGCCGACGAAACAGACGAAGCCTTCGGACGATCACGCTGAACGTCAGCCAAGCCTTCCTCAGACCTCCGTCAGCCGAGCGCCCGCCTCTCCCGAGAAAGAATTAGGGCACAGCTCGCAAGCGGTGATTGGGGACTTCCCCTGGACCACCCCTGGTCCACACCGGATCCCCGGCATCCTCGATCCGCCGGTGGCGACAATTCGGGCTCTTAATCCGCGGGTCTCGAGTTCGAATCTCCCCCGGATTCTCCGCGCCCGACCTGGGCGTTTTGCACTAATCGCGCTACTCCCCCGATGGCCGGTGGGTCCCGGGTGGGGCCGCGGTGCGCCAGCACGACACCCGAGACCAGTCGTCTCAAATAATGAGATTTCGGCCAGGTTTCGGCATCAGAGAACTGTCATACAGGGGCCATCAGGGGGTCCGGGTCGTCATCGCGAGGTTTGACCGGCCGGGCCGGTTGGGCATTCACGGAGGTCTGGCTCCCACGCGCTTTGCGCCCTCGGTTCGCGGTACCACGGTGCGCTCGATGGTCGGGCTTGTCGGCCCGGCGGATCCGTCGAGTGCCAGGCACCAGACGCCCGGCTTTGAGGACGAGCGCAGCGGTGTCCTCGGCAGCCTTGCGCGCCACCTCCGGCAGCACACTGACATAGGTGTCGGCGGTGGTGACGATCGAGGAATGCCCAAGCTGGTCCTGCACCACCTTCAGATCCGCCCCGGCCTGCAGCGCCAACGACGCCGCACCATGCCGAAGGTCATGAAGCCGCACCGGCGGTAAGCCCGAGACATCCAGGAGCTTCAAGAAGACCCTGGTGAGCCGATCCGGCGTCAACGGCGCCCCGGTCGTGGTCGTGAACACGAACCCCGACGGTGCAACGCCCAGTTGCTCGTGTTCTATCTGCTGCTGTACCCGGTGCCTACGCAGCACTGCCACGGTGGTGCGGTCCAGCGCCACGACCCGCCGCGAGCTCGGTGTTTTCGTGGGGCACTGCACCACCCTGCCTCCGATGTTCTGCACCTGATGCGACACGAACATCGTCGCCGAGTCCAGATCCAGGTCGCACCAGCGCAACCCTGCGGCCTCACCCCGGCGTAGTCCGCGTAACGCGATCAGATGGAGCACCGCATACAGCCGATGCTCCCGAATCCCAGCCAAGAACGCGGCGGTCTGCCCCGCCGTCCACACCGCCACTGCCGGCCGCTCCCCCGTCGCCTGCCAGACTGCGATCCGATCCGGTGTCCACACCACCGCCAGTGGGCGGCGGATCCGCGGCAGCCGCACCGCCTTGGCCGGGTTCACATCGATCAACTGCTCCCTCATCGCAGCGTTCAACGCTGTCCGTAGCGTTGCGTGGATCCGCTGCACGGTGGCATCGGTGACCGGACGGCCCCACACCGCTGAATGCCGACGCACCCCGGCCAGCATCGCCTCCACCTGCCGCGGGCTCAGTGCCGCCAACGGCACCGCACCCAGGTACGGGATCAGGTGGTTGGCGCAGATCGCCTGATAGGAGCGCAGGGTCGAGGGCCGCACGGTGATCCGCGTATCCAGCCACGTGTTGAGCCACTCCCGCACCAGAACACCGGCCGACACCGTAGACGCCGGGCCGAGCAGCTCCTCCAACGCCTCACAGGCCGCTGCCCTGGAGGTGAACCCGCCACGGCGCACCCGACGCCGACCCGCCGAACCGGCCGGCAGCTCCACCGCCACATACCAGGAGCCGTGCCCGCGCTCACCAAGCTGCGGACACCGCGAACCCCACTTCGTCGACGAACCCGGTATGCGACACCCACACCGCTTGAACACAGAACCCTGCGACAGCGAAGCCATGTTGAGGATCACTGACCTTTCCAGAGGGATGTCGGCGCGGCGATCGCCGCGCCAGAACAGCGATCCCCGGTCAGACCCCGCAGCCCTCTCCCCCGGCCCGGACCTCACCCTGCCCCGGCAAGGCGATTACTCCGATCAGCCTACAACCACACCGCGCGCCAATATCGTCACTGTCTGCGATGTCAAAGAAGACTCACCGGGCCGAGCTATCGCCGCCCTCCGTAGTCAAAGCCTCACCCGCCAGAACCCGAGCGACTCGCCTCAGCCCCGGCCAAATCGATGGGTCCGATATCAACTCGACATCAAGTACTTGACAGATGGGCGGCTGCGGAGCGTCCATGGATCCCGCGCAACTAATCCATCGGATTTTGCACCCAGCCCGATCCGATGCCTTGACCTCAATCTCTGACCGATCCGCCTGCCGGGCTGCCCCAAGGAGCAGCCCCGGTTCCTACCCATAGATCCGCGAACGAAGGGGGGCCTAAATGGCTAACAACAATCCGATCTTCAAGAAGTGCGGCTGCCGCACCCAAGTAACGGATGCCGACGGGCACCCGGTCCTCGGCGCCGATGGCAAACCGCAGATGCGCCGACTGGGCTCGGGCTGTCCACAGCTGCGGCGGGCCGGTGGACGCTGGAACTCCAACCACGGCAGCTGGCATTTCCAGATGGAAGTGGCCACCGCGCCCGGGGCGCCGCGCGCGCATCTGACACAGGGCGGGATAGCCACCTTCGACAAAGCCCAGGAAGCAGTGGAGCGGATCCGGGCGCTGGTGGCGATCGCCGACGAGCTGGACGACGTACCCGGCGCGGCAGACAAGCTGCGTGCCGACATTGTCGAGCGGATCCGGGTGGCGTTGAAGGCGAAGACACCGCTGCCTGAGGTGGAGGAGATCCGCAAGGCCGCCCGGCTGGGTCAGCCCGTGATGAACAAGCTCACCGTTGGTGAGTGGTTGACCGAGTGGATCGGTGCGAAGAGCAGCCTGTCCCGCGGCACGAAAGTCAGCTACCAGACCCACATAGACAACTACCTCATCCCACACCTGGGCGAGATCCCGCTGGATCGGCTACGAGTGGCACACGTGCATGCCATGTTCACCGCGATCACCACCGAAGCCGAGGCGATCCCCACAGCCAATGCCGCCCGCCGCAAGGTCGAGAACCAGATCAAGGCCGCCCGCAAGCGTGGAGACCGTGAGACGGTGCGGGAGTTGAAGACGACACTGGCGTCGATGTCGCCGTTCCGCAGACCGGCGAACGCCGCCACCCGGCAACGGATCCGCGCAACGCTGCGCTCCGGACTGTCGGCAGCATGCACCCAGCAACTGATCACCGTGAACGTCGCCGCCCTAGCAGACCTCGAGCCCGGGAAACGGCCGAAGGCCCTCGTCTGGACACCGGTACGAGAAGCGCGATGGCGGGAGACGGGCCAGATGCCATCGGCGGTGATGGTGTGGACCAGAAGCCAGACCGCGGCGTTCCTACAGCGGGCGAAAGGCCACGAGCTCTACGCCCTGTTCCATCTGATCGCGTTCACCGGGCTGCGCCGTGGTGAGGCGCTTGGGCAACGCTGGGTCGACCTCGACCTGGGCGCGAAGACCATGAGCGTGGTACAGCAGGTCACCGAGGTCGACGGCGAGATCTACACCAGCAACCCGAAATCAGACGCAGGCGAACGCGACGTAGCCCTGGACGACACCACCGTCACCGCGATCAAGGCCTGGCGCCGACACCAAGCCGAACTGCGGTTAGCCGCCGGACCCGACTGGCAGGACACCGGGCTAGTTTTCACGACCGCCGACGGCGGCGAGCTCACGCCGTCATGGGTGAGCGACCAGTTCCGGCTGCTGATCACCGAAGCCGACCTGCCGCCGATCCGGCTCCACGACCTCCGCCACGGCGCCGCGACCCTGGCGCTGGCCGCCGGCATCGATTCAAAGTCGTCTCCGAAATGCTCGGACACTCCACCACCACCATCACCCGAGACACCTACACCAGCGTCTTCGACGAACTGAAACACGCCGCCGCCAACGCCATCGCCCAAGCCATCAACACCGCCACATAGCCGCAACGACAACAACGGCGTACAACAGACCGGCCGCAGGGACAGTGTCCCCGCGGCCGGTTTTGGTGCTTCACGATTTAGTCGCCGATCGATCCACTTATCGAGGCGCAGGTGAGAGGCCGCATCAAAGCCCGACGACGGCGGGTCCGAGCCCATTTTGAGCCCACCCTGGACCACCCCTGGACCATTTGCCTGACGGGCCGTCAAGATGTCTAGTCCAGTCGAGATTTGAATCTAGAAAAGGCCAGGTCATCGGCATAGTCGATACGACTCGATCTGTGCCCCCGGCAGGATTCGAACCTGCGACCATCGGATTAGAAGTCCGGTGCTCTATCCACTGAGCTACGAGGGCCTGGCGGCGACGCGGGCTCATCTTAGCGGGTCGGGGGTGGGTTCCAGCCTGACGTTTCTGGTGGGTGGCGCGGCCCCGTTGGGGCGGGGCCGCTGCGGGTCAGGCTTCGGGGGTGAGGATGGTGCGGAGGTCGCGGCGGGCGGTTGCCAGGATGGCGCGGGCCTGGTCGCGGTGGGTGGAGTCCGGGGTGCTCACGGCCTGGAGGTAGGCGTGGGTGAGTTTGCGGAGGGCGCGCTCGGCGCCGGTGAAGGCGTCGCGGGTGGTGCGCTGGGCGGGGGTCGGTTCGCCGGAGT
>NZ_JAAFZA010000218.1 GCF_015356865.1 Catenulispora pinisilvae
GCCGTCGAGAGACCAGGTCCCGTCATCTGGGATCCCGTCACCCGGAACGACCGGTTCACGGCGGCCCCGGGGACCGTCGTGCCCGAGGCGGCGACCGGCCAGGTACCGGATGCCTCGGATCAGCAGCCAGACAACCAGTCCGACCGGTACGAGCGCCAGGACCGAGAACACGCTGGCGATCGGTGTTATGTGGAAGCTGCCCACGGCTCGTCATCCCCCTGTATCAAATGCTCGGTACATTGATACACCGATCGGGGGCACCCGTCCAGAGCTCCCGTCCAGAGCTCCCGTCCAGAGCTCCCCGCTGGAGGACCGGTCCTCTAATCAGTTCTCTACATTGCGACCAGCGGCAATGAGAGGGGCTTCATCGTGAGCTGGAGTTGGGTCAGCATCTACAGCTGTTGGCAACGGGTGCGGGGTGAGCCTCCGGCGTCCGCCGGGCGCGCCAACGCCTCCAGGTCTTCTCAGAGGCCTCATTCGCGATGCACTTGGGTGATCCGCCCGATTCCGCACTATATACTTGCCGAACGCAAATTGTTACATTAGGGGTATGAATGTTCGGGACGGCATGCCGCCCGACAACCCCGCGCCGCGGCACGAAGCCGCGATCGACGAACTCGAGTCGGCGCTACAGGTACTGTTCCGCCAGCTCAAACAGGCCCGGCTGCATGAACACCTGCTGCGCCGCGCCGGGGTCGAGGTCGACCGGGCCGGGGCCGCGCTCCTGCACGCGGTGTATGACGAACCCGGAAGCCTGCGGGTCTCCGAGCTGGCCGAGCTGCTGCACATCGACGCCCCGGCGGTCAGCCGGAAGGCGCGGCAGCTGGAGGGCGCGGGGCTGCTCGCGCGGGGCCCCGACCAGGCCGACGGCCGGGCGATCCAGCTTCGGCTGACCCCGGCCGGACGCGGCACGACCGAGGCGATCCTCGCCGCGCGCCGGGGCTGGCTGGAGGCCGTGTTGGCCGGCTGGTCCGCGGCCGACCGGGCCGAGCTCGCCCGGCTGCTGCGCGGCTTCGCGGATGCGGCGCGGCGCCAGCTGGAGGAATCCGGTGGCTGAGCAATCCGAGGCCGCCAAGCAATCCGGCGTCGCTGCACAATCCGATGCCGCTACGCAATCCGGCATCGCTGCGCAACCCGATGCCGCTGAGCAATCCGACGCCAGGGAGCCGGCGGCCGCGGATGAGGCCGGGCGGGTGGAGCATCGCAGGATACTGATCATTCTCAGCGCACTGATGCTCGGCATGTTCCTCGCCGCCCTCGACCAGACGATCGTGGCGACCGCGCTGCCGACCATCGCCGGGGACCTGCACGGCCTGAACCACCTGTCCTGGGTGGTGACCGCGTACCTGCTCACCTCGACCATCTCCACGCCGCTGTGGGGCAAGCTCGGCGACCTGTACGGGCGCAAGAAGCTGTTCCAGGCCGCGATCGTGATCTTCCTGGTCGGGTCGGCGCTGTCCGGGCTGTCCCAGGACATCCTGGAGCTCATCGCGTTCCGCGCCGTGCAGGGCGTCGGCGCCGGCGGCCTGCTGGTCGGCGCGCAGGCGATCATCGGCGACGTCGTCAGCCCGCGCCAGCGCGGCCGCTACATGGGCTACTTCGGCGCGGTCTTCGGCGCCTCTAGCGTGATCGGGCCGCTGGCCGGCGGATTCTTCACCCAGCACCTGAGCTGGCGGTGGGTGTTCTACATCAACCTCCCGATCGGCGTCGTCGCGCTCGCGGTGATCGCCGTGGTGCTCCACCTGCCGGTCACCCGTACTCGGCGGGCCATCGACTTCGTCGGCGCGGGCCTGCTCGGCGGCGCGGTCACCGCCGTGATCCTGATAACCACCTGGGGCGGCACCACCTACTCATGGACCTCCCCGACGATCTTCGCCCTCGAAGCGGCCGCGGTCGTGCTCATCGCTGTGTTCATCGGGGCCGAGCGGCGCGCCACCGAACCGATCATCCCGCTGCGGCTGTTCCGGATCTCGGTGTTCTCGGTCTCCAACGCGATCGGCTTCCTGATCGGGTTCGTGATGTTCGGCGTCATCATCTACATCCCGCTGTATCTACAGACGGTGCACGGCGCGAGCCCGACCAGTTCCGGGCTCCAACTACTGCCGTTGATCCTCGGGATGCTGTGCACCTTCATCATCAGCGGCCGGCTCGTGACGAAGCGGGGCCGGTACAAGATCTTCCCGGTCATCGGGACCGCCGTGATGAGCGTCGGGATCTATCTGCTGTCCCTGATGACGCCTTCGACCAGTCTGCTGACATCCTCGCTCTACATGTTCGTCGTCGGAGCCGGCATCGGCCTGGTGATGCAGGTCCTCGTGGTCGCCGTGCAGAACGCGGTCCCGCGCAGCCAGCTGGGCACGGCGACCTCCTCGGCGACCTTCTTCCGCACGATCGGCGGCTCCTTCGGCGTCGCCGTCCTCGGCGCGGTCTTCAACAACCGGCTGGCCGCGAACCTCCCGAAACACCTCCCGGCCTCGGCCCTCGGCGAGGTGCACGGCAGCAACATCACAGCCAGCCCGGCCCAGCTCGACGCGCTGCCGTCCGCGGTTCGGCACGGCTTCGTCCTGGCCTTCAACGACTCGCTGCACGTCGTCTTCCTGCTCGGAGTGCCGATCTCGCTGATCGCGTTCGCACTCACCTGGTTCCTCAAAGAGCTGCCGCTGCGCGACCGGGCCTACGTCGGCGAGGACGGCGAGGACCCGGATCATGAACCGATGGACACTCTGAGCCGTTTTGAGGGGAAAGACGCTTCACCAGCCGATGGTTTGTCAGCATCGCATCAGGCGAAGCGGTAATCCCCTCGGAAGAAGTCCCTCATGAACCGTCTCATCATCGCTTCAGCAGGCCTGCTCGGCGCCGCGGCGCTGGCAGCCGGATGCAGCAGTTCCGGCAGCTCCAGCAGCAAGGCGTCCACGCCGCCTTCAACGTCCAGCAGCGCCCCCGCGGCCTCGTCCGCACTGCACACACAGAATTCGCAGTTCGGCCAGATCCTCGTCAACAGCTCGGGCCGGACTTTGTACCTGCTGACGGCCGACAAGGGCAATCAGTCGACCTGTTACAACGCCTGCGCGGCGATCTGGGCCCCGGACGTCACAACCGGGACGCCCACCAGCAGCGGGGTCACCGCCTCCATGGTCGGCACGACCGCCAGGACCGACCACACCACCCAGGTCACCTACAACGGCCACCCGCTCTACACCTACGCCGGCGACACCAACTCCACCGACGTGAACGGCGAGGGCGTCGCGACCTTCGGCGGCACCTGGTACGTGCTCGGCGTCAACGGCAACGCCATCACCACCGGCCCCTCCACCATGCCGTCCACTCCCGCGCCTAGCACGTCCGGTGGCGGCGGCGGTTACTGACCTGGAGCGCTGTCGGGCTGGTCGCCCACGAGAGCGATCGCGCGCGCCTCGGGAACTCCCAGCATCAGCAGGCTGGTGACAGTCGCTGCCCGGGCGCCGCGGGTCCCGTTCGACAGGTCACTGTCCGCGATGGCGAACACGACGCCGTAGGCGAGCTGGCTCAGAATGCCCGCCGGCAGGTGCTGGGCGAACACGTCACCGTGCTGGCCCCGCTCCACGAGGTCGGCGAGGAGCTCATCGACCGGCCCGAGCAGACCGTGGATCGCCTCGCCGTACTCGCCTCGGCGCAGCGCCAACAGCACCCGGTACCGGTGCGCCACCGGCCAGACGCGGGCGATGAATTCGACCCACGTCGCGTCCGCTTCCGCGTCGGAGGCGTTGATCTCGGTGAGCACGGCCGTCATCTCGGTGACGGCCCGTTCCGTGAGGGTCCGAACCAGGTCCAGGCGCGAGGGGAAATGGCCGTAGACCGTGCGGCGGACGACGCCGGCGGCGGAGGCGATATCGCCCATTCCGGCGTCGGGGTTCTCTCCCAGCACAGCGAGGGCGACGTCGAGGATGCGATCGCGCGTCTCGTTCATCGAGCGCACACGGGAGGACTCGGTCGGCACGGCACCATTGTTGCACACCGGTGTGCAGTGAAGTAGATTGCACAGCAGTGTGCAACGAAGAGTCGCGCCGTGCTCTGCCGGCCGTGCTCTGCCGGCCGTGCTCTGCCGGCCGTGCTCTGCCGTTTGCCGCTCAAGAAGCGATGTGCCGCTCAAGATGCGCCGCTCAAGAAAAGAGAAGCAGGCAATGACCGCACCGACGCCGCCGACCTCGGCCCTCGTCCGCCCGTTCACCGTCTCGATCCCGGATTCGGAGATCGACGACGTGCAGCAGCGACTGGCCAGAACCCGATGGCCGGATCCGGAAACGGTGGGCGACTGGTCGCAAGGGGTCCGCGTAGAGAGCGCCAGAGCTCTGGTCGACTACTGGGAGCGCGGCTACGACTGGCGGCGCTTGGAGTCCGAGCTCAATCAGTACCCCCAATTCCTGACCGAGATCGACGGACTGGACATCCACTTCATCCACGTCAGGTCCAAGAATCCCCACGCGATGCCGCTGATCCTCACGCACGGATGGCCGGGCTCGATCGTCGAGTTCCTGAAGCTGATCGGCCCGCTGACCGATCCGGTTTCGTTCGGAGGGGACGCCGCCGATTCCTTCGACGTCGTCATCCCGTCGCTGCCCGGGTTCGGGTTCTCCCAGAAGCCCACGCAGACCGGGTGGACTGTGTCGCGCATCGCAAGCGCGTGGGCGGAGCTGATGAAGCGCCTCGGCTATCCGAGATGGGCCGCGCAAGGCGGCGATTGGGGTGCCGTCGTCACCACGGCCCTCGGGGCCATGCAGCCCGAGGGGCTTCTCGGCATTCATCTGAACACCCAGTACGCCTTTCCCGCACAGATGCCCGACACCTTGACGCCCGAGCAGCGCCACGCCGTGGAGACCCTCGCCCTCTACACCGGCGATCTCGGCGGGTCGAACCACCTTCAGCGTACGAAGCCGGAGACGGTCGGGTTCGCCCTGGCGGACTCTCCCGCAGGCCAGGCGGCCTGGATCTACGAGAAGTTCCAGTCCAAGACCGACAACCACGGGCTCGCCGAGGACGTCCTGAGCAGGGACGACATGCTCGACGCGATATCCCTCTACTGGTTCACCAACAGCGCGGCGTCGTCCGGCCGCATCTACTGGGAGAACGCGTCGGCCACTCTCGCCGGCCCGAAGCTGACGCTCCCGGTCGCGGTGACCGTCTTCCCGAAGGACATCCCGCGCCTGCCGCGAAGCTGGATCGAAGACGCCTACAGCAACCTGATCCACTACGGCGAGGCCGACAAGGGCGGGCACTTCGCGGCCTTGGAACAGCCCGAGATCCTGGTCAGCGAAATCCGCACCGGCCTGCGCACCCTTCGGTCCTGATCCCTGATCCCTGATGCCTGAGACCGACGCGCGACCGACGTCGAGTCATCCGGCCGGGACGACCAGGTCGATCCCCGGCGGGATCGACACCTCGAAGTGGTCGATCGAGGCGGCCGGCAGCGCCACGGCGCCGGGGACCGTCACGGTGCCGCCGCGCGGACCGGACGACCAGTTGGCCGCGACTTCTCCGTGTCCGTCCTTGCCGACCGCGGTCAGCGTGCAGGTGTAGTCGGGCGGGACGTTGCTCATCGTCACCCGCACCTGGGTGCCCCACGCCGCGGGATGGAACTGGATCGATGCGGTCAGGCCGTACTGGCCGGTGGCGGCGACGGTGCGGGTACCCGACGGTGTGCCGGAATGGCCGCCGGCCAGCAGGGCACCGCCGAGACCGGCGGTGCTGGCCAGTAGCGCCCCGGCCGCGGCCAGACCGAGGCGGCGGCGCCAGGGCGTCGGCGCCTCGTGAGTCCGCCGGGCCGCGGGGCTTGGCAACGGAGCGGGAGCCGGCCGGGGGCCGGGCACTGCGGCCGCGACCTCACGGTCCAGGACCGTCCGCACCTGGAGCAGTTCGCTGTACTCCGCACGGCACCGGGCACAGCCGGCCAGGTGTTCACGCACCTGCCGCGACTCGGGCTCGGCCAACACGCCGAGCACGTACGCGCCGAGCGAGAGCCGCAGGTCGTCGTGAGCGTGGCGCTCTTGCCGCCGTTTGTCGGCCGCCCGCCCGTAGCGTGCGTTCACGGCCCGATCGCCTCCCAACCACTCCACTATGGACACGGTTGGAGACGCCTTCCGGTTCGATCTCCGGCTCGGGGCCAGCCCAAGGTCAGCCCGCGATCAGCCCGCGATCAGCCGATGGTGACCTGGATCGAGTGGTACCCGGTCGCCCCGTCCGGGAGCGTGTCCTGGACCACCGGCGTCTGCAACGTCCCGGTACCGTCGGTGCAGCGCACGGTCAAGGTGTGCTGGCCCGTCGTCGCGGGCCACGCGTAAGACCACTGCCGCCAGGTGTCCGGCGTGTCGGACGCCGCCAGCTCCGCGGTCACCCACGGGCCCTTGTCCACCTGCACCTCGACCCCGGCGACGCCGCGGTGGGTGGCCCAGGCGACACCGGCGACCACGATGGTCCCGGCTTTCAGCGACGCCCCGGTGCCCGGGACGTCGATCCGGGAGGCGGTCTTCACCGGCGCCTGCTGCGACCAGCCCTCCCCCACCCAGAAACCGGCGTCTTTGGCGAAGGTGGTGAGTTCGAGATCGACGACCCACTTGGTCGCCGAGACGTATCCGTACAGGCCCGGCACCAGCATCCGGCAGGGGAACCCGTGCTCGACCGGCAGCGTCTGGCCGTTCATCGCCACCGCCAACATCGCCTGGCGGCCGTCGAGCACCGCCTCCACCGGGGTGCCGATGGTCATGCCGTCGAAGGACGTGGACAGGATCTGGTCGGCCCCGGCCCGGACCCCGGCCTGGCGCAGCAACGGCGCCAGCGGCGCTCCCAGCCAGCGGGCGTTCCCGCAATAGGGACCGCCGATCGTATTCGACACACAGGTCAGGGTGAGATCGTGCTCCTCCAGCGGCATCCTGAGCAGGTCCGCGAAGCTCACCTCGAACGGCCGGTCCACCAGGCCGTGGATGCGCAGCATCCAGTTGCGCGGGTCGACCTGCGGGACCGTCAGCGCCGTGTCGACCCGGTAGAACTGGGCGTTCGGGGTGAAGAATGGTTCGAGATCGGGGACGTTCGGGTGCACCGAGGCGGGCAGCGCGGGCAGCGGCTCGCTCGCCTCGGGCAGGACGACGGCGGCGCGCGCCGGGGCGACGTTGTACCGGGAATCGAGCCAGGCCCGACTGCCTAAGCCGCCGACCAGCGCGCCCGCCCCGGTACCGAACAACGCCAGCAGGAAGCGGCGGCGGTCGCCGGGCTCGCGCTGGCCAACCGCGCCGACCGCGCCGACCGCGCCGAAGACACTCGCCCGCTGACTCCAGACGGTGAGCGAACGCAGCACCACGACAGTGGCCACGCCGGCCAGCAACGCGGGGAACCATCCCCCGAAACCGACGACCGGCCGGGTGAGCGCCGCGATCAGGCCGACCAGTCCGAAGGCGGCCGCCAGCCCGGTCGCCGCCGCCAGATACCGGCGGGCCAGCACTCCGGCGAGTACGGAGACCACGGCGATCGTGATGTAGACCCCGGTGAGCAGTGCCGACTTGTCGTGCGAGCCGAAGTTGCGGATCGCCACTTCCTTGAGCCACGCCGGGGTCAGGTCGATAGCCCACTGCCCGACCGCGACGACCGGCGCGTTCGGGGCGCTGGCCCCGAGCTCCACGGACACCGCCGCACCGAGTTCGCCCACTGCGACGCCCACAGCCGCGGCGAGCAGCCCGATGAACCCGCCTACCAGCCACGTCGTACTGCGGGCCTCGGCCTGTGGCTCCTTCGGCGCTTCCACCGTCTACCGCGGTCCGCGACTACGCAGCCGCCAGGCCCACCCGACCAGACCCAGCCCGATGAGGATCACCACCACTCCCAGCCCGGTGTACTGCGAATGACCGGTCATCGCCGACCCGTGCATCGTTCCAGAGCCCTGAGCGGTCCACACGCCTCCGATCACGATCAGGACGATGCCGAGAACGCCGCGAATCCACATCAGGTGCTCCGTCTACGAGTGAAACCTGGCCAGGGGTCTGACGGTGACACGTTCCAGACTGACGCCGGGTTCACCTGCCGCGCCGTCTTTTCGCCAGCAGTCCTACAAGGCCGTGTCCTTAAGGCAGCGTCCTACAAGGCCAGGACCCGTTTGTGGTAACTCGCGATATCCCGGACCTCCACGGTGACCTGAGTGTTCAGCCCCGTTCCCGGCTTAATGTGGTCGCACAGCAGCGCCAGAGCCAGGTCGCCCAAGCGGGTCTTGAGCTCCGCGTCACGGCCGGGCAGGATCGCCAGGTCCACATGGACCATCGCCTCGGTGTCCTCGCCGGTGCCGATGACCGCCTCGGTGATCGGGCGAAAGCGGGTTTTGAAATCTGGCAGGGCGCTGCCGATCAGCTCGGCCACACTGGGATGCAGGGCCAGCGCGAACCCGCGGCGGTCGAAGGCGCTGGTGAGCGCTACGGAGTAATCAACGGTGATCTGCGGCATGCCGCTCATTATCTGGTACGAGTGAGGAGGCCAGCCGCGCGTTTCTACCCCTCGGCCCACCCGTCCGTGTTGGAGCCCGTCTCGTAGTCGTAGCGCGTGCTGCGGTCCCACTCCTGCCCGGTCAGCTCCAAGTGAGCCTCATCCGGCACGTAGAGCAGGCTTTCGGCCCACACCAGACCGTTCGCATACGGGGCGAACAGCGTTGGGTCCGCGAGCACGCTCTCGTAGACGGCACGGCCGTCGGCGACGACAGCACAGCGGGTGTAGAGAAAGGCGTCAGCGGACATGTCTTTCCCGAATTCCCTGCGATCCAGCCGGTACAAAGCCCACGCCAGCTGCTCGGCGAAGCCGCGGATCGTGGACACCGGCCCGACGGCCAGAGCTTCCGTCAGCGCCTCCGCGAGCTGGTCCGCGTCGGGGTCGGGGTCGGGGTCAGAGGGGCTGCACTGCTCGATGAGTTGCCAGAAGCTGTCTTCATCCACGACCGTCATGATGCCGGACACCGCAGACACCGCAGACACCTAGGCACCGCAGACTCCGCAGGCACCGCCGCACCGGCACCTCGCTCAAGAAGCAGCTATCTGACTGGCATGTGCTCGCTCAGTCCGGCAGCCACGCGTCCTGACGCTTGAGTTCGGCGCGGACCGCGGCGGTCTCGGCGTCGAGGCCGAGTGCGGTGAGCGCCGCGGCCACGCCGGCGGCCTGCCCGGTCGCGAAAGCGGTGCCCATCACCCGCATCGAGGCGCCCGCGCCGCGATCGCCGTCCACGGTGCGGCCGGCGGCGAACAGGTTCGGGGTGTCGCGGCTTCGCAGCACGTCCAGCGGGATGCCGTAGTAGCCGGGATCGTCGAGGTAGGTCCATTCCAGCGGCAACCCGGGGCCGGGGTGGGTCTCGATCGGCCACGCGCCGATCGCCACGGCGTCGCTCACCGGCCCGGGGTGCAGCACCTGCTTCTCGGTCAGCTGGGTGCGCCCGATCAGATGGCGCGACTCGCGCGTGCCCAGTTCCGGTCCGGTGCTCACGATGTAGGCCGAGGCGCCGCCGGGCAGGGTCCTGATGACCTGGAGGTACGCTTGGGCTTGAATCCGGCCGCTGCGCTCGGCGCGGCTGGTGTCCGCGGCACTGCGCGCGTCGTACTCCTCATCGGCGACGTAGGTGATCAGGTCGCCGGACACCGGCATCCGCGTGATCAGTCCGGTGGTCCCGGTCAGGCCGGGCATCCCGGCGTCCTTGGCCGCACGCAGCGCGGCGGACACCGTCTCCCGGGTGATCGGCGCGTCGGCCGGTACGCCGCCGAACCGGACGCTCAGAGTGCCGTTGAGCACCTTGCCGTCGTTGCCATAGCGCACCTGCGCACCCCCCAAGTGGGCGAGGTCGGCCTCGCCGGTGGCGTCGATGAACGTCTCGGCGATGTACTCGTGCACGCCAGAGTGGTCGGTGACCTGCACGGCGGTGATCTGCTCACCACTGCGGGTGGCGCCGTAAATGGTGGTGTGGAGCAGCACCTCCACGCCAGCCCGCTCGCACAGTTCGTCCGCGACGCGCTTGACCGCCTCGGGGTCGAACACCACCGCCACCGCCCTGAGCTTGCGCGGCCCGGTGACAGCGCCGAGCTCGCGCAGCCCGACCAGCATCTCCTCGGCGACCCCGAACACCACCTGCTCCAGATCCAGGGTGTACAAGCCGCAGTACGTCACCACGCCGCGAAGCGTCGACGCCCCGCCCAGGCAGGCGCCGCGCTCGATCAGCAGCACGCGGGCACCGGCCCGTCGGGCACCGATCGCCGCCGCGATGCCCGCCGATCCACCGCCCGCGACAATGACGTCGTAATGCTCGACCACTGATCATCCCTTCCGGTGAATCGATCCCCTGAGCCGGGGCTCTGCCCCCCAGGCATCAAGCACGGAGCCGCCCGCGAGCCGCGGCGCACCGCGACCGTGCCACGATGGACCGAAAGACTGCATCAGTCGTGCTCAAGCGCCCAGTAGACCGGCCTTCGCAGCATGCTGTCCAATGCCGATCAATCAGAGTAGGCATGCCTCCAGGGCATACCTTGAAGCGGGGATCCCGGTGGAACTGCGTCATCTCAGGTACTTCGCGGCCGTCGTGACCGAGGGCTCCCTCACCCGAGCCGCCGACCGGCTCCACATCACCCAGCCCTCGCTCAGCAGGCAGATCCGGCAACTCGAACGGGAAGTCGGCGCCAAGCTGCTGGACCGCGGCGCGAGCGGGACGAAGGTCACCGACGCCGGAGCGGCCCTGCACCACCATGCACTGGTGTTGCTGCGGCTCGCCGACGCCACCACCGGCATGGTGCGCAGCGCGATCAACCCGGCCGGTGAGGCAGTACACATGGGGATCCCGCAAGGGATCGCAGACGACTGGCTGCTTCGCCTCCTGGCCGTACTGGAAACCCAAGTCCCCCGCGCAGCGGTGGCCTTCACCGAGACCAGCAGCGCGGACCAACTGGCCATGCTCCGCAAAGGCCGTCTCGACCTCGGCATCGTCCGAGAACACCCCACGGCCGAGCTGAACGGCAGGCACCTGTTCGACACCCCCCTGGGCATCGCGCTCCGCCCCGGCCACCACCTGGCCGACCAGCCAGCGTGCCGACTGGGCGACCTCGACGGCCTACGCGTCCTGGCCCACGGCAGAGGCCAGGTACCGGTCGTCGGCGACCGCCTGGTCATCGCCGCCCACGACGCCGGCGCCGTCCCGCGCTGGCACTTCGCCCAGTTCTCCGAACATGCCTTAGCCTGCGCCGAAGCCGCGAAAGCGGACGCGGTCCTGCTCATCGAGCACTCCGCACGCCGCCTGCTGCCGCAATGGCCCTGGCGCCCACTGACCGAACCAGAGGTGCCACTGTTCACCTGGCTCGCCTGGCCGACCGAGACGCGCTCGGTAGTGCGTGACGTCGCGCAGGTCGTCATCGACTACAGCCGCGAGGAGGGCACCCACTGAGCGCTTGCCTGGGACTCGGCCGTATCTATACGGAAGGCTTACCCGGGCGTGCGGTCCAGCCAGAACGCGACCAACGGCACCCCGGGGCGGTCCGCTTCAAACATCAGCGTGACCTCGCTGCCCTCGATCACCAGATCGTGTCGATACGCCCGCAGGTACTCGGCGACTCTGCCTTCGCGCACCGCCAACCCACTGCCCGCGAGCCGCCCGCGGACCTCGGCCATCCCCGGCAGCGGATCGGCGAGGAACCACGGATCGACCGTGACGTGGTCTTCCTCGGCGGACTCGTCGCCGAATCCGCCGAGGTTGTCGCAGAAGATGGACGACAGCTTTCCGTTCACGAAGATCAGGTCCAACCGGCCATACGACCAAAGATCCGATTCGGTGCCGTCACCGGTCAACGCCCAGTCCAGCGGCTCGGGAACTCGGCTGCGGACCAGCTCCTTCGACTGGCCGATCCGGAGGTCCTCGAACGAACCGGTGCGAAGGAAGTCGTGCAAGCTGAAGACGAGCGGCTCGGCGCGCCATCCATTGGCGGGCGGAACCGGTCGATCGTCGGGGGAAGCCGACCCCGCCTCACCCCTCACCCTGACCCCGCACCCTCACCATTCCACCGCACCGGCAGCCGGACCCGGAACCGCGTGTCCCCCGGCTTCGACTCGACGCTCAGGTCGCCGTGGTGCCGGCTGACGACGATCCGCCAGGAGATGTCCAGGCCGAGGCCGGTTCCCTTGCCGACGGGCTTGGTGGTGAAGAAGGGCTCGAAGATCCGGTCCTTGATCTCGTCGGGGACGCCGGGGCCGGTGTCCTGGAAGTCGACGACCAGGTGGTCGCGGTCCAGGCCGGTGCTGATCGTCAGCGTTCCCCCGTTTCCGCCGTTTCCTCCGCTTCCCCCGTCGGCCATCGCCGCGACGGCGTTGTCGATGAGGTTGGTCCACACCTGGTTCAGCTCCGCCGGGTAGGCGGGGATCCGGGGCAGGCCCGTGCCGTAGTGCTTGACGATGCGCACGTCGTCGGGGATCTTGCACGAGAGCATCGTCACGGTGCTGTCCAGCAGGTCGTGGACGTCGACCTCCTGCTGGGTGGCGCGGTCGAGCTGCGAGTACTGCTTCGCCGCGCCGACCAGGTCCGAGACCCGGTGCGTGGCTTCCTCGATCTCGGCCGTCAGCCCTTCGGTCTCCAGGGTCCGGGCCAGCCAGGACAGGACGGCCGGCAGAACACTGTCGTCCACGCCGCCGGTGATCTGCTCCAGGTCGTCGGCCTCAAGACCGCCCTGCACGAACGTGGGGGCGAGCTGCCAGCCGTTCTCCACGCCCCGGTCGTCGAGCCAGTCGGACATCGCGTCTTCGCGGTCGGAGATCGCCAGGGGACCGAGCGCGGAGGTCTTCCTGTGCGCCGCGAGCTCGGTGGCCCGGTTCAGCAGCGAGACCAGCGTGTCCAGGCTCGGTGCGCGATCCCCGTGTGCGGCGAGCGCGGCCAGATCGGTCCGGACGCCGGCCACTGTCTCGCGCAGTGTGGAGGCGGCCCGCAGGGCGGCGCCCGCCGGGTTGTTCAGCTCGTGGGTCAGCCCGGCTGACAGGGCGCCGAGCGCGAGCAGCCGCTCCCGGCCGCCGACGATCTGCTGCTGGATCTGGGTGCCGAAGAACAGGCCCTCCAGCAGGTGCACCGCCATGGGGAACCACTCGTGCATCATCGTGGAGAACAGTTCGGCGGACACGACGAAGAACCGCGAGGGAACCGTCACCGACAACGAGTTCCGGTAGATCTGTTGCACACGGTCGCCGAGGTAGGCCTGGAACGCGCCGCTGTAGACGCCGCGCTGGGAGGTCCGCGTCACTTCGACGTCGTCGGCCCCGACCCGGCGCGACAGCACGACCGTCCCCTCCAGCAGGACGTAGAACCACTGCGCGTCTTCGCCTTCGCTGTACACCCGGCCGGGCTCGTAGGCCTCGACCGTGCCGTGCTCGCACAGCCAGTTCAGCTGTTCCCCGGTCAGCTTCTCGAACAGGAACAGGGTGCGTAGTTCGTCCACGCTGCACACCCGCGGTTCACCGTGGACCGGCTCCGCGGCGGTCACAGCTTCTCCACGTACCGGTGCACGAGCATGACCGCCATCGCGCCCTCCCCCACGGCCGAGGCGACGCGCTTGGTGGATTCGGAGCGGACGTCGCCGATCGCGAACACCCCCGGCACGTTCGTCTCCAGCAGATAGGGGACGCGATCCAGCGTCCAGCCCTTGATCGCCGCACCCCCGGGGACGATGTCCGGGCCGGTGAGCACGAACCCGCGCGAGTCGCGGTCCACGACGCCGTCGAGCCAGTCGGTGGTCGGGGCGGCCCCGATGAACACGAACAGCCACTGCGCGTCGACGTCCTCGGTGGTGCCGTTCTCCGAGTCCCGGAGCGTCAGCCGCTCCAGGTGTTCCTCACCGTGCGCCTGGACGACTTCGGTCCGGGCCCGGACCACGATCGTCGGGATCTGCTCGATCTGCTGGATCAGGTAGTACGACATGGAAGCCGCCAGCGATTCCGCCCGGACGACCAGTGTCACCGACTTGGCGAAGCGCGAGAGGTAGACCGCGGCCTGCCCGGCCGAGTTCGCGCCGCCGACGATGAAGACGTGCCGGCCCTCGCAGTTCATCGCCTCGGACAGCGACGAGCCGTAGGACACGCCCTTGCCGGTGAGCTCGTCGATGCCCGGCGCTGCCAGCCGCCGGTACTCCACGCCCATCGCCAGGATGACCGTGTGCGCGCCGATGGCCGTGCCGTCCGCGAACCGCACCAGCCGCGAGGAGCCGCACATCTCCAGTCCGGCGACCTCGCGCGCGGTCAGGATCTCGGCACCGAACTTGGCGGCCTGCCGGCGGGCCCGGCCGGTCAGCTGGGCACCGGAGACGCCGTTGGGGAAGCCGAGGTAGTTCTCGATCCGCGAGCTCTGACCGGCCTGTCCGCCGGTCGCCAGCCGTTCCACCAGGACCGTGCGCAACCCCTCGGACGCCCCGTACACCGAGGCGCTGAGGCCGGCGGGGCCGCCGCCGACGACGATGAGGTCGTAGAACTCGCCGGCCGGCGTCGTCCGCAGTCCGACGTGGTCCGCGAGCTCCTGATCGTCCGGCTCCAGCAGGATGCCGCCGTCCGGCGCGATCACCAGCGGCAGCCGCGCTTCGCCGGCGCCGACCGCGTCCGGATCCTGCCCGGCGGCCTGCAACAGCCGCCGGCCCTCCGGCTCGTCGGAGGCATACCAGCGGTAGGGGACCTGGTTGCGGGCCAGGAACTCGCGCACCTCGGTGGAACGCGCCGACCAGCGATGGCCGACGACGCGGGTCTCCAGCACCGCGCGGTGGTCCTCCGCCAGCCAGCCTTCGAGCAGGCTGTCGACCACCGGATACAGCTTCACTTCCGGCGGATCCCACGGCTTGAGCAGGTAGTGGTCCAGGTCCACGATGTTGATCGCGTCGATGGCCGCTTCGGTGTCCGCGTAGGCGGTCAGCAGGATGCTGCGCGCGGCAGGGTAGATGTCGATGGCGCGTTCCAGGAACTCGACGCCGTTCATCTCCGGCATCCGATGGTCGGCGATCAGCAGCGACACCAGGTCGCCGCGCAGCTTGAGCTCCTGCAACGCCTCAAGCCCGGCGGCGCCGGACTCGGCCCGCACGATCCGGTAGTCGCCGCCGTACCGGCGACGCAGATCTCGGGCGATGGCACGGGATACGCCCGGGTCGTCGTCGACCGTCAGGATGACGACGCGGGGTGCGGAGGCGGCCTCGCTCATAACGCTCCCCGGACCTCTTTCCTCGCCGATCCCCCCACGCTCATGAGGGCGCCCTCAGCGCAGAACATAAATCCTAGCGCCGGATGACGCCAGGCGGGGCGGCCGTTCGGGGCGGGCCGGGGCGGTCCCACACCGAGCCCACACGGCCCCACACCGGGGCCGCACCCGCCCTTCCCCGAATAGCAGTTCACCCCCACCTAGACTTCTCCCATGAAGCCGCCGGTAGCAGCCCGCCGTGACCATGAGCGTTCCCGCCACGGTGACGTCGTCAACGATCCCTATGCCTGGCTGATCGACAGGGAGGACGACGACGTCCTGGCGTACCTCAAGGACGAGAACGCCTTCACCGAGGCCACGACGGCCGGTCTGGCCGATCTGCGCGAGACGGTCTTCCAGGAGATCAAGGCCCGGACCAAGGAGACGGACCTGTCCGTGCCCACCCGCAAGGGCGACTGGTGGTACTACTCCCGCAGCGTCGAAGGGCTCCAGTACTCGATCTCCTGCCGGGTCGCCGCCTCCGGCCCGACGCCGCCCGCGCTGCCCGAGGACGGCTCCGCACTGCCCGGCGAGGACGTGCTGCTGGACGGCAACGCGCTCGCCGAGGGGCACGAGTTCTTCGCCCTCGGCACCTTCGAGGTCTCCCCCGACGGCAAGCTCCTGGCCTACGCCGTCGACGTCGTGGGCGACGAGCGGTTCACGCTCAAGGTGCGCGACCTGGCGACCGGGGACGACCTCGCCGACGAGGTCGCCAACACCTACTACTCGACCGCCTGGTCCCGCGACGGTTCGACGCTGTTCTACACGACGATCAACGACGCCTGGCGGCCCTACCGCGTGCACCGGCACGCGCTCGGGACGCCGACCGAGCAGGACGAGGTCGTCTTCCAGGAGGACGACGACCGGTTCTTCGTCGACGTCAGCCTGCTGCGCAGCGAACGGTTCATCGAGATCACCTGTTCCTCGCAGGTCACCAGCGAGGTCCGGCTGCTGGACTCCGCCGATCCGACCGGGACGTTCCGGGTCGCAGCACCGCGCCGGGACGGGGTCGAGTACTCGGTGGACCACTGGAGCCACCCCGGCGATCCATCCCGGGACCTGCTCCTGGTCCTGCACAACGCCGACGGGAAGACAGACTTCGAACTCGCCACCGCGCCCATCTCCGCCCTCGGCGACCACACGGCGTGGACCCCGCTCGTCCCGCACCGGCAGGGCACCCGGCTGGACGCCGTCGACGTCTTCGCCGGCCATCTCGTCGTCGGCTACCGGCGCGACGGACTCACCGGGCTGGCCGTGCACGGCATCGACGCGGACAGCGGAACGCCGGCCGCCCACGGCGAGCCGATCGAGTTCCCGGAGCCGATCCGCACCGTCGGCGGGAGCCAGAACCCTGACTACGACAGCACCCGCTACCGCCTGGGCTACACCTCCATGGTCACGCCCTCCAGCGTCTACGACTACGACGTCACGACCGGCGAGCTGACGCTGCTGAAGCAGCAGCCCGTACTCGGCGGCTACGACCCCGCCGACTACGAGCAGGAGCGGGTCTGGGCAACCGCGCAGGACGGCGCGCGCGTCCCGGTGACACTCGTCCACAAGAAGGGCGTCATCGCCGACGGCTCGAATCCCTGCGTCCTGTATGGATACGGCGCCTACGAGATCTCCATCGACCCGTCCTTCTCCATCGCGCGACTGAGCCTGCTCGACCGCGGCTTCGTCTTCGCCATCGCCCACATCCGCGGCGGCGGCGAGATGGGCCGGCACTGGTACGAAGACGGCAAGTTCCTCAACAAGCGCAACACCTTCACCGACTTCGTCGCCTGCGCCCGCCAACTGGTCGCCGACCACTGGACCGCCCCGGACCGCCTCGTCGCACGCGGCGCAAGCGCGGGCGGCCTACTAATGGGCGCCGTGGCCAACATCGCACCGGGCGACTTCCGCGCGATCGTCGCCGGAGTCCCCTTCGTCGACGCCCTCAACACGATCCTGGACCCCGACCTACCGCTGACCGTCATGGAGTGGGAGGAGTGGGGCAACCCGGTCGAAGACCCCGAGATCTACACCTACATGAAGGGCTACAGCCCCTACGAGAACATCGCGAACGTCCAACACCCCGCAATCCTCGCCCTCACCAGCCTCAACGACACCCGCGTCGGCTTCCACGAGCCGGCCAAGTGGATCGCCCGGCTGCGCGCCGAGGCCGGCGGCGAGCAGGACTTCCTGCTCAAGACCGAGATGGACGCCGGGCATGGCGGCCGCTCGGGGCGCTATACGGCCTGGCAGGAGGAGGCTTTCACGCTCGCTTGGGTGATCGACAAGGCTTCTGGTGTGAAGTAGTCGAGTTGGAGGAGCCGTCGAGTAGGGGAGCTGTCGAGTTGAGGAGCCGTCGAGTTGAGGAGCCGTCGAGTTGAGCGATCTGCGCCGCTGGTGCCGTATCGGGCGGCCTTTGCCTGGCAGTTCGCGATGCGGCGGTCGGCGGTTCGCGGTTCGCGGTCGGGACCGTTGCCAGTCGGGACCCGTTGCCGGTCGGGACCCGTTGCCGGTCGGCGTTGCGGGGTTTCTTTTGGGGGCGGGAGTTTGCGGGCCGGGTTGCGGTTCGGTTGTGGGCTTTAGAAGCTTTTTACGGCCTTCGGTTATGG
>NZ_JAAFZA010000219.1 GCF_015356865.1 Catenulispora pinisilvae
GCCACCAACCGCAACCCGTTCCGCCGCTCGTCCTCGGCCAGCAGCCGCTCCATCTTCGCCCGCGTGTCCGATCCGGCCTGCGGATTGTGCAGCACGATCCGCAGGTCCGCGCGGTCCGGGACGGCCAGCGTCACCGACTCGAAGTGCAGCGGACCGAGCCGCGAGGTCATCGACTTCAGGTTCACCCCGCTGTGCGCCACGCCCTGGCGCGCCCACAGTTCGGCGAACTCGGTGCTCTGCCGCAGCAGTGACTCGACCACCTGCTGGAAGCCGTCGTCGCCGGGGCAGACGGTCATCTCCGAGCGGTACGTCGCCACCACGCGCGGGGCGAGTTCCGTCCAGTTCTCCAGCGATTCGCGGTACATCTCGTCCAGGAAGTACTGGTGCAGGCAGTTCCAGCCGGCCTCGGTGGTGTGCAGGGCCAGCTTCGCGGCGCGGTTGGCGACCATCAGGTTCCAGTAGCGGTCGATGATCATGCCGGGGTTGGGGAGCCAGGTGTCGACCAGGTGCACCAGGGCGTCGGCGACCGGGCCGGCGGCGTCGTTCGGGCAGATCCGGCCGACCGGCGGCGGGTTCAGGCCGGCCAGTGCGTACAGGTGGCGCAGTTCCGGCTCGTCCAGCTTGAGCACCCGGCCGATGGCGTCCAGTACCTGCGAGGACACCGTGATGTCCCGTCCCTGCTCCAGCCACTGGTACCAGGAGGTGCCGACGCCGGCCAGCACGGCGACCTCCTCACGGCGCAGGCCCGGGGTGCGGCGCCGGACGCCGGGGGCCAGGCCCATTTCCTCGGGCGTGATCCGGGCGCGGCGCGCCACCAGGAACTCACGCAGGTTCGCACGTCGGACGGTGTCGGGGTCCACCCGGACCGGAGCCGTCATCGTCACAGCTTTCTCCCCTCAAGCATGCTGAGCTCCGTCTTCCCCGCGGCGCTGCCGCCCGGTGGTCCGGGAGCCGTCCCCCACACCGTGGGCAGCGGTCAGCCGCTCCTCAGCCTGGTGTAAGGACCACCAGCATAAACAGGCGCTACCCACACGCGCTCGCCGAGCCGAATCCTGGATGGCATGACAGATGTCCTCGACCGGTCCGAGCCGGAGGCCTTCGCCGGCTCCGGCGGCGCGGCAGCCACCGCGAACATCGACAACCTGAAGCCGACCTCTGGCCTGTCCACCCGGGCCAAGCTTGTTCTTTTCCTGCTCTGCGCGGCGAACTTCATGGTCGCCGTCGACTTCTCCATCCTGAACATCGCGGTCCCGAGCATCGGCAAGGACCTGCACATCACCGACGCCAATCTGCAGTGGATCGCGACCGCTTTCGCGCTGCCCTCCGGCGGCCTGCTGCTGTTGTCCGGACGCATCGGCGACCTGGCCGGGCGCAAGAAGGTGTTCATCACCGGCACCGTGTTGTTCACCGCGGCGAGTCTGATCGCGACCGTGGCCTGGGTCCCGGCGGTGCTGCTGGCCGGGCGGGCGTTGCAGGGGATCGGCGCGGCGATGATCGTGCCGACCGGGATGGCGCTGCTGACCACGTCGTTCCCCGAGGGGCCGCAGCGGGAGCGGGCGCTGGGGATCAACGGCACGCTGATGACCGTCGGCTTCACCGCGGGGATGGTGCTCGGCGGCGTGCTGACGCAGGCGCTGTCGTGGCGGTCCACGATGGTGCTGAACACGGTGATGGGGGCCGTCGTCCTGTTCGGGGCGCCGCGGCTGCTCACCGAGAGCCGCAACCCGCACGCTTCCAAGCTCGACATCCCCGGCGCCGCCACGGTCACCACCGCGCTGCTGGCCCTGATCTACGCGCTGTCCACCGCCGCGCAGGTCGGCTTCGGGCGTCCCGATGTCGTGATCGGCATGGTCGCCGGGGTGGCGCTGCTCGTGGCGTTCGGCGTCATCGAGTCGCGGGCCGCCGAGCCGTTGGTCTCGCTGCGGATCCTGCGGCGGCGCAACGTCGCCATCGGCAACATCGGCGGCCTGGTGACCTTCGCCTGCATGAGCGCGGTCGTGTTCCTGGGCACGCTGTTCCTCCAGCAGGTGAACGGGATGTCGCCGACGCTGACCGGCCTGGTCTTCGCGGTGATGGGGATCGCGGCGGCCTTCGGCGGCATGGTCGCGCCGCGGCTGATCGGGCGCTTCGGCGCGCGGGCGACGCTGGCCGGCGGGCTGCTGTTCCAGGGTGCGCTGATCGTGCCGCTGGCGCTGATCACGCCCGGGAACGGGACCATCCTGCTGGTGACGATCGGGGCCGTGGCCGCGTTCGGGCACCTGGCCGCGATCGTCGCCTACGGGGTCACCGCGACCTCGGGGCTCGAGGACACCGAGCAGGGGCTGGCCACCGGGCTGGTCACCACGTCGCAGCAGGTCGGGCTGACGCTGGGGATCCCGTTGCTCAGCGCCGTTGCCTCGGCGCGGAGCGACAGCCTGAAGTCCGCGGGGCACACCGCCAAGGACGCGCTCAGCAGCGGGATCCAGCTGGGCATGGGGACCGACGGCGTGGTCGTGCTCGTAGTCGCCGTGCTGGTGTGGTTCGGGCTGCGGCCGCGGACGCGGGCGGCGCAGCAGTAGACACAGCGGCGCAGCAGTCGGCACAGCGGCGCAGCAGTCGGCACCGCGGCACAGCGGTAGGCACCGCGGCAGAGCAGCAGGGACAGCACAGTTTTTGGTGCCGCTGTAGGCCAACCAGCGCTGCTGAGCACGCGCCACAGACCGGGAGCGGCCCCGTTTCGGCGGGGTCCCTCCCGATCTACGGCGACGAAGACAATCCCTTTCGCGTCCCCGAGCGGATAGTGCATGCTGGGGAAGTGGGGGATCTTGGCGGGGTGCCGGACGGCGTGGCGGACGCCGACGCGGCGGTGGTCGTCGCCTTCTTCAGCAACGCCAGATTCGCGGTCGTAACCGAGCTCGGGGACGCGCTGGCCACCATCGTCTGGATCGGCGTCGTCGTCGCGGCCGGCCTCACCGAGGCGTTCCGGGACGCGACCGTCATCCTGCCCACGGTCTCCGTCCTGCTCGTCTCCGCGCTCCTCGCCGGTCGCTATCACCGGCTGCGGGTCAGCGGACGGCTGCGCCCGGCGGCCGTGACGGTCGCCTTCGACGCCGAGGGCGTGACCTACGCGGTGTCCGGGAAGATCGCGAAACTGCCGTGGAGCCAGTGGCGGCGCGCCTATCGGCGGTTCGGTATCTGGCATCTGAAGCTGGCGGCCGCGCCTACGAAGGGGCTGGCCTTCCCGGACTCGGCTTTGGAACCCGAGCAGCGGGTTCGGCTGGTGGACGTGCTGGAAGACAAAGACCTTCTGCGCAACGGGCGGCGCTACTAGCCGCTACTAGCCGTTGTCTCAAGCACCCGTGTCTTAAGCATCAACCGCACGTACTCGCCCCGTCTTAATAGCCTCTATCAGGGCTTTGTGATCCTCCCGGGTCTGGTCCGCATAAGCCACCGCCCACCGACCCATCGCCCGGTCGAACGAGTCGCCGCCGCCGAGATACGCCGAGATGGCCACCCGGTCGCCGGACCGAGCGTGCGCCCGCGCCAGCGTCTGTCCGCACAGCTCCGCATACGCGCGCAGTATCGCCTTGTCCATCTCGGGGACGTTCGCCGAACCCTTCATGTCCCGCAGCTGCCGCACATAGAAGTACCGTCCCTCGGGGCCGCTGGCCCAGCCCAGGAAGATGTCGCTGGTGGCCTGCATCAGGCGTTGGCCGCCGACGACCCGGTGGCCTTGGTGCTCGTAGCGGCTCGCCCTCAGGTATGGCGCCAGCACCGACTCCTGGGCTTCCTTCACCTGGAGGAACAGCGGCGCCGAGGTGGTCTCGCCGAGCAGCAGCGACATCGAGCACCGGGTGCCCACGCTGCCGACGCCGACCACCTTCATCGCCGACTCCACGTACCGGAACCGCTCCAGCAGAGCCCTGCGATCCTCCTGCAACGTCGAGCGGTAGTCGGTGAAGACCCGGCGGATGGTCTCCTCCTCGGCGTCGCGGTCGAAGCCCAACTCCGCGAACGGCACCAGCAGCGGCGGCTGGTACCGGATGCGCGGCGTGCCGTCCGGTCCGGGGCCGGTCAGCTTCTGGAGCGCCTGCAGGTTCGTGCGCTGCTCCGCGGCCTTGAGCGACGCCGCCACCTCGCGGCGTCCCCGCTTGCGCTTCGACAGCTGCAACAACATCGTGGCGTCCACGCTCTGATACCAGACGTCCAGCTCGTTCAGGCCGGCCAGCCGGGCCATCATCGTGCGGTAGGCCCGCGCCGCCTCCCGCGCGGCGTCCGCGCCGAAGTCGTCTTTGAAGCCGTTCTGGCGCGCGGCGACCGCGATGCTCGCCGTCAGGCGCTTCACGTCCCACTCGAACGGGCCCGGCAGGGTCTCGTCGAAGTCGTTCAGGTCGAAGACCAGGCGGCGCTCGGGGGAGGCGTAGAGGCCGAAGTTGGACAGGTGGGCGTCGCCGCAGAGCTGGACGATCAGGCCGGTGTTCGGGGACTGCGCCAGGTCCGCGGCCATGACGGCGGGGGCGCCGCGCAGGAAGGCGAACTCGGTGGCGGCCATCCGGCCGTAGCGGATCGGGACCAGGCCCGGCAGCCGGGTGGCGCCCTGCTTCTCCAGGATCGCCATCGGGTCGCCGCGGTCCGGTGCGGGCGCCCAGTCGCCGGTCGACGAGCGCGTGACCTTCTTGCGGGCGGCGCGCCCGGCTGCCGCCCGGGAGGCCAGGCTCGAATTCGTCATACGTTCCAGGGTGCGGTCGGGACGCGCGGCGCGCATGCCGGTGCCCGGCCGGATCGGCTGATGAGGCGATCCGGCCGGGCGGTGCCCCGGACGGGGAGCGGGTGGAGTGGGTGGAGTGGGTGGTGCGGGTGGTGCGGATAGTACGGATGTGGATGGTGCGGAAGTGCTTGAGCCGGTCGAGCGCGTCAGCCGAGGCTCAGCGCTTGGCGGCCATTCCCGCGGCCTGCTTGGGCAACAGGAACGCCATCGCCAAGATGGCCACGACGAACACCACGTCCACCAGGTCCACCCAGCGCATCGCGCTCACATAGCCGCCGAAGCCGCTCGGGTGCGAACCGAGCGCGGAGAAGAACACCGTGCCCAGGATCGTGACGCCGGCGGCGCCGCCGAACTGCTGCGCGGTGACCAGCATCCCGGAGGCCGCGCCGGCGTTCCTGGACTTGATGCCGGCCAGCACCGAGCCCACCAGGGACGGCAGGACCAGGCCGTTGCCGGCCCCGACCAGGACCATCGAGGGCAGCAGCTGCCAGGACGCCAGGTCCGCCCCGCGCCAGGCCAGCACGATGCCCAGCAGCACCAGGCCGGTGGTGCTCAGCGAGGCGCCGATGGCTATCACCCGGGCGCCGTAGCGGCCCGAGACCTGCCGGGCCAGCAGCGAGGTCGTGGCGAAGGCCACGCCCAGCGGGCCGAACAGCAGGCCGGCGCGGACCGGGCTCATGTGCATCCCGCCCTGCAGGAACAGGGTCATCGCCAGCATGAAGCCGCCGAACATGGCCAGCATCAGGCCGGACAGCGCCAGGCCCAGGCTGAACGTCCGCTCCTTGAACAGCGTCAGGTCCACCATCGGCGCGCCGCCGGCCCGAGCCAGCTTGGACTCCCAGCGCATCGCCACGATCATCACCGGGACCGAGGCGATCAGCGAGATCCAGGTCCACAGCGGCCAGCCCTCGGCCCGGCCCAGGATCAGCGGGGCCAGCGCCAGGCCGATGCTCAGGGCGATGCCGACGGCGCCGACCGGGTCGAACTTCGGCCGGTGCGCGCCCCGGGTGTCCGGCAGCCAGCGCAGCGCCAGCACCACGGCGATCAGCCCGATCGGGACGTTCACCAGGAAGATCGGCCGCCAGGTCCAGTGGAACAGGTTGGCCTCCAGCAGCACGCCGCCGAGCACCTGCCCGGCCACCGAACCGGTGCCGATGGTGGCGCCGAACCAGGCCATCGCCCGGGGCCGCTCGGCCGCCGGGTAGATCACGTTGATCAGTGCCAGCAGCTGCGGCACCATCGCCGCCGCGGTGGCGCCCTGCACCAGGCGCGCGGCGATCAGGACGGTCGAGGAGTCGGCGATCCCGCAGGCCAGGCTGGCCAGCGTGAAGGCGGCCATGCCGGCGACGAACATCCGCTTGTAGCCCAGCAGGTCGCCCAGCCGGCCGCCGGTGATCAGACCGGCCGCGTAGGCGAAGCCGTAGCCGCCGACGATCAGTTCCAGGCCGGAGTCGGTGGTGTGCAGGTCGTGCTGGAACGACGGGGCGGCGACGTTCACGACGAAATAGTCGAACATCGCCATGAACATCGCACTCAGGATGACCGGCAGCATCCGCCAGCGTCGGGGGTCCGCGGAAGACTCCGGCGCGGTCGGTGTTGTACGAGGGGGGAGGAGTTCTTCCGTGGTGGCAGACACCGGGGGCACCATCACATTTCGGTTGAGCTTAATCAGTTCGACACTCATCGAACCGTTCGACTAGCATCGAACTGTACGACGACTATCGAACTCAAGGCAAGCGGGTTTAGGCTGTGGCAATGGACACCCAGGTCGAACAGTACGAACTGAGCCATCCCGGCGAGGACGCCGTGGAGCTGACGGCGGTGCTGTCGGCCCTGGCCGAGCCGGTTCGGCTGACCATCGTCCGCACCGTCGGCGACTTCGGCGGCGACGGCGGCATCGCCTGCCTGGAGGTCTGGGACAAGAGCGGCCTGACGGCGACCAAGTCGACGATGTCGCACCACTACAAGGTGCTGCGCGAGGCCGGCCTGGTGGTCATGTGGTGGGTCGGCGCGAAGAAGCACGTGCGGCTGCGCCGGGAGCTGATGGACGTGCGGTGGCCGGGCCTGCTGGACGCGGTGCTGGCGGACAGGGACGCGCCGCGGTTGGAGCCGCACGAGAAGCGGTAGCGCGAGCACGACCGGGCACGCCCAAGCACAGCCAAGCCCGACCAAGCACGACCAAGCCCGACCGCTGAAAGCGGCCGGGCTGTAATCAGGCTGCGATGGGGGCCTTCAGGTCAGTGGTGCATCGCGGCACCCTTGAACGCCTTGTCGACCGCGTTCTTCGCGCCGTAGACCGCGATGCCGACCAAGTCCAGGTCGTCCCCGCCCACCGCGCGCACCGCCGCCCGGTTCGCGGCGTCGTGCCCGGTGCTGAACATGTCCATGGTGAACACCGCCACATCGAGCTCCCGCGCCAGCGCCTTGCTCCGCGCCGCGGTCAGTAGCTCCTTGCCGCCCTGGAACACCAGCACCGGCTGGCGGAACTCCGAGAGATAGCGCGTGCCGTCCGCGTCCTCGTACGCCTCGCCCATGACCTCCGGGTGCGCCGTCCCGATCCCGCTGACCAGGAACGCGGTGACGTTCAGCCGCTGCCACCCCGCGAGGTCGTCCCGCAGCAGTACCGCGATCTTCGTGTCGAACCTGACGGGGGTCTGGTTTTCGCCGGCGTCCACGGTGCTGTCATCCACGGTGCTGTCGTCCATGCCCCGAGCATCCCGGCCCGCGGCGGCGGCGGTCTTGAACGCTCGTGCGCGGCCGCGGATCCGGGCCCGCCACAACCCGGACCCGCGGCGCTGGGTGGCGTCGGGCCGACATCAGGCCTCTGACACCAGCCCGGCCTCCTCGCCCGGCTCCTCGGTCGCACCCGTGGCCGGATCGGTGCCGGTTGCGGACAGCTTCCCGCCCCGCAGATCCCGCTCGATCTGCTCCAGGCTCCGCCCCTTGGTCTCCGGGATGTAGAACCGGGCCAGGAGCAGCAGCACGATGTTGATCCCGGCGAACACCCACATCGCCCCGCCGATGCCGAGGTTCTTCTTGGCCGACATCGTCGGGAAGACCGCGGTGACCAGGCCGGTGGCCGCCCACAAAACCGTGGTCGCCAGACCCGTGCCGGCGGCCCGGGACCGCAGCGGGAAGATCTCGCCGATCATCACCCACACCGTGGCGCCCCAGCCGAGTTCGTAACCGGCCAGATAGATGATCAGGAAGACCAGCGTCAGCGTCCCGAGCATGCCCTTGTGGCTGGGGTTGACCTCCTTGATGACCAGCCCCGCGAAGAACAGCGCGACCGTCATGACGGCCGCCCCGGTCATCAGCAGCGGCCTGCGGCCCCAGCGGTCGACCATGAACAGCTCCCACACCGTGAAAAGGAACTTCACCACGCCGAGCAGGACCGCCGACAGCAGCGCGGTACGGGTGGCGAAGCCCAGCGACTTCAGCATGGTCGGGAAGTAGGCGTTGATGGCGTTAACGCCGGAGAACTGCTGCCCGATGGCCAGGACCATCGCGACCAGGACCATCGGCCGCACCCACGGCTGCCACAGGTCACGCCAGCGGTCGCGGCCCTCGGTGTCGCGCCGGATGATGTCGCGGATGTCCTGGACCTCGGCGTCCAGTTCGGCCTCGTCGGCGTTGGGCAGGGTCGCGGCCAGCACCGCCCGCGCCTCGGCTTCCCGGTCCCGGCTCAGCAGCCAGCGCGGGGTCTCCGGCAGCACCAGCAGCCCGACGATCAGGATGGCCGCGGGGATCAGGGCCCCGAGGAACATCCCCTTCCAGTTGTTGTGGCTGGACAGCGCATAGTCCACGAGGAACGCGATCAGGATGCCGGTGACGATGAACAGCTGGTTCAGGGAGCCCAGTGCGCCGCGCACGCGGGCCGGGGCCAACTCGGCCAGGTAGGTCGGGACCGTCGCCGAGGACAGCCCGATGCCGATGCCGATCACACCGCGGGTCAGCATCATCTCCTGCCAGCCGCCGGCCGTGACACAGGCGAGCGTGCCGATGATGACCACGACCGCGGCCGCCATGATGGTCAGCCGCCGGCCGATCCGGTTGCACAGCCGGCCGGCCAACAGCGCGCCGACCATCGCCCCGACCGACAGGCTGGCGGTGATGGCGCCTTTCTGGAACGCGGTCAACGACCACTGTTTCGCGAGCAGGACCAGGACCCCGGCGATGACGCCCAAGTCGTAGCCGAACAGGATGCCGCCGAACGCACCGAATATGTACAGGGTCGCGCGGTTCACCGGCCGGCGCGCGGCCGGTGCTGCGGAGGACGCGGTATTCGCCATGGCCGGAACCGTGGCACTGGTTAAGGAGACTGACAAGACATCAGCCGGTAACAATTCAGCAAAGTAGATGGCATTCACATACGCGAACAGTTGCCGCGCCGCCGATGAATCCCGAATGAGACTCCCAGATCGGCGCCACCAGATCGGCACTGCTGGACGGGACTCCCAGGTCGGCACCACCAGATCGGGACTGCCCGATCGGGACTGCCCGATCGGGACCGCCTGATCGTGACTACCGAATCCCGGCCCGCCGCAGCTGCTGGCTCAGGTCCTCGGCCACATCGCGCAGCAGCGAGCCGACCCGCAGCAGTTCGGCGTCCGTCACCCGCTCGCCCGGCATGGAGCAGCTCATCGCGTCGGTCCCCGGGATCCGGTACGGCACCACGGCCGCCACGCACGCCAGGTTCGGCGAGCTCTGCCCGCGCTCGGTGGAGTAGCCGCGTTCGCGGATGAACGCCAGCTCCGAGCGCAGCGCCTCGCGGTCGGTGATGGTCAGCTCGGTCAGCGCGGTCAGCTGCTTGGGCAGCACCGCGGTCAGCTCGTCGTCGGCCAGCTCGCTCAGCAGCGCCTTGCCCAGCGCGGTGGCGTGCGCCGGCAGCGTGCGGCCGACCCGGGACACCAGGTGCGCGGACGTGCGCGACTCCCGGGTCTGGAGGTACACGATGTCCGGGCCGTTGAGCCGGGCGAAGTGGCAGGTGTAGCCGATCTGGTCCCGCAGCCGCTCCAGGGCCTCGGTGGCGTACGGCATCACCGGATCGCGGTCCAGGTAGGCGGTCCCGCAGATCAGGGCTTTGACCCCGAGCCGGAACCGGGTGCCGGCGTCGTCGGACTCGATCCAGCCGACGTCGCGCAGCGTGCGCAGCAGGCCGTGCAGCGAGGAGCGCGGGAACCCGGTGTGGTGGTGCAGATCGGTGAGCGAGAGCCACTCGTGGTTGGCGCCGAAGGCCTCCAGGAGCTCCACGGCCCGCCGCGCCGACTTCACACCGGCCGCGGAGTCGGCGCCGACCGCCGGGCCGGTGCCGATCGAGGACGAGCCGGACACGTCGGCGTCCACGTCGTTCGTCGGGGCAGCGGATCCGACCGCCGATCCGCTGGATATGCCGGTGTCGGCCATGGGACTCCTTCGTTGACAGGTCTCGCGTCTCACATTACCGTCTGCGGCGGTTTTCAGATATCTGACCAATATTCACATACCTGAAGCAACCGACGGCGCCACGCCTGCACCGTCGCCGGCCCTCCCAGCAGCTGACTGCCGACTTCGAAGCGGCTCCTTCGGGGGCTCCTTCGTCTTGCCCGTCTTACTCGCCGTGCTCCTCTTGACCACTCGCACGTTCGCTACTACCTTTCCAGCATCTGAGCCCGTTCACCTCCATGTACTTCGTTCACATCCATGAATCCCCGTTGAAGCCGAGGGCCCCATGCGAAGCGTGAAACCCCGAACAGCGCGATCCATATGCGCCGCGGCCGTCGCCGCCGGCGTGGCGATAACCGGCGCCGCGTGCGGCGGCTCCAGCAGCTCCTCCGGCTCGAACACGTCCAAGAACGCGGCCGCGGCCGGCACCCTCAACGTCTGGATCCGGGGCGCCGGCGACTCGGCGAAGGCCTACCAGAAGATCTTCGACGCGTTCACCGCCCAGACCGGCATCAAGGTCTCCATCGGCAAGACCACGCTCACCGACTTCGAGACCGCGCTCAGCGCCGCGGCCTCCGCCCATCAGCTTCCTGACATGGTGCTCGACGACGCCGCGCAGATGGGCAGCTTCGCCTCGCAGGGCATCATCCTGCCGGTTGACAAGAGCACCTTCACCGGTGCCGACCAGCTCACCGACCAGGCCTGGGCCTCGGCCACGGATCTGAAGGGCCAGGTCTACGCGGTGCCGTTCTCGGCCCAGGCGAACGTGCTGCTGATCCGCAAGGACTGGCTGGACAAACTCCGGTTGCAGCCGCCGAAGACCTGGGCCGACATGGCCAAGGTGGCGCAGGCCTTCACCACCCAGGACCCGGACGGCAACGGTAAGAACGACACCTACGGTCTGGCCGTCCCCGGTTCCACCTCGCGCGGCTACACCTCGTGGTTCTGGTCCTCGTTCCTGTACTCGGCCGGCGGTGACTACCTCAAGGCGAGCGGCGGCAAGTTCACCGCGACCCTGAACACCCCGCAGGCCGTGTCCTCGGTGCAGTTCCTGGAGGACCAGGTCTGCAAGAACAAGGACGTCCAGCCCTCGGCGCTCGGCGACGACACCACCGCGACCAACAAGGCCTTCGAGACCGGCGTGGCCGGCATGTACCTCACCGGTCCCTACGCCTACGCGACCATGGACGCGACCGCGGTCAAGGGCAAGTACATCGTGGTCGCCCCGCCGACCGGCCCCGACGGCACCGCCGGGACCCTGGCCGAGGGCACCGACATCTACACGATGGCCGACAGCAAGCAGGACGAGGTGACCAAGCTCGAAGAGTTCATGGTCACCCCGGACGCGCAGAAGATCGGCATGACCGCGGTGCCGAGCGCCACGGTAGTCCGGCTGCCGGTGAACAAGACCGTCGACGCCTCCGCGGTGCACGGCGACGACCCGCGCTGGCAGCTCGCGCAGCAGGTCTACGCCTCCTCCGGGCACTACGAGTACGACAACGCGCCGAACTGGACGCAGCTGCGCCAGAAGATGTCGGACGACCTGAACAAGCTGCTGTCCTCCTGCGGGGACGTGCAGCCCGCGCTGAACTCCATGAACTCCGACGTCACCTCGATCCTGAAGCAGCAGGGGGTCGGATGACGGCACGCCTCTACCGTTCAGCACAGGCCCGGACCCCGGCGACGGCGGACGGCCTGCTGTCCGGCCGCCGCCGTCCCGGCGGCGGCCCGCCCGCGAAACCGTTCTGGCGGCGGCTGGGGCCCTGGCTCTACCTGGCGCCGCTGCTGGCGTTCATCGGCGTGTTCAAGGTGTGGCCGACGATCTGGGGCGTCTACCTCAGCTTCTTCCACGTCCGGCCCTACCTCGGTAACCAGTACGTCGGCAGCGCGAACTACTCCAAGCTGTTCTCCGACCCGGATCTGCGCACGGCCGTCGTGCACACGCTCATCGACGCGGTGTGCGCCGTCTCCGGCTCGATCTTCGTCGGGTTCTGGCTGGCGGTCCTGCTCCAGGGCCCGGCCCGGCACATCCGGATCCTGCGGACCGCGGTGTTCCTGCCGACCGTGATCGCCATGGTGGCCGCCGCCGAGCTGTGGACCACGCTGCTCTACCCCTCGCAGTACGGCTCGGTGAACACCTTGCTGGGCAAGGTGGGCCTGGGGCCGGAGCCGTTCTTCTCCAGCCCGCACTCGGCGCTGGCCTCGGTGATCCTGATGCAGATCTGGAAGAACGCCCCGTACGACATGGTGATCTTCGTCGCCGGGCTGGCCTCGGTCGACCGGGAGATGTACGAGGCCTGCCACATCGACGGCGCGAACTGGTGGCAACGGCTGCGGTTCGTCACGCTGCCGTCGCTGCGCCCGATCACCACGATCGTGCTGGTGCTCGGGGTCATCAGGGGACTGCGGGTGTTCACCGACATCTGGGTCTCGACCAACGGCGGCCCGGCCGGGTCCTCGGAGTCGGTCGTGACCTATCTCTACCGGCAGTTCAGCGAGAACAACGACACCGGCTACGCCGCGGCGATCGGGACCGTGCTGCTGGTGGTCACGATGGGGCTGACGTGCCTGATGTTGCTGTGGCGGAGGCGTGGGGACACATGAGGATCCGTACCAGGGCCGGGGTCTGGCTGCTCTACGCGCTGGTCGCGTTCGTCTTCGTCTACCCGTTGTGGACGGTCGTCGCGACCGCGTTCTCCAAACAGCAGGCCAAGCTCGGCGCGCTGATGAACGTCCCGCACGGCATCACCGGCGCCAACGTCTCCCAGGCCTGGCACCTGGGTGTCGCGCGCGGGTTGCTGAACTCCTTGATCGTGGTGGCCGTAGGGTTGACCCTGCAGCTGACGGTGTCCTCGCTGGCGGCCTACGCGCTGGCCCGCAAGCGCTTCAAGGGCGCCGGCCTGGTCATGCTGGCCATCCTGGCCACCATGATGATGCCCGAGGAGGTGATCGCGGTGCCGCTGTTCCAGGTGCTCGGCAAGATCCACCAGCCGTTCACCGGAGGCACGCTGGTCAACTCCTACGGCGGCCTGATCCTCCCGCTGGTCGGCTGGGCGCTGCCGGTATACGTGCTGACCGGCTTCATGAAGCGGGTCCCGCTGGAATTGGAGGAGGCCGCGCGGATCGACGGCGCCGGCGACTTCCGCATCTTCTGGCGCATCGTGCTGCCGGTGTGCCGGCCGGCCCTGGGGACCTGCGCGGTGTTCGGGTTCCTGATGATCTGGGACCAATATCTGCTGCCGCTGCTGGTGTCGCAGAGTCCGAAGATGGACACCCTGACCGTCGTCGTCACCAGCCTGCAGGCCTCGCAGGAACAGGGCGAGGGGGTGCGGCTGGCGGCCGTGCTGATCCTCGCGGTGCCCGGCGTGCTGGTCTATCTGGCCTTGCAGAGACTGTTCGAACGCGGCCTGCTCAGCGGATCGCTCAAGGGATAAGGGTACTGATGCAATCACTCGTGGACCGGCTGGACGGCTTGCTGTACTTCCCGGTCACCCCGTTCGCCCGCACCGCGGCGAGCCGCCCCGGCCGCGTCGACCTGGACGTCTACCGGGAGCACCTGCGCTCCCGGCTGGCGTTCCTGGACGCCGCCGACCGCCCCGGGCCCGCGGCGGTGTTCGCGTGCTGCGGCACCGGCGAGTTCCACTCGCTGGACGTCCAGGAGTACGCCGAGTGCGTGCGCGCCGCCGCCGAGGTGGCGGCCGGGCGGGTGCCGGTGGTGGCCGGGATCGGGTACGGGGCGGGCCTGGCCGCGACCTTCGCCGGCGCGGCCAAGGAGGCCGGCGCCGACGGTCTGCTGGTGATGCCGCCCTACCTGGTGGCCGGGAGCGCGGCCGGGCTGCGCGAGCACTACACCACGGTGGCCGAGAACACCGACCTTGAGCTGATCATCTACCAGCGGGACAACGTCACGTTCAGCCCGGACGTGGTCGCCGACCTGGCCGAGATCCCGAACATCGTCGGGTTCAAGGACGGCAAGGGCGACCTGGACCTGATGCAGCGCATCGTCTCGGCCGTCCGCGACCGGCACGGCGAGGGCAAGCTGCACTACTTCAACGGGCTGCCGACCGCCGAGATGTCGCAGCTCGCCTACGCCGGCGTCGGCGTGCCGAACTACTCCTCGGCGGTGTTCTGCTTCGTCCCCGACATCGCGCTGGCCTTCTACCACGCCTACCGCCAGGGCCAGACCGGCGTGGTCAACGACCTCCTGGACCGCTTCTTCCGGCCGCTGGTCGAGCTGCGCGCGAAGGCCCCCGGCTACGCCGTCGCGCTGGTGAAGGCCGGCGTGCGTCTGGACGGCCTGGACGCCGGCCCGGTGCGGCCGCCGCTGACCGACGCCGCACCGGAGCACGTCGAGCGGCTGGCCGAGTTGATCCGGGAGGGGCGCCGGGTACTGACCGAGCACGGAATCGGCACGGCGGCGTGAGGGCGGGATCGCAGATGTCTGAGACGAAGCGCGGCAGGATACTGATGACCGGCGCGGCCGGCGGAGTGGGCACCTTCCTGCGCCCGGGCCTGGCCGGCCTGGGCTGGCAGGTGCGCGGCTTCGACCTGGTGGTCCCGGACGACCCCGGCCGGGCCGAGTGGCTGGTCGGCGACGTCGGCGACGCCGCGGCCCTGGACGCCGCCATGCGCGACGTGGACGTGGTCATCCACCTGGCCGGCATCCCGGTCGAGGACCGCTTCGAGCGCATCCTGAAGAGCAACATCGATGGCACCTACCAGGTCTTCGACGCGGCGCTGCGGGCCGGCGTGCCCCGGATCCTGACCGCCAGCAGCAACCACGCCGTGGGGTACTACGAGCGCGCGGACTTCCGGGACGCGCCGATCGGCGTGGACGTGCGGCCCCGGCCGGACACGTACTACGGCGTCTCGAAGGTCTTCGTGGAGGCCATCGGGTCGTTCTACGCCGACCGGCACGGGTTGCAGGTGGCGTGCGTCCGCATCGGTTCGTGCTTCGCCGAGCCGCTGAACCGCCGGATGCTCGACACGTGGCTGAGCCCGGCCGACGCCGTCCGGCTGTTCGACGCGCTGGCGACCGCCCCGGAGCTCGGGTACGAGATCGTCTACGGCATCTCGGCGAACAAGACGGCCTGGTGGGACCTGGAACCCGCGCGCCGCCTCGGATACGAGCCGCAGGACGACTCGGACGTGTTCGCCGAGAAGGTCGCGGCCGCGGAGGACCGGGCTCCGGATCCGGAGGATCCCGAGTACCGCTATCTCGGTGGGCGGTTCACGACGCAGGTGCCGCCGCAGGACTAGCAGGACCAGCAGGCTAGGCGAGTTCGGGCCCCATCGGCCGGTGGGGCCCGAACGCCACCAGCAGGGCGCACCGGGCCTCGGCCGGGACCAGCGGCCCGATCTGGGCTTCGGACCGGGCGTCGACCAGGACCACCAGCATCCGGTGCCCGGCCAGGGCGCTGCGGAAGGCCGCCGCGAGCTCGTCGAGGGTCGCTTCGACGGGGCGGTCGGCACCCAGCGATCGCAGGAACCTGCGAAGCACCGCGGCCGGGGCGACCGCCGGTGTTCCGGCCAGGCTGGCAAACAGCTGGCCATCGGAGAACTTTGCCGAAGCGTGGTGCGCCGCGCGGATGGCCACCTCTGCCGCGGCGACCCGCACGATCGCGGCCCGATACGGCTCGGTAGGGCCGGCTACCAGCTCGGCCACGACCTCTCGCACGTCCAACTCGTGGTCGGCGAGATCGGGTGGCAGCTCGCGGGGGACGCGTAGCAGAGGGTTCAGTGCTCGCGCGCCGGATAGGGACGTCTCGCTGTCCGCGGCGTCGGCTTCGCTCCCCGCTTCGCCGTCTGCCTCGCTCTCCGCCTCCCCGACCGCCCGCCGCACCGTCTCCGTCAATCGCGCCCGCGGCACCTGCAACGCGTCCGCCAACATCTGGACCGTCGTCCGGCGCGGCTTCTGTGTCCGGCCGCGTTCCAGGCTGCGGATCGCGCGGGTGCTCAGCCCGCTGGCGTGCGACAGCTCCTCCTGCGTCCAGCCCCGGCGCTGGCGCCAGGCGCGGATCGCCTCGGCGAAGCCGCCGGCGTGGCCGTCCCTCTCTTCCACAAGCGGCAGTGTGCCCGGCTGACGTGCGGTTAATCGTCCGGGTAACTTCCGGCGTCTGTTCCTGGTCCGCGGCGGTGGCGCGCGCGAGCCTGGAGGCGAGGAGGTGGCCGTGGTGGCGATCTGCGTGGCGGTCGCGGTGTGTGTGGTCCTCGCCCTGCTCGGGCGGGCGGTTTCGACGACGGCGCAGCGGATGCGCGGTTGGTATCAGGGGAGTGTGGCGGGCAGCGCGATAGAGCTCGCCGTGCTCGCCGCTTTGGTGGGCGGCGCGCTCGGCGAGCTCTATCGGCGGCTGCGTCCGTGACTACCGGTGCTGCGACACCCTGTACGGGGCCCGGTCGCTGTTCCAGTTGTTGTTGTTATCCGAGAAGGTGTTATTGAGGATGACGGCGACGACACCGATCACGATCATCACGATCAGCAGCGTCCGGGCGCCGCTCGACAGGAACAGCGGCCGAGTCGGCGAGCGGCGCTCGCCGGTGTCCGAGGGGCCGGGCGGGTCGCCGAACAGGCCCTTGGGCTGCGTCGGCGTCAGCATCCCGGAGAACGCCGCGAACCGGGTCTCGAAGCGCAGCATCGCGCTGGTCGCGCCGAACGCCTGCTCGGGCTGGCGGCCGGTGAACAGCATGATGATCCAGACGAAGAACGCGATGACGGCCGCGCCTTCCTGGAGCACCGAGGTCACGATCCAGCCGGGGATCATCAAGATGATGCGGAAGAACACCGCGGCCGGGTTCAGCCGGGTCGGCGGTGGCACGTCCACCTGGATCGGGTAGTTCGGCGCCTCGAAGAAGGCGAACGGCGGGTACTCGTCGACCATCAGGTACAGGTAGCCGTAGACCCGGGTCTGGTACTTCAAGATGCCGATCAGGAACTCGCGCATCCCGGTCGGCAGCTGGCCGGTGAACAGCGCCGCGAACCAGCCGATGATCAGGACGACCAGGCCGGCCAGGCCCAGGAAGAACATGACGATCAGCTGCGGGATGGCCAGGATGAACCGGATCAGCACCGTCCAGCGCTTCTGCGGACGCAGGCCGTGGACGTCGATCTGGACCTCCGGCTCGCGTCGCATCTCCCCGTAGGGGTCGGCGCCGCCGGGGTACTGCGGGTAGCCCTGCTGCTGGCCGTAGGGCTGGCCGTACGGCGGCGGCTGTCCGTAAGGGGGCTGCTGGGGCTGCTGTCCGTAAGGCGGCGGTCCAGCCTGTCCCGGCTGCCCGGACTGTCCATAAGGAGGCGGCTGCTGCCCGGGCTGCTGCTGCCCGCCGTACGGCGGCTGCTGCCCGTATGGCGGCGGTTGCTGCCCATAGGGCGGCTGGTTGGGGTCCTCCGGCGGGGGC
>NZ_JAAFZA010000022.1 GCF_015356865.1 Catenulispora pinisilvae
GGGCTGGGCTGGGCCGCACCCGCCAGCTCAGAGTGCGCAGCCTCGGGACTATCGCGTCGCCAGCACCGGGACCGGCGGCCGAGCTCGCCAAGCTGCCGGTCCCCGCACCACCAGTTTTGTACTTCTCCGGTCGGTTTTCGGTTCGTTCCCCTCGGTCGCGTCGGCAGGGCTTCGCCTACAGTGCCGGTGGCCGGGAGTCAAGTTCGCGCTATATAAACCGCAGCTTGCAGGCCTGACCGCAACGGCGCGGACTTTACTCCCGGACACCGGTGCTGTACCCCTTGGGGCTGACGACGCGACCGTGGGGAACGGACCGCAACCACCTCACAAACCGCCAGCGCAGGGCCCTGACCCGGCCACCCTATGGAATTGCGCCAGTTCCCCGAGGGAGCCAAGAGCCCCCGCCGGAGGCGCCGGGCTCTTCACCATAGCTCTTGACCTTGATCTTGCTTGGGCTCTTGATCTTGATCTGGCTGTTGATCTGCTCTTGTTCCGACTTGCCGGAGTTGAAGAGGCCTGAGGCGAGGCGGGATCGTGAACACGAGAACCGGCAGCCGACAAACCCGCCCGCCGCCCCGAACCCCGAACCGGCACAACTATGACCGAAGGCCGTAAAAAGCTTCTAAAACCCACACACCAACCGCAACTCGACCCACAAACTCCACCCCCCCCAAACTAAAGATCCACCCCTTACGGGCGACTTGAGATCCTGCGCGGCTCCGGTAACGTGGGCTCTGGAAAACCGCCGGAAAACTGTGGCTGTTGTGGCTGTCTGGATGTGGGGTGATTGTGGTGAGAGGTTCGATCGTCTCTTTCGACCGCGTCAAGGGATACGGGTTCGTGGCCCCGGATTCCGGTGGCGAGGATGTCTTCGTGCACGTCAACGACTTGTTGGACGACAAGAGCTTGATGGTGCCGGGGCGGGTCGTGCAGTTCAGTGTCGACCAGGGTGACCGGGGGCCGAAGGCGTCCAATGTCACGGTGGTGCTGACGGAGCCGGCGCACGGGCATTCCGCGGCTGGTTCGGCGTCGGCGGACTTCGGTGACGACCTGTGTGACGTGTTGACGGTGCCGGATCTGGAGCACGAGCTCACCGAGATGCTGCTGCACGTCGACCCGCCGCTGCCGGGTTCGCAGATCCTCAACGTCAGGAAGCGCGTGGTCGCCCTCGCGCAGTCTCACGGATGGGTGGATCGCTAGGCGTTTCGGGAAGTGTGGACGGCCGGTCTTCGGATCGGCCGTTCGGCGTTTTCGGGGCCTGTCGTTTGCGTTGCCCTGTCTGCCGGGCTGCCCCTGCCCTACCCTGTCCTGCCCTGCGTGGCCCTCGTCGTCATTGTGCAGCCGCACCACCCGCGGCACCGTTTTTCGTCCAACGCGACAACCGCGCGGTGTCATCAGCTGCCTAGAGTCGCAGGAACTCACAGGCGCGACAGAAGGGCAGGGCTGAGGCGCGATGACCCCGCTGACCCTCGACGACATCTACCGCCTCCAACTCCCCGGCGACCCCGACCTGTCTCCGGACGGTTCGCGCGTCGCCTACGTCCTGACCAGCCAAGACAGTGTCCTCGACAGTGCCGCCCACGCGATCTACGTGGTCGCGACCGCCGGCGGCCGGCCCCGCCGACTTACCAATGGCCCGGCCGACACGGCGCCGCGCTGGTCGCCGGACGGCAGCACACTGGCTTTCCTGCGGGCCGGGCAGCTGCACCTGATCGCCGCCGACGGGGGCGAAGCCCGTCCGCTGACCACCGGGCAGACCCGGCCTGGCGGCGCTGGCGTCGCGGCCTGGTGCCCGGACGGTACCCGCATCGCGTTCAGCGCGGCCGACAGCGTGCGCGACCCGGCCGCTCCGGTGGTCGTTGACGAGGGGTACTGGAAGGCTGATGGCGTCGGCCTTATCGGCGCGGCGCGGAACCAGATCTTCGTGGTCGACGTCGTCGACGGCCGCGTCGAACAACTGACCGATGGGGCCGACGACTGCACTGCGCCGGTCTGGTCGCCGGACGGGACCCGGCTGGCGTTCGTCGGACGCAGCGGCCCCGGGCTGGAGTATCTGGGCGTCTCGGCTCCGTATGTCCTGGATCTTCGGCTAGAGGTAGAGACAGGCCGAATTCCTGTTACCCCGCAACGAATCGGCACCGGCACGCTGCTCGCCGGAGCGCTCTGTTGGTATCCCGACGCCTCGGCGCTGCTGGTCACCGGCCGCACCTCGCTGAGCGTCGGACATCTCAATCTCCTGCGTCAGTCCGTCGCCGAACCGGCCGCGCCGCCGAAGCTGCTGGCCACCGACCAGGACCGCAACGTGATGACCGGCGCCCCCGGCTATCCCGGCGCGCTCGCGCAGTTCCACGGCGACGACATCGTTTACGCGGTCCGCGACCACGGCACGTCGCGACTCTGCTGCCTCCCGGCCGGCTCGGACACGGCCCACTACCTCGACCTCCCGCCGCGCCTGGGTGTCAGCGGCGCGAAGGTGGCCTCGGCTGCCGGCGTCGTCGCGTTCGTATATTCCGACGAGACCACGTTCGCCGAGGTCGGCGTCATGGACCTGGGCTCGGGCGAGTTCACCCGCCTCACCGAACACACTGCGACCGTCGGCATCAAACCTTTGGTTTATCAGGACCGGAACTTCACGATCTCGGACGGCACCACCGTGCCGGGCTTCGTCCTCCGCGACCCGGCCGCCCCGAGCGGCGGACCGCTGCTCGTCGACGTGCACGGCGGCCCGCACAACGCCTGGAGCCCGCAGGCCGACGCGATCCACCTCTACCACCACGAACTGGTCGCGCGGGGCTGGACCATCCTGCTCCTCAACATCAGGGGCAGCGACGGCTACGGCGAATCCCACTACCTGGCGGCGCTCGGGGCGTGGGGCAAGGCCGACGAGCGCGATGTGCTGGAACCCGTCGCGACCCTGGTCGACGAGGGCCTGGTGGACCCGGAGCGGGTCGCTCTGACCGGCTACAGCTACGGCGGCTTCATGAGCTGCTGGCTGTCGGCCCGCAGCGAACTGTTCGCGGCGGTGGTGGCCGGGGGAGTGGTCACCGATCTGCGGAGTATGGCCGGCACCTCGGATGAGGGCCGGGCGATCGCCGAGTTCGAGGTGGGCGGGGGCGACCGGATCGCCGGGTCGTCGCCGCTGGCCTATGTCGACGCCGTTCGCGCGCCTACGCTGATCCTGCACGGCGCCGCTGACGAGCGCTGCCCGCCCGGCCAGGCCGAGCAGTGGTTCCAAGCGCTGAAGTCCCGCGGCGTCGTGGTGCGGATGGTCCTGTACCCGGAAGCTTCCCACTTGTTCATCCTCAACGGCCGGCCTTCGCACCGCGTCGATTACTCCCGCCGGCTCGTGGACTGGGTGACAGCCCACACCGGCCACTCCCGATCGGAGCCCACCGATGACTGAGACCACTGAGACACCCGCCGCCGAGCAGAGCATTCGGGACGCGGGCGGCGACCAGGACCCGGGTGGCGAACTGGACCAGGCACTGACCGCCCGCTGGCAGGCCCGGCTGGACGAACTGGTCGCCGAGCACGGAGTCGGCGCGTCGCTGGGCGTGCTGCACCACGGCGAGCTGGTCGTCGAGGTGGCGTCCGGTTGGGCGCATAAGGGTGCGAAGATCGAGGCCACACCGCAGACCGTGTTCCAGGTCGGCTCGATCACGAAGGTGTGGACCGCGACGCTGGCGCAGATGCTGGCCGAGGGCGGACTGCTGAGTCTGGACCAGCCGGTGGCCGAGTTGCTGCCGGGACTGAAGCTGATCGATGAGGACCTGACGCGGAACGTGACCGTCAGGCATCTGATGACGCACTCCAGCGGCATCGACGGCGACGCCTTCATCGACACCGGCCGCGGCGACGACAACCTGGAGAAGTACGCGGCGGTGCTCGCCGACGTCGGGCTGAACCACCCGCTCGGCGTCACGATGTCGTATTCGAACTCTGCGTTCATGCTGCTGGGCCGGGTCATCGAGCACGTCAGCGGGATCCAGTGGGACGAGCTGATGCGGCAGCGGCTGATCCGTCCGCTGGGGCTGACGCACACCGGCACGCTGCCGGAAGAGGCGCTACTGCATCGCGCGGCCCTGGGACACCTGGGCAACCCGCTCGCGCCGGCGCCGGAATGGGGCCTGATGCGCAATGCCGGCCCGGCCGGGCTGATCCACTCCACGCCGCGCGAAGTCCTGACGTTCGCCAAGTTCCACCTCGACGGCGGCCTCGCCCCCGACGGCACCCGGCTGCTGTCCGAGCAGGCCACGTCGGCGATGCGGACCCCGCAGGTCGAGGTGCCGGACAAGTGGCTGCTGGCCTCGCAGGTCGGCCTGAGCTGGTTCCTGGACGAGTGGGACGGCGCGCCGGTCTTCGGGCACGACGGCAACACCATCGGGCAGTCGGCCTTCCTGCGGGTGCTGCCCGAGCAGGAGCTGGCGATCTGCCTGCTGACCAACGGCGGCGACACGCTGCACCTGTACCACGCGGTGTTCGAGGAGATCGCGCATGAGCTCGGCGGCGTCAAGATGCGGCAGCAGGTCGGTCCGGCCGATCCGCCGCTGGAGTTCGTCCCGGCCGATCACGTGGGCGTCTACGAGCGGGCCTCGGAGCGGCTGGAGGTCGTCGAGCGCGACGGCGGGCTGGTGCTGATCCACACGATGACCGGCGAGCTGGCGCATCTGGTCCAGCCGGAGCCGCTGGAACTGCCGTTGCACACCTTCCTGCCCAAGGTGTTCCTGACGCGGCGGCCCGATCTCGACGCGTGGATGCCCGTCGTGTTCTACGAGATCCCCGGCGGTGGCGAATACCTGCACTTCGGTGCGCGGGCCACGCCGAAGGTGGCGTGAGCATGCCGGCGCGCATCATCGACTGGTCGGCGCGGTTGCCGGAGCTGCTGGCCGACATCGGGGAACTCGTGACGTGCGAATCGCCGACCTCTGACATCGCGGCCGGGCTGCGCTGTGCCGAGCTGGTGGACGCGCTCGGCGCGCGGCTGCTCGGGCCCAAGGCCGAGCGGATCGCGGACGCCGCCGGGCGGGTGCACCTGCGCTGGCGGTTCGGCGCCGGTGACAGGGTGCTGATACTCGGGCACTACGACACCGTGTGGCCGATCGGCTCGCTGGCCACCCATCCGTTCGCGGTGAGCGGGGACGGGGTGATGACCGGGCCGGGCTGCTTCGACATGAAGACCGGCCTGGTGCAGCTCTTCCACGCCGCGGCCGCGCAGGACCGGCTCGACGGCCTGACCATCCTGGTCACCGGCGATGAGGAGACCGGCTCGGCGGGCTCGCAGGCGCTGATCGAGGCCGAGGCGCGCCGGGTGCGGGCGGCGCTGGTGCTGGAGGCGTCCGAAGGCGGGGCGCTGAAGTCGGCGCGCAAGGGCGTGGCGACCTACGACGTCGAGATCGGCGGCCGGGCCTCGCACGCCGGATTGCAGCCGCACCTCGGCGTGAACACGACGGTCGAGCTGGCGCACCAGGTGCTGGCGATCGCCTCGATCGCGGACGCGTCGGCGGGCACGACCGTGACGCCGACGGTCGCCGCCTCCGGCACCACGCGCAACACGGTGCCCGACGCCGCGCGGCTGCTGGTGGACGTGCGGGTGGCCACGGCCGCGGAGCAGAAGCGCGTGGACGCGGAACTACGTGCCCTGACACCGGTGCTGCCGAAGGCTTCGGTGCGGGTGAACGACGGCCCGCGCCGCCCACCGCTACCGGAATCCGCCTCGGCGCCGCTGCTGGCCCGGGCGCGCCGGCTGTGGGCGGAGCTGGGCCACGGCGAGCTGGGCGCCGTCGCGGTCGGCGGCGGCTCGGACGGCAACCTGACCGCCGGCGTCGGCACCCCCACCCTGGACGGCCTCGGCGCCGCGGGCGGCGGTGCGCACGCGGACGACGAGCACGTGCTGGTCGGCGAGATCCCACGGCGCACGGCTTTGGTGGCGGCGCTGATCGCGGAGCTGTTGGGCGAGGAATGAGCGCGAGTGACCAGCTCCTCCGTGCCGAGGCGGAGGCCGATGCCGCCGCCTCGGCGCGCGCCGCGGAACTCACCATCGCCGAGCTTTCCACGATGCCTGAGATGCGCCGGGCCTCGGCCCTCATGGACCGGGTCTGGCGGCCGGGCAACGGGGCGGCGATGATGCCGGAGGCCCTTCTCAAGGTGCTCTCTGGCACCGGCGGCTATGTGGCGGGGGCCTTTCGTGGCGACCGGATGGTCGGGGTCTGTGTCGGGCTGCTGTCCCAGTGGGGGTTGCATTCGCACATCGCGGCTGTCGAGGATCCGTTGCGAGGCGCGGGGTTGGGGCGCGCTATCAAGCTCGATCAGCGCGCGTGGGCCCTGCGGCGTGGGATCGGTACGGTCACCTGGACCTATGATCCGCTGATCAGTCGCAACGCGTACTTCAACCTGGCCAAGCTCGGGGCGGTGGCCGCCGAGTACCACACCGACTACTACGGCACCATGAACGACGAGGTCAACGCGGGCACCCCTACTGACCGCATCCTTGTGCGCTGGGAGTTGGCGAGTCAGCGGGTGCGGCGCGTACTGCACAAAAGCGCGACCGCCGCCGCGCGCGACGGCGCTGCCACGCAGGACAGCGCTGCCACGCACGACGGCGCTGTCATCGCGTTAGCCGTGGGTCGTGACGGAAGCCCGATCCTCGGCCTCGGTTCCCGCGACGCGCGCCGCCTGCTCGTCGGCATCCCGGAAGACGCTGAGGCGCTGCGCGTCAGTGACCCGGATCTGGCGGCGCGGTGGCGGCCCGCGTTGCGCGACGTCCTCGGCGGCCTGATGGCGGCCGGCGGCCACGTCACCGGCTTCACGCGCGACGGCCACTACGTCGTCGAGCGACCAGAGGGGATCACGAGCGCCGATCCGGCAGCAGATCCGGTACCAGACCCCGCACGAAAGGACCGCGCATGAAGCCGACCGAAATCGAACTGCGGCGGGTCGCGATCCCGCTGGTCGCGCCGTTCCGCACCTCCTTCGGGACCCAGCACACCCGCGAGCTCGGGCTGGTCCGGGTCCGTACCGAGCAGAGCGAAGGGTGGGGCGAGCTCGTCACCATGACCGCCCCGGTCTACTCCTCCGAGTACACCGACGGCGCCCTCGCCGTCCTGCGCGACCACCTCATCCCCATGCTGGCGCGCGCCGCGGCCGACAAGGGCGGCCTCGACCCGTGGGCCGTCGCCCCGGCTCTCGCGCCCGTCAAAGGCCACCGGATGGCCAAGGCCGCGTTGGAGACCGCGGTCCTGGACGCCTGGCTGCGTGAGCGTTCGCTGTCCATGGCGCAATGGCTCGGCGCCACTCGCGACAAGGTCGCGGCGGGGGTGTCGGTCGGCATCATGGACTCCGTCCCGCAGCTGCTGGACGCCGTCGGCGGTTACCTCGCCGAGGGCTACCTGCGCATCAAGCTGAAGATCGAGCCCGGCTGGGATCTGGAGCCGGTGGCCGCGGTGCGGGAGCGCTTCGGCGACGACGTCCTGCTGCAAGTCGACGCCAACACCGCCTACACCCTCGCCGACGCCCCGCTGCTGGCCCGGCTGGATCCCTTCGACCTGCTCCTGATCGAGCAGCCGCTGGAGGAAGAGGACATCCGCGGCCACGCCGAGCTGGCCCGGCGCATCAAGACCCCGGTCTGCCTGGACGAGTCGATCGTCTCGGCCCGCTCCGCCGCCGACGCCATCGCGCTCGGCGCGTGCGCGGTCGTGAATATCAAGCCCGGCCGGGTCGGCGGCTATCTGGAAGCCCGCCGCATCCACGACGTCTGCGCGGCGCACGCCGTTCCCGTCTGGTGCGGCGGCATGCTGGAGACGGGGCTGGGCCGGGCCGCCAACGTGGCCTTGGCCGCGCTGCCCGGATTCACGCTGCCCGGCGACACCTCGGCCTCCGATCGCTACTACCGCACCGACATCACCGAGCCGTTCGTGTTGAAGGACGGGCACCTGGACGTGCCGCACGAGCCGGGCTTGGGACGCACACCGATCCCCGAGCTGCTGGCGGCCGTGACCGAGACCTCGGAGTGGATCACTTTGTGACCGTGACGACCGTGATGACGGCAGCTCCAGCGGTGACCTAGTGTGGGTGATCACTGGAAGAGGAGAGGCGCGGCGTGCAGATTCCCGAACCGCCCCGGGTCGCCCTCGGCCGCATCGTCTCCGATCTCGGCTCCACCTTGGTCGAAGTGGTCGCCGGCGTCGCCGACCCGGACGTCGGGGTCTGCGGCGTCCTCATCCACGACCCGCTCGACGAGCCCTCCCGCCTGCCCGGCGCCGTCGTGCTCGGCGTCGGCGTCTATGGCCCCGAGCCGGTCGCGGCGCTCGTCGAGCACGCGCACGGGCTCGGGGCCGCCGCGGTGATGGTCCGTTCGCCGGTTGCCGCCGACGGACCGGTGGCGAAAGCAGCCGCCGACACCGGCCTGGTCGTGCTGGGCCTGACGCCCGGGGCATCTTGGGCCCAGGTCGCGGCGCTTCTCAGATCCCTGATCGCCACGGACGCCGCCGGCGCCGATCCCGCCCCCGGGCCGGCCACCCCGCTGGGCGGCGATCTGTTCGCCCTGGCCAACGCCATAGCCGGCCTGCTCGACGGCCCGGTCACCATCGAAGACCGGGGCGGCGCCGTGCTGGCCTTCTCCGCCCGCCAGGACGAGGCCGACGACTCGCGGATCGCGACCATCCTGGACCGCCAGGTCCCGGCCGAAAAGCTGCGGGCGCTGGAGAAGCAGGGCGCGTTCCGGGCCCTGTACCGCAGCGACGACCCGATCTACATCGCGGGCATCGGCGAGAAACCACGTGTGGCCATCGCGATCCGGGCCGGCGGCGAGATCCTGGGCTCGATCTGGGTGGTGGTGCCCGGTCCGCTGAACGACGACCGGGCCCAGGCGTTCCGGGAAGCCGCCGGCGTCGCCGCCCTGCACCTGCTGCGCCAGCGCAGCGGCGCGGACGCCGACCGCCGCCTGCGTGCGGACCTGCTGGCCACGGTGCTGGAGGGCGGAGCGCAGGCCATGCGCGCCGCGGCCCGCCTCGGCCTGACGGCGCAGCGCGCGTGCGTCCTGGCCGTGGCGGTCGACGCCGAGACCGCCCAGGACACCACGGATCCGGGCCGCGCCGCCGCCGGCGACCGCATCGCCGGCAGCCTGGCTTTGCACCTGTCGGCGGTCCACCCGCACACGGCGGTGGCGTCCCTGGGCAGCGTCACCTACGCGGTCCTGCCCTGCGGTGCCGACGACGACGCCCGCCGCGTGGCCGCGGCGTTCCTGGCCCGGCTCGGGGTCAAAGTCCCCACCTTCATCGGCATCGGACGTCTCGCCGACCGCCCCACCGACCTTCGCCGCAGCCGTTCCGACGCCGACCGTGCGCTGCGCGTGCTCCGGTCGCGCGCCGCAAGAGCCTGCGATACCGCGGAAGCGCCGCCCGCGGAATCGGTGTCGGCGGAATCGGTGCCGGCGCAACGGATCGCGTGCCTGTCCGACGTCTACGTGGCCAGCCTGCTCGACGAACTCGCCGACCGCATGGCCGCCGAGGACGACCGCCCCGACGGCCCGGTCGTGCGGCTGCGCGCCTACGACCGCGAACACGGAGCGCAGTTCACCGAGACGCTGGCGGCGTGGCTGGACACGTTCGGCGACGTCGCGGCGGCCGCGGCGCGCGTGCACGTCCATCCGAACACGTTCCGCTACCGGCTCCGGCGGCTCTCGGAGGTCGCGGGGATCGACCTGGCCGACGCCGAGGCCCGGTTCGAGGCGATGGTGCAGTTGCGGCTGCGGGTGCCGGAAGCGGATTAGTCAGGCGGTCGTCAACGCCGAGTTCTGCCCGAGTTGACGGACGGTCCCGAAGCGGCCGCCGCCGGTCGCGGTGACGCACACCGGCTGGAGCTCGGCGCCGGGCACCGTCCCCACCGTTCCGACCGTCCCGACCGCCACGACGGCGCCGGCCGGCTCGAGCCAGCCCCACCGGGTCGTGACCCAGCCCAGCTGCGCCCGGCTCCGCGCCCCGGTCAGCGTCATCAGCTCCCGGACCCGGCGCTCGATGCTGCTGGTGCTCATGTTGAGCGTCCGCTCGGCGGCGGCGTCGGCGAGCAGCAACCGCAGCAGGCGCAACGCCTCCGGGTCCGGGAGCGGGACGCGCACGGTGGTCGACACCGCCGGGTGGGGGTGGCTCGCGGCGGTCCCGTGGCCGCGCGGCCCGGGCAGCCCGGCCAGCGCGGCGCGGTGGCCCAGCTGCATGCGGTTGCCCGAGCCGGACCAGTCCATCAACTCCCTGATCCGTCGCTGGACGGTGCGCTCGCTCATCCCCAGCCGGTGCGCGCTGGCGTGGTCGGTCAGGCCGGCCAGCAGGTTCGCCAGGGCGGCGCCGTGGTCCGGACTGAGCTGGTCCGGCCAGATCGCCGTAGAGGGCACGGGGCCTCCGTTCTCCGTGGTCCTTCTCATGACAAAGACGGCGCGAGGGGGGTCTGAGGTTGCCGTCGCCCGCTGTCGTATAGCCGTCAAATCAGATGGCTGACATGTTCGGGTTATTCGGGGTACATCAGTGCTTTGACCAATGTTGCGAAGATCCTGGAGGAACCACAGGTGATATCTCGCAGATCCCGAACCGTCTCGGCGGCGGCCGCGCTGTTCACGGCCGTCGCCTTGGGAGTTCCGGCGGCCGCGCAGGCCGCCGCTCCCGACGGCTCCGGCGCGACCACCGCCGCCGCGCCGACCGTGACCCCGGTCGGCGCGGGGACGGCCGCCGGCGCCACCGCCGTCACGCTGCCCACCGGCGACCGGGTCGTCGTCGGCACCGGCGCCGAATCCGGAGTCGCCGTGGACTCCGGTTCCGGCGGCTCGGACGCCTTCGCGAACTTCACCGTCGGCGGCGATCGTTACGTCATTCCGTCGGAGGCCGCGCCGTATGCCGGGCGGCTGCTGGACCCGTCCCTTTTCGACGTCACCAAGCTCGCGGCCGCCGCTCCTGACGCGGCGGCGCATATTCCGGTGCAGTTGCAGTTCGCCGCCGGTGTCACGCCGACCGCACCGGCCGGCGTCACGTTCACCTCGGTCACCGGCCAGAACGCGACCGGATATCTGACCCCGGGTTCGGGCAAGGCCTTCGCGCAGGGGCTGCGGGACTCCATCAAGGCCGATCTCGCCGCCGGCAAGCCGGCCGGGACCGGAGCCCTGTTCGGCGGCCTGACCTCGATGGCCGCGCTCGGCACCGCGGCGCCGGCTCAGCCGCACTACCCGCTGCACATCCTGCAGGTGAACACCCTGGACGGCACCGGCGCACCGTCGAACACGATGGTGATCCTGCTCGACACCGACAACATACGGGCGTTCAACGGGCAGATCGCGTCCTACCAGGGCATCGCGAAGGTGGCGGTACCGGCCGGGAACTACGCCGCGATCAGCCTCGACTTCGTCTTCAACGCCCAGGCCGGCACGGTCCGGACGAACTTCGTCTCCGAGGACGGCATCACCGTGCCCGCGACCGGCCCGGTCCCGCCGGCCACCGTCGACGAGCGCACGGCGACCAGCCCGATCACCTTCACGACGCAGAAGCCCTCGACCGAGGCCAGCGGGCTCGTCCAGGTCATCCGCGTGGACCCGAACGGGGTCGGCGGCGGTCTGGGGGCGTTCACCGGCGCCGGGCAATCGGTCTACGTCAGTCCCGAGGCCAAGCCCGCGACCGGGGCCCTGAACTTCTCCGTGAACTGGGTCGGCCAGAGCCCGGCGACGGCCGCCAGCTCCTACCGGTACAACCTCGGCCTGATCGCGGATCAGATCTCTGCGAACCAGTCCTACGCCCCGGCCGACAGCTCGCTGGCGACGTTGCACCACACCTTCAGCCTGGACCCGGCGTTCGGTACGAACCTGCCGAGCATCGGCAGCGGCTTCGTCGACCCCTACGGCTACAGCCTGAGCATGCTGCCGACCACCGGCGATTCGGCCACCGAATACGTTACCGGCGGCCTGGACTGGCTGACCCAGGCCTCGCTCCCGGCGCTGCCCAACAGCTCCCCGACCGGGCCGCCGGCGTTCGCCGTTCTCGGCGATGACGCGCGGCCCTACACCGCCGGCCAGAGCGTGACGCGGAACTGGGGTCAGGCTCCGATCGCCCCGAACTTCGGCCGGCACGCGGCCGGGGCGAGCCTGTTCAACTGCCAGGCCTGCGTGGGTGCCGGGAACATGAACGTCACCGTCGGCATGCTCGGTGACAGCAACCGGGACACCTCGGGCCTGGACTTCGGTGCGGTCGGCAGCTCGCAGCTGTACTGGAACGGCACGCTGGTCTCCTCCGACACCGGTCATTTCGGCTACGCCCTGCAGAACATCCCGGCGGGCCCGGCGACGGTGCGGACGGTGTTCGACTTCGACCGCAGCGCCACCGGCATATCGCAGTCCACGAAGACGCACACCGACGTCACGATCCCCTACTCCGGCCAGAGCGACCCCAGGCTGGCTCTGCCCGCGGCCGTCCCGTGCCCCGCGGCCGCCTCGGCGAGCCCGCAGGCCGCGCCCTGCCAGATCCTGCCGGCGCTGACGCTGAACTACCAGCTCAACGGCCTGGACAACCGGAACACCTCGCACTCCCCGGTGCAGACCCTGGTGCTGAGCGTCGGCCACGTCTCCTACGGCGACTACGGTTCGCACGCGGCGATCAACTCGGCGAAGGTGTCAGTGTCCTACGACAACGGCGCCACCTGGAAGGACGTCCCCACCTACGGCTTGGCCGGGACGTACGCCGCGTACTGGGCCAACCCGAAGGCCGGCAGCCCGGTCGAGCTGCGGGTCACCGCGACCGACTGCCTCGGCGGCTCGATCACCCAGACCGTCACCAACCCCTACACCGTCGGGGTGACGTCATGAGGAGTCTGATGAACCCGAACAACTCCGGCGGCCGGACGCCGGTCATCCGCCGCAGAACGCGGCTGGTGACCGTTTTCGCCGCCGTCACGACCCTGGTGGCCGGATTCGCCGTCACGGCCGCCGCCACGGCCACGGCCAACGCCGCCGCCCCGGCTGCCGCGTCCTCCCAGGGCACTAGCTCCCAGGGCCACGGCCACGGGGCCGGCAACGTCAAGGACGCCTGCGGCGCGGCCAAGCCCGGCTACGCCCGCTGCTTCGCCGAGATCCGCACGGACGTCCACGGCGGCACCGGCGTGCGGGGACCGGCGACGGCCGGACGCTTCGGCGCCGCGGCGACCGCGCTGCCGGCGGGCCTGGGCCCGGCGGACCTGCACTCCGCCTACAAGCTGCCGACCACCGGCGGGGCGAACCAGACGGTCGCGATCGTGGACGCCGGCGACGACCCCACGGCCGAGGCCGACCTGGCCGTCTACCGCACCACCTACGGCCTGCCGGCCTGCACCACCGCCAACGGCTGCTTCACCAAGGTCAACGAGCGCGGCGCGGCCACCCCGCTGCCGGCCGACCAGGGCTGGGGCGTGGAGGAGGCGCTGGACCTGGACATGGTGTCCGCGGCCTGCCCGCAGTGCAAAATCCTGCTCGTCGAGGCTGACACGGCCTCCGGCGACGACCTGGGCGCCTCGGTGAACGCCGCGGTGGCGCTCGGCGCGACCGAGGTGTCCAACAGCTACGGAGGCACCGAGGGCAACGGCATCCAAGCCGACGCCCCGGACTACGCGCACCCCGGCGTCGCGATCGTCGCCTCCAGCGGCGACTCCGGCTACGGAATCCCCAACGCCCCGGCCGTCTACAGCAGCGTGATCGCGGTCGGCGGCACCTCGCTGGCCAAGGCCTCCAACACCCGCGGCTGGACCGAGACCGCGTGGACGGGCGCCGGCGCCGGCTGTTCGGCGTGGGTGGACAAGCCGGCCTGGCAGACCGATCCCAACTGCCCCGGCCGCATGGTCGCCGACGTCTCCGCCGACGCCGACCCCAACACCGGACCGGCCATCTACGTCACCGACGCCCCCGACCTGGAGGGCCTGCCCTCCGGCTGGAACATCGTCGGCGGCACCAGCGCCTCCTCGCCGTTCATCGCCGGCGTGATCGCACTGGCCGGGAACCCGGCGAAGTACGCGGACGCCTCGCCGTTCTACGCACCGGCAGCCCAGGCCGGGCTGAACGACGTGGTCGGCGGCAATGACATCACCGGCGTGGACTGCGGCGGCGACTACCAGTGCAACGCGGTCGCCGGCTACGACGGGCCGACCGGACTGGGCACGCCGAACGGATTGTCATCGTTCTGATGTGAGCAGTGCTTGTCCGTCTGATGTAAGCAGTGCTAGTCCGCAGTGGCCCGTCTCTTCCGGAGGCGGGCCACCGCGCGTATCCGATCGTCAGGACCGGTCCTCCAGGGAGGTGGCTAGCGTGGGCCCGAGGCCGCGCAGGGCGGTGCGGACCACGAAGCCGATCTCAGGAGCGCAGAGGTGTCGAACAGCTCACCGGGCCAGTACCTAGCCGAGGCCGAGCAGGCCGGCCTCGCGGCCAAGCAGGCGGGGCTCGGGAAGCCGGGCCGCTTCTTCGCCAGCACCAGACGGGGCTTCGCGTGGCGGGTCAAGGACACCGGCCAGTTGGTCTACGAGTTCGAAGGAGGCCTGGTCGGCGTGCGGGTCGGCGGGCGGCCGGAAGTGTTCCCCTGGGCCCGGATCACCCAGGTCACGCGGTTCAGCCAGCACATGAACAAGAACGTCAAGTACGTCTGCACCCGGTTCGTCTACAAGGTCACCCGCGACGATGGGGCGGCCATGGACCTGAGGGGGAGCTACGTATCCCCGGAGCGGAGCAAGCAGGCTGATCCCGCCGCGGTGGGATCCCGGTTCGACAGCTTCGGTCAGGACGTGGCCCGGCGGGTCTCCACCGCGAAGCTGCCCGAGGCCCGCGCCGCCCTGGCCCGCGGCGAGAGCCTCAAGTTCGGCTTCGTCGTCATCAGAGCGGACGGCATCGTCCGTAAGAACGGCGTCGTCGCCTGGAATCTGATCCGAGAGGTGAGCATGAAGAACGGCCATCTCGACATCTTTCAGGTCGACAAGAAAATCACTCTGCTCGCGGTGCCGGTGAGCACTGTTCCCAACCTTCCGCTTCTGCTGCACCTCATCGACGAGCTGCGCAAGGGGCAGTAGCCAGGCGGGGGTGATCGAGCTGTCGACTAGACCATGCGCTCCAAGGATTCCCGCAGCAGCACCAACAACTCCGCCCGGGTCAGCGTCGGCTCGGCCGTCCACGCCAGCACGACGTCCTCGACGAACCCGAACCAGCCGTGCAGCACCAGCTCCGTCCGCGGGTCCGGGGCCCGGTCCAGGGCGCGCCGGGCCCGGTCCACGAAGACCGCGCGGGTCCCCTCGTAGATCTCGATGACGTAGTCCGCGCCGCCGGCCGCTCCCCGGAACAGGGCCAGGTAGGGCTCGCGGCGGCGTTCCACGAAGCTGACGTAGGCGTCCAGGGTCTGCGTCAGCTGCTCGGCCGGGGCGGCGTCCGGATCGGGCTCGGTCTGGCGCAGGAGGCGGCGGGCGGCGGCCTGGACGACCGCGACGTAGTAGTCGCGCTTGGTCGGGAAGTAGTGGAACAGCAGGCCGCGGGAGATGCCCGCCTCGGCGGCGATCTCGTCCAGGGACAGCTCGTGGATCGGCTGGTCGATGAGTTTGGCCAGGCCGATGCCGATCAGCTGGCGGCGGCGGTCGGCGGCGGCGAGTCGGGGCACTTTATTGAGCATAGCTCAACAACGGGTTAGGCTCCCGGGTATGGACTTCGCCCCGTCAGCACGCGGCCGGGAGTATGCCGAGCGTGTCAAGGACTTCATGGATACCGAGATCGCGCCGGCTGAGGAGCCGTTGCTGCGACGAAGGCTCGCCGCCGCTCCCGAGGCCCGCTGGCAGGTCGATCCGGTGCTGGCCGAGCTGAAGGACAAGGCCCGGGCCGCGGGGCTGTGGAACCTGTTCCTGCCGGACGTCTCGGGCCTGTCGAACGTGGACTACGCGCCGCTGGCCGAGCTGATGGGCCGGTCGGTCATCGCCGCCGAGGTGTTCAACTGCAACGCCCCGGACACCGGCAACATGGAGGTGCTGCACCAGTTCGGCTCGCCCGAGCAGAGGGAACAGTGGCTGAAACCGTTGCTGGACGGCCGGATCCGCTCCGCGTTCTGCATGACAGAGCCCGAAGTCGCCTCCTCCGACGCCACCACGATGCGGGCCACGGCCGCCGTCGTGGACGGCGGGATCGTGCTGAACGGCCGCAAGTGGTTCAGCACCGGCGTCGGGCACCCGGACTGCCGGGTCCTGCTGTTCATGGGCGTCACCGATCCGGCAGGCCAGAAGTACCGGCGGCACTCGATCGTGGCCGTGCCGGTCGACGCGCCCGGGGTGCGGATCGAGCGGATGCTCCCGGTGATGGGCCGCTACGACGAGCCCAGCGGGCACGGCGAGGTGTCCTTCACCGATGTCCGCCTGCCGCTGGAGGCCTTCGTCGGCGGCCCCGGGGCGGGCTTCGAGATCGGGCAGAAGCGGCTCGGACCCGGCCGCGTCCACCACTGCATGCGGCTGATCGGCCTGGCCGAGGCCGCGCTGGAGGCGGCCTGCCGGCGCGGCGTGGAACGCTCGGCGTTCGGCAAGCCGCTGGTGAACCTCGGCGGCAACCGCGAGCGGATCGCCGAGGCCCGGATCGCGATCAACCAGGCGCGGCTGCTGGTGCTCTACACCGCCTGGCTGCTGGACGCCCAGGGCGTCTTCGGCGCGCTGTCGGAGATCTCGCAGATCAAGGTGGCGGTGCCCTCGATGGCGCAGAACGTCATCGACATGGCGATCCAGTTGCACGGCGGCGCCGGGCTGACCGACGACACGTTCCTGGCCGGGGCCTGGACCATCGCCCGCGCGCTGCGGCTGGCCGACGGTCCCGACGAGGTGCACCGCGGCGTCGTCGCCCGGCTGGAGCTCGGCCGCTATGGAATGGCACGGTGAGCCCGCGATGAGCGACAACGAGACGGCTGACGAGGCCGCTGACGAGACAACTCAGGAGACGGCTCACGAGACAACTGAGGAGACCGCGCAGCAGACGGCTCACGAGACAGCTCAGCAGCAGTCTCAGGCCCCGTTGGCCGACGAACCGTCCGGCGTCCGTGCCGAGGACGCGTTCGACGTCGAACGCGTCCACGCCTGGCTCGGGCGCGAAGGCGGGAGCGGGAGCGCCGAAGTGCGCCAGTTCCGCGGCGGCGCCTCGAACCTCACCTACCTGCTGCGCTACCCGGACCGGGACCTGATCCTGCGGCGCGCGCCGGCCGGCACCAAAGCCAAGTCCGCGCACGACATGCGCCGCGAGTACACCATCCAGGAGCGGCTGCGTCCGGTGTTCCCGTACGTCCCGGCGATGGTCGGACTGTGCACCGACGAGCGCGTCATCGGCGGCGACTTCTACGTCATGGAGCGGGTGCCGGGCCTGATCCTGCGCCAGGAACCGCCCGCCGGACTCGCCCTGCCGCCGGACCGGGTCAGGGCCCTGAGCCATGTGGTGCTGGACCGGCTGGTCGACCTGCACGCCGTGGACCCGGCCGCCGCCGGACTGACCGATCTGGGCAAGGGACCGGGCTACGTCCGCCGCCAGGTGACCGGCTGGTCCGACCGCTATCGCAAGGCCCTGACGCCGGATGTTCCCGGCTTCGAGGAGGTGATGGCCTGGCTGGACCGCTGGCAGCCGCCGGACGTGGCCTCCTGCGTCATCCACAACGACTTCCGGTTCGACAACGTGGTGCTGGATCCGGACCCCGCGGCCTGGGACCGGCCGACGGCCGTGCGCGGCATCCTGGACTGGGAGCTGGCCACGATCGGTGATCCGCTGATGGATCTGGGCGGCGCGCTCGCCTACTGGGTCCAGGCCGACGACGCCGGCGAGTTCGGCCTGACCCGGCGCCAGCCCACCCACCTGCCGGGGATGCCGACGCGCGCCGAGGTCGTGGCCTACTACTGCCGGCGGACCGGGCGCTCGGCCGACAACTGGCCGTTCTACGAGGTGTTCGGGCTGTTCCGGCTGGCGGTGATCGCGCAGCAGATCCACTACCGGTACTACCACGGGCAGACGACCAACCCCGCGTTCCAGCACTTCGGGCTGGCCGTCGGCTGGCTCCAGGACCAGGCGCGCAAGGTGATGGCCTGATGCCGGTGCTCCAGCTGGTCCGGCACGGCCAGGCCTCGGCCCACGCCGCGGACTACGACGTGCTTTCCGAACTCGGTGCCGAGCAGTCCCGGGCGGTCGGCCGGGAGCTGGCCCGCCGCGGGCTGCGTGATCCGCTGGTGGTCTGCGGCACGCTGCGCCGGCAGCGTGATACCGCCGAGGCCTTGATCCAGGCCGCGGGACTGCGCTCTGAACCCGAGACAGACGCGCGCTGGAACGAGTACGACCACCTGGCGCTGCTCGCCGAGTATCCGTACCCAGAGAAGCCCGCTGAGGCGAGCGGGCAGGAGCTGGCGGGCTATCCGCATCCTGAGAAGCTCGCCGAGCCGAGCATGCAGGAGCTGGCGGGCTATCCGCATCCTGAGAAGCCCACTCAGGCGAGCGTGCAGGACCTGATCGACAGTGCCCTGAGTTCCTGGATCGCCGACCCGGACGGCAGCTGGCCGGCGTTCGCCGCAGGCGCCGTCGCCGCGCTGCGCGAACTGGCCGCGACGCTGGGCCGGGGCCGGGGCCGAGGCCGGGACGCGGTCGTGGTGAGCTCCGGCGGCGTGATCGCGGCGGTGGCCGGGGCGCTGCTCGGGGCGCCCGCGTCCGGCGTCGTCGCCCTGAACCGGGTCACGGTGAACGCCGGCGTGACGACCGTGACGTCCGGCGCGTCCGGATTGAGCCTGCTGACCTTCAACGACCATGCCCATCTGGCCGGCGGCGAGCGCCGGCTGATCACCTATCGCTGACTGGCGCACATCCCAGGAGATCCCATGTCAACTGCCTCGCCGATGTCCCTGTTCGATCTGACCGGCAAGGTCGCCGTCGTCACCGGCGGCAGCCGCGGCATCGGCCTGATGATGGCCCGCGGGCTGCTTCAGGCCGGGGCGAAGGTCTACATCAGCTCCCGCAAGGCCGACGCGTGCGCCGAGGCCGAGCGGGAGCTCGCGCCGTTCGGTGTCGTCAGCGCGATCCCCGCCGACCTGGCGACCGAGGACGAGTGCCGGCGGCTGGCCGCCGAGGTGGCCGAGCGCGAGCCCGGCGGCGTGCACATCCTGGTGAACAACGCCGGTGCCACGTGGGGCGCGCCGCTGGAGGAGTTCCCGGCGGCGGCCTGGGACAAGGTGCTGGACCTGAATCTGAAGGCCCCGTTCTTCCTGACCCGGTCGTTCCTGCCGCAGCTGGAGGCGGCGGCCAGCGCGGACGACCCGGCGCGGGTGATCAACGTCGGCAGCATCGACGGGCTGCACGTGCCCGGGTTGCAGACGTACTCGTACTCCTCGTCGAAGGCTGCCCTGCACCACCTGACCCGGGTCCTGGCGCGGGAGCTGGGCCCGAAGGCGATCACGGTGAACGCGGTGGCACCGGGGCCGTTCGAGTCGAAGATGATGGCCGCGACGCTGGAGGCCTTCGGCGACGCCATCGCCGGGATGTCGCCGCTGAAGCGGATCGGGCGGCCGGACGACATGGCGGGCGTCGCGGTGTACCTGGCTTCGCGCGCCGGGTCCTACGTGACCGGCGCGGTGATCCCGGTCGACGGTGGCATCGCCACTACGGTGTGACGTTCCAGCGCGATGTTTCGGCAGGTCACGGGCATTATGGCGGGCGGTCGCGAAGGAAGTCGCCGATAAACCATTGCGCCGGCTTGATCGGTCTGTCTATCGTGATCGCACACATGAAAGGAGGTGATCCTGAGTTGAGTTGTATCAGGACGTGTGAGGTGGCTGTCAGTTAGCCGCCCCGCCCGCAAGAGGGGCCGATAGGCCTCACCCGGCAGGTCCGGGGCGGCGGGCTATTCTCCAACAGTCACCCGGCTCGCAGGCTCACCGGTCGTCCCCGGTGTCCTGGGGAGACGGTCCAGGACGTGGTGCACCGCGTCGGACCGGTCGAACCAGGGATCAGCCTGCGAGCCGCTGTGTTTTCCGGCACGGGGATCCTCGGGGCGAAATCAGGCAGCTGCGACGTATTGACAGACCAATAGGTCTAGTCCAATCTGCGTGCTAGCCGCAGCTCCACCAGCGATGGGCGCTCGCCCAACCGCCATCTCGTGCTGCCTGGAGGACGCTCATGCCACCTGTGAATCTCAGTTCCCGTAGACGGCGGTTCGTCTCCGCCGTCGGCGCGATCGCGCTCGCGGCCACGGCCGCGGGCCTCGCGGCGGCCGCCACCGCCGTGCCGGCCACCGCGGCGTCCGGGGACAGCAGCAACCTGCTCACGAACCCGGGTTTTGAGACCGGGGACCTGTCCGGCTGGACGTGTGATGCCGGAACGGGCGCCGTCGTCTCGACGCCGGTGCGTTCCGGCGCTCACGCACTCTCCGGCACGCCTACGAGCTCGGACACCGCGCAGTGCGCGCAGACCGTCTCGGTCCAGCCGAACACGGCGTACACGTTCTCCGGCTACGTCGAGGGCTCCTACGTCTACCTCGGCGTGACCGGCGGTACGTCCACCTGGACCCCGTCCGCCACCGGCTGGCAGCAGCTGACGGTGACGTTCACGACCGGGGCGAGTCAGACCTCTGCCCAGGTCTACCTCCACGGCTGGTACGCCGAGCCCGTCTACTACGCCGACGACCTCGCTCTGGTCGGCCCGGCCGGGCCGCCGCCCCCGCCGACCAGCTCCACGCCGTCGACGACCCCGACCACTCCCAGCACCACGCCGACGACGCCGACGTCCACTCCCACGACCCCGACCAGCACCCCGCCGACCAGCAGCTCCTCGTCGCCGGGCGGCGCCACCTGCCCGGTCAAGTCGCGGCCGGCCGGCAAGGTGACCCAGGGGTACTGGGAGAACTGGGACGGCGCGCTCAACGGCGTGCATCCCGGCCTGGGCTGGATCCCGATCGACGACCCGCGGATCCAGCAGCACGGCTACAACGTCATCAACGCCGCGTTCCCGGTCATCCTGTCCGACGGCACCGCCGAGTGGCAGGACGGCATGGACACCAACGTGAAGGTCGACACCCCGGCCGACTACTGCGCCGAGAAGGCCGCGGGCGCGACGATCCTGATGTCGATCGGCGGCGCGGCCGCCGGTATTGACCTGAGCTCCAGCACAGTGGCCGACAAGTTCGTCTCGACCATCGTGCCGATCCTGAAGGCCTACAACTTCGACGGCATCGACATCGACATCGAGACCGGTCTGGTCGGCAGCGGCAGCATCAACACCCTGTCCACCTCGCAGGCCAACCTGGAGCGGATCATCGACGGCATCCTGGCCCAGATGCCCTCGAACTTCGGCCTGACCATGGCCCCGGAGACCGCCTACGTGACCGGCGGCAGCGTCACCTACGGCTCGATCTGGGGCTCGTACCTGCCGATCATCAAGAAGTACATGGACAACGGCCGCCTGTGGTGGCTGAACATGCAGTACTACAACGGCAGCATGTACGGCTGCTCCGGCGACTCCTACGAGGCCGCCACGGTCCAGGGCTTCCAGGTCCAGACGGACTGTCTGAACAACGGCCTGACGATCCAGGGCACCACGATCAAGGTGCCGTACGACCACCAGGTGCCGGGACTGCCCGCGCAGCCGGGCGCGGGCGGCGGGTACATGACGCCCTCGCTGGTGTCGCAGGCCTGGAGCAGCGTCGGCGGTCAGGTCAAGGGGTTGATGACCTGGTCGATCAACTGGGACGGGTCGCTGGGCTGGACGTTCGGCGACAACGTGAAGGGGCTTGAGGGGCGCTGAGGCGCTGAGGCGCTCGACACGGACACGGGTACGGATACGGATACGGAAACGGATACTTCGCGGGGCTCCATGCTGTTGTCGGGCATGGGGCCCTGCGGTCCCGGGCCGGCGAGTCGCGGCTGTGGGTGCCGTGGTGCAGGGTGGAGGGAACGACGTTTTCCGATCACCGTTTCCGATCACCGTTTCGATCACCGTTTCGATCACCAGGGAGTTCGTGACTGATGGACTACAAGCTGGAGCTCGTCATCATCCCCGTCTCGGACCCGGACCGGGCGAAGCAGTTCTACACCGAGCAGGTCGGCTTCGTCGCGGACCACGACTTCACCGTCAGTGACGAGATCCGCTTCATCCAGCTCACGCCGCCCGGGTCGCCGTGCTCGATCGCGATCGGCAAGCTGCCCGGCCAGCCGGCGCCGGGGACGTTCGCGGGCGGGAATCTCGTGGTGAGCAGTGCCGCGGAGGCCAAGACCGATCTGGAGAGCCGCGGGGTCGAGTGCTCCGAGGTGGTCGAGGGGCCCGGCGGCAAGTTCGTCTACTTCATCGACCCGGACGGCAACCGCTGGTCGGTCCAGGAGACCGGGCAAGGGTGAGAACGTAGGGCACCCCGTGCCAGAGGCAAGCTAAGCGGTGCCCAGACAGACGCTAAGCGGTGCCCAGAGACAAGCTAACTAGAACACGTTACATTCTCGGCATGGGCCTTCCGAGTTCCACCCCTCCTGAACTGCTCACGAAGCTCACCGGCATGGTCGTGTCCACCAGCGGCCGCTCCCATGCCGTGACCGAGGTCTACACCGGCGAGAAGGTCGTCGACCTCCCGCAGTCCGACCCGGCCGACGTCCAGACCGCTTACGCCACCGCTCGCGCGGCGCAGGCGGTCTGGGCGTCCTGGCCGCTCAAGCGTCGCCTGGCGGTGATGAGGCGGTTCCACGAACTGCTGCTGGAGCGCGGCCTGACCGTCGTCGACCTGATGCAGATCGAGACCGGCAAGGCCCGCCGGATGGCGTTCGAGGAGACCTGCGACGTCCTGATGGTGACCAGCCACTACCTCAAGGCGGCGCCGCGGATCCTGAAGGAGCGCAAGCACGGCGGGGTGGTGCCGCTGGTCTCCACCTCGACCGAGGTCCGGGTCCCGAAGGGGGTCGTCGGCCTGATCTCGCCGTGGAACTTCCCGTTCGCGACCAGCCTGTCCGACGCGATGCCGGCGCTGATCGCGGGCAACGGCATCGTGCTGAAGCCGGACAACAAGTCCACGCTGAACGTCGCCTACGGCGTCAGCCTGCTGTACGAGGCGGGCCTGCCGGCCGGGCTGGTCCAACTCGTCTGCGGACAGGGGCCGGACATCGGCTCGGCCATCGTCGAGAACGCCGACTACGTCATGTTCACCGGCTCCACCGCGACCGGCCGCACGATCGGCGCGCAGGCCGGCCAGAACCTGATCGGCTGCACGCTCGAACTCGGCGGCAAGAACCCGCTGATCATCCTGGACGACGCCGACTTGGCGGAGGCGATCGCCGGCACGGTCACGGCCACCTTCCTGAACACCGGCCAGGCCTGCATGCACATCGAGCGGATCTACGTCTGCGACGAGCGTCGTGAGGAGTTCACCCGGCGGTTCGTGGAGGCCGTGCGCGCGATCCAGGTCGGTGGGACCTACGATTTCGCGCCGGACATGGGATCACTGGTGTCGGTCCCGCAGCGCGAACGCGTGCAGTCGCACGTCGAGGACGCGCTGGCCAAGGGGGCGACGCTGCTGACCGGTGGGAAACCGCGTCCTGATCTGGGACCGGCGTTCTTCGAGCCGACGGTGCTCACCGATGTCACCGAGGACATGGTGCTGGCCCGGACCGAGACTTTCGGGCCGGTGGTCTCGATCTATGGCTATACGACTGTCGAACAGGCCGTCGCGCTGGCCAACGACACCGAGTACGGGCTGAACGCCAGCGTGTGGGGCGGCGATCGTAAGGCTGCTGAGAGCGTGGGGCGCCGGATCAAGGCCGGGAACATCAACGTCAACGACGGCCTGGCGGTCTCGTACGCGTCGAAGAAGAGTACGTCGGGTGGGTTCAAGGCTTCCGGGGTCGGTAGCCGGCACGGGGATGCCGGGATGCTCAAGTACACCGATGCGCAGAACGTCGCGGTGCTGAAGAAGCAGGTGCTGACGAATCCGCCGGATACCGACTGGGCCAAGCAGGTCGCCAAGACGGTCAAGGGGCTGCGGTTCATGCGCAAGCTCGGGATCCGCTGAACGCGGTGACTGTTGGCGCCTAGCGTCCGAGATCGGCTCCGCCCTGAGACGATGACGAGGTTGCACGCGACTAGGTTGCATGCGACCAGGTTGCAAGTAGCGAGGTTGCAAGTGACGAGCTTGCAAGAGCAGCCGACGTACATCGGGAGGATTTGGTGCAGCGCATCTGCGTTTTCTCCGGCTCATCGCACGGACGCGGCGAGCAGTATCTCGACCAGGCCAGGCAGGTCGGTACCGTCCTGGCCCGGCGCGGCATCACCGTGGTCTACGGCGGGGCGCGGGTCGGGACGATGGGGAGCCTCGCCGACGGTGCGTTGGAGGCCGGGGGACAGGTGGTGGGGGTCATCCCGCGTGCGCTGGTGGATTGGGACGTCGCGCATCAGGGGCTGAGCGAGCTGCACGTGGCCGAGGACCTGCACCAGCGCAAGGCGATGATGGCTGAGCAGGCCGATGCGTTCATCGCGCTGCCCGGCGGCTCCGGGACGCTGGAGGAACTGTTCGAGATCTGGACCTGGGGGCAGCTCGGGCTGCACGCCAAGCCGGTCGGACTGCTGAACGTCGCAGAGTACTTCACACCGCTGGTCGGCTTTCTGGACCACATGACGCGGGAGGGGTTCTTGCACCAGCCGCATCGGGACATGCTGCTGATCGAGAAGGACCTTGAGACGCTGCTCGATCGCTTCGCCGGGTATCAGCCGCCGGATTATGCCTGGCGGGAGAACCCGACTGAGTCCACCGACTGAGGCCACGGACTGAGGCCACCGACTGAGCTGCCTCCTACCTGAAGACTAGCCCTGTCCTGGCGATCACCCGCCCCATGCCAGGAACCCCATTAGAGGGCTATCGTCTTAGTGACGACCACCTGAATCCCGATTGGAGATCACTGTGCGGTCTGTCTTCAAGCGGCTCGGCGGGTTGGCTGCCGCCACGGCTATCGCGCTCTTGGTGACCGCGGCGCCTTCACACGCGAGCGCCGCCACCGGTACCGTCACGCCGAACGCCACCGCGATCGAGTACGGGCTCTGACTCTGTGGTGGCTACTCTGTGATGGCTAGCTAGATCGCGGTGAAACCGCCGTCGGCGGCCACCACGGCCCCGGTCACGAAGCTGGAGCGGGGCCGCCTTCGACGGCGAGCACCTTGGTCAGTTGGGCCAGAGCGCCCTTCGACGCACTGAGCCGCGCACTACGCCTCGACACCGATGCCCGCGCGCACTTGTTCCGGCTGGCCGGGGCCGCGCCGGACGACCGACCCTCGGCGCGCGCCGCCGAGCAGGTGAGCCCGGCGCTGCGACAGCTGATGGACGGCTACCCGAACACTCCGGCGCTCGTCATGAACCGGGCCCTGGACCTGCTGGCCGCCAACGCGCTGGCCGATGCCCTCTGCGCCCCGTTCGATCCGGCGGACGACCTGGCCCGCATGACCTTCCTGGACCCGGCGGGCCGCGACCTTGTATCTGGTTGCGCACATAGTCCCTCGAAACGCCTCAGACGTCCCGAACGCGGGCGTGCAGAGATGCATATCGTGTCGGCCGTCGTCATGCAGCCCGGCGCTGCGCATGGTGCCCTCCAGTAGAAAGCCGGTCCTGGACGATCTGTTGGACGGCGAGCCTCGGGCTGGTGGTGTTCGGCATCAGGACCCGTACGCTGCATCGGTAAGGGTGAACTGCCAACCCGGCGACCGACAGGAGCGTGCTCATGTCCCTTCTCGACCCTGCCATATGGTCCGGCAAAGCGTTCACCGGCGGCTGGACCACGATGTCCGGCGGCACCGCCCCGGTGGTCGAACCCGCCACCGGCGCCGAACTGGAGCGGATCGGCCTCGCCACCGCCGGCGACGTCACCGCTGCCGCCGAACGCGCCGCCCGGGCCCAGGCCGCCTGGGCCCGTACCCCCTACACCGAGCGTGCCGCCGTGCTGCGCCGGGCCGGAGACCTGTTCACGCGGCACGCCGAGGAGATCCACGGCTGGCTGATCCGCGAGGCCGGAAGCATCCCCGGCAAGGCCGCCTTCGAGACCGGCACCGCCGCGCAGGAGTGCTACGAGGCCGCGGCGCTTGCCTCCCGTCCGATCGGCGAGGTGCTGCCGTCCGCCGAGCCGCGGCTGAGCATGGCGCGGCGGGTGCCGGCCGGCGTGGTGGGTGTCATCGTGCCCTTCAATGTGCCGCTGATCCTGGCCATTCGCTCGGTGGCGCCGGCGCTCGCGCTCGGCAACGCCGTCGTGCTCAAGCCCGATGTGCGGACCGCGGTGTGCGGCGGCGTTGTCGTTCAGCGGGTCTTCGAGGAGGCCGGGCTGCCCGAGGGCGTGCTCGCCCTGGTGCCCGGCGGCGCCGACACCGGGGCCGCGCTGGTCGCCGACCCCCATGTGCGCGTCATCTCCTTCACCGGTTCCACCGCGGCCGGACGCAAGGTCGGTGCCGCGGCCGCCGAACATCTCAAGCGCGCGCATCTGGAACTGGGCGGCAACTCCGCGCTCATCGTGCTGCCTGACACAGACCTGGACCGCGCGGTCTCCACCGCGGCGTGGGGCTCGTTCTTCCACCAAGGCCAGATCTGCATGACCACCGGACGTCATCTGGTCCACCGCTCCATCGCCGAGGAGTACATAGCGCGTCTTGCGGACAAAGCGAACAATCTGCCGGTCGGCGATCCGGCGAAGGAAGAAGTGGCGCTCGGCCCGATCATCGACGCCGGCCAGCGGGACAAGATCCACGCTCTGGTGCGGGCGAGCGTGGACGGCGGCGCTCGGCTGGCGGCCGGTGGTACGTACGAGAGCCTCTTCTACCGCCCGACCGTGTTGAGGGATATCACCGACACCACCCCGGCCTACACCGAGGAGGTGTTCGGTCCGGTCGCCCCGGTCCGGGCCTTCGACGACCTCGAAGAAGCGGTGGCGTTGGCCACGGCCGGCCCCTACGGTCTGGCCGTCGGCATCCTCACCGCCGACGTCATGCGCGGCCTGGAACTGGCCGAGCGCATCCCCACCGGCCTGGTACACGTCAACGACCAGACCGTCAACGACGAAGCGGTGGCGCCCTTCGGCGGGGTCGGGGTCTCCGGAACCGGCGCGCGCTTCGGCGGCGTCGCGAATATCGAGGCGTTCACCGAGACGCGGTGGATCACGGCGCGCGGGACCCAGGTCGAATATCCGTTCTGACGGAACCGCAACGGCCGTCGTGGACTGTTTATGCGCAGGTGGCATACTGCGCCTCTGACGTCAACCAGCCGACACGAGGGAGTGATCGTGGTACACCGTCACGACGACAGCGACGCGACTATAGATCCGGCCTACACCAAGCGCCTGGGTTGCACGAACGTTCCGAAGAACCGGATGCCCGACGGAGAGACGGCGCCGCAGGCGGTCTACCGCATGATCCACGACGAGCTGCTGCTGGACGGCAGTTCGCGGCTGAACATGGCCACCTTCGTGACGACGTGGATGGACCCCGAGGCCGAGAAGCTCATGGCCGAGACGTTCGACAAGAACATGATCGACAAGGACGAGTACCCGCAGACCGCGGAGATCGAGCGCCGCTGCGTCAACATCGTCGCGAACCTCTTCCACGCCCCCTCCTCCGGCGACGCGATCGGTGTCTCCACGATCGGCTCCTCCGAGGCGGTGATGCTCGGCGGGCTGGCCATGAAGTGGAAGTGGCGCCAGCGCCGGGAGGCGGCCGGGCTGTCCACCGACCGCCCGAACCTGGTGATGGGCTCCAACGTCCAGGTGGTGTGGGAGAAGTTCTGCCGGTACTGGGACGTCGAGCCGCGCTACGTGCCGGTGGCCCACGACCGGTTCACCGTCGACGCCGCCGAGACCATGACCTACGTCGATGAGAACACGATCGGCGTGGTCCCGATCATGGGCACCACCCACACCGGCGAGTACGAGCCGGTCAAGGAGATCCACGACCTGGTCGTGGCCTACAACACCGAGCACGGCACCGACATCGCGATCCACGTGGACGCCGCCTCCGGCGGGTTCGTCGCCCCCTTCCTGCAGCCCGATCTGGAGTGGGACTTCCGGCTGCCGCAGGTGAAGTCGATCAACGTCTCCGGCCACAAGTACGGCCTGACCTACCCCGGCATCGGCTTCGTGGTCTGGCGCTCCGCCGACGACCTGCCCAAGGACCTGATCTTCCACGTCAACTACCTCGGCGGCGACATGCCGACCTTCACCCTGAACTTCTCCCGCCCCGGCAACCAGATCGTGGGCCAGTACTACAACTTCGTGCGCCTGGGCCGCGAGGGCTACACCAAGGTCATGGAGGGGCTGCGGGACACCGCGCAGTTCATCGCCGGCGGCATCGGGAAGATCGACGCCTTCGAGGTGATCAGCGACGGCACCGACATCCCGGTGGTGTCGTTCAAGCTCAAGGACACCGACAAGTTCACGGTGTTCCACGTCTCCGACGAGCTGCGCCGCGACGGCTGGCAGGTGCCGGCCTACACGATGCCGCCGAACGCCGAGGACATCGCGGTGCTGCGCATCGTCATCCGCGAGGGGTTCAGCCAGGACCTGGGCGAGGCGCTGCTGCTGGCGCTCGGCAAGGCGGTGCACCGGCTGAACACCACGCCGCCGGCGCACGACGCCGAATCCGGGTTCGCCCACAACTGACAGCTCATGACTGGTCGCTCATGACTGACGGCTCATGACTGGTTGCTCACGACTGGCCGCTCACGACTGAGCGCCCACGACTGACGTAATGTGAACGCCCCCGAGGCGGATCCGTCCCGGGGGCGTTCGCTTCGCCGGAGGTACCTGTCAACCATGTCCATCGTCATCCGCCGCGCCGACCTCGCCGCCGAGGCCGACGAGATCGCCAAGCTCCTGGTGGACTACCTGACCACGGCGCTGCGGGAGCTCCGCGAGACCTTCGGCATCCAGGACTCGCCGACCGACGTCTCCGGCGTGCGGGACTCGCTGAGCGAGTACGGCGATCCGTCCAAAGCGCTGTTCGTGGCGCGGGACCCGGACGGCGGACTGGTCGGGGTGGCGGGCTTGCGGACGCTTGAGCCCGGCGTGGTCGAGGTGAAGCGGATGTACGTGGTGCCCGAGAGCCGCGGCCTGCGGATCGGCTCGCGGTTGCTGGACCGCCTGCTCGCCGAGGCCGAGGGCCTGGGGGCGGCCGCCGTCCGGCTCGACACGGCCCGGTTCATGGCGGACGCCCAGCGCCTGTACCGCTCGCGCGGCTTCGCGGAGCGGAGCCCTTACCCGGGCACCGAGATCCCTCCGCATCTCCAGCAGTACTGGATCTTCTTCGAGCGGGCGATCGATCGTCAGGGTGCTGTCGGTGCTGTCAGTGCTGTCAGTCGTGGATGAGGTCGAAGGACTCCCAGCCGCCGATCGCCGTCCGGTTGGCGATCAGCGGTGCGGATCCGGCGTTGTCGGCGGTCACGATGTCGCCGTTGGCGTGTGCTCGAAAGCTGACACTCCCGTCCGCGTTGTCGAGGAGGTCGAACGATTCCCACGGCCCGATCGCCGTGCGGTTCGCGATCAGCGGCGAGGACCCCGCGTTGTCCGCGGTGACGATGTCGTTGTTCGCATGCGCCCGCAGGCTCACGCTCCCGTCGGCGTTGCTGAGTAGATCGAACGTCTCCCACGGTCCGATCGCCGTGCGGTTGGCGATGAGCGGTGCGGATCCGGCGTTGTCGGCGGTGACGATGTCGCCGTTGGCGTGCGCCCGCAGGCTCACGACCGGCGCCGCGGCCGGTGCGCCGAACAGCGCCAGGTTCACCGCGTTCGCGATCGCCTGGAGCCCGGCGTCGTTCGGGTGCAGGTGGTCGCCGCTGTCGTAGGCCGGGAGGTACATCGTCGGGTTCGCCGGGTCATGGGTCGCGGCGTCCTGGTCCACCACGGCGTCACAGCCGTTGCCCGGGCTGCGCACGTAGGCGTTGAAGGCCTCGCGCGCCGTCTCGCCCTGCTGGGTCCAGTAGCCGGCCCCCTGATACGGCGTCAACGTCGAGCACAGGAACTGCACGCCGTTCTGGTGCGCCGCCGCGATCAGCTGCTGCAAGCCCGCGATGAGTTGGTCCGAACTCGGCGGCGGGCTGGTCGAGCCCAGGTCGTTGATCGGGTCGTCGGCGAAGATCACCCAGCGGACGCCGGGCTGGGCCAGCACGTCCTGCGCGAAACGGTGCAGCGCGCTGGGCCCGGCCCCGTCGACCAGCAGCCGGTTGCCGCTGATCCCCTGGTTCAGTACGCCGACCACGTGGCCGGTCTGCGCCAGCCGCACGGCCAGATCGTTCGGCCAGCGCCGGTCGGCGTCGAACGAGGACGCGTAGCCGTCGGTGATCGAGGCGCCGAGGGTGACCACAGAACCCTGAGACGCCGGATTCTGCACGTCGAGGTTGGTCAGGAAGAAGTAGCTGCCGACGGTCTGCGGATTCGTCAGGTCCCCGCTGCCGCTCACATCGCCGGACGCGATGTAGTTGGTCGCGGAACCCTGCTGATGGTAGGTCGAGGCGCCGGTGCCCTGCGGCAGATAGATGCTGATCGCGACATCGGACAGCGCCGGCACCGCGAACGCGATCGGGTCGCTGACGGCCAGCGCGCCGGCCGCGATGGTCGTCGAGCTCTGGCCGCCGAAGGTGACGATCTGGTCGGTCCCGGCGACGGTGCCCGAGCCGGCGGACCGCTGCGCGATGTGGACGTCGGCGATCGCCAGCGGCTGCGCGCCGAACGCGTTGGAGATCTGCACCCGGGCCGAGGTCCCGCCGATGCTGGTGTGCACGACCTGGCGCAGCGTCTGCTGGTTGAAGGCGGCGCCGCCGCTCTGCGGGGACACCGCCCATGTGCCGGTCCACGGCCCGGTGGCGGCCGCGGCGGCGGCGGTCGCGGCGGTCGGATGGGAGAGCGGGGCGTGCGCGGCCGCGGAGCCGGACGCCGCGGGCGCCACGGCCGTCGCCAGCGCGGTCAGGAAGGCTGCGACGGCCCAGCCGATACGGGTTCTCATGAAGGCGTCCTCAGTCGTGGATGAGATCGAACGATTCCCACGGCCCGATCGCGGTGCGGTTCGCGATCAGCGGTGCGGCGCCGGCGTTGTCGGCGGTGACGATGTCCCCGTTGGCATGGGCGCGGAAGCTGACGCTGCCGTCGGCGTTGGTGATCAGGTCGAAGGATTCCCAGGGCCCGATCGCCGTCCGGTTGGCGATCAGGGGCGCGGCCCCGGCGTTGTCCGCGGTGACGATGTCGCCGTTGGCGTGTGCTCGAAGGCTGACACTCCCGTCGGGGTTGTCGATGAGGTCGAACTGTTCCCAGGTGCCGACGGAGGTCCGGTTGGCGATCAGCGGTGCGGCGCCGGCGTTGTCGGCGGTCACGATGTCGCCGTTGGCATGCGCCCGAAGGCTGATCACCGAGCCGGCCGTGGTGCCCGAGCCGGAGGCGGCCAGCGCGAAGACATGGATCGACGGGGTGCCGACGGCCAGCCCGCCACCGCCGGGCAGGGTCACCGCGGCGATCGATTTGCCCGCGGTCAGCGTCACCGGCACCGAGAAGATGTTCCCGGACCCGCTGTAGGTGGTGTTGCCCTGCCGGTTCTGGTATGCCGAACTGATCGCCAGCGCGCCTCCGGTCGGTGGCGTCGTGGAGAACCAGTCGGGAACGGTCAGGCTGTAACTCTGGGTACTGCCATCGGTGTAGGTGATGACGCCGGATCCGGTGGCCGGGCCGTAGTCGGCGGAGACCAGGAATCCGAGAGTGCCGGAGCCGGACGTGTCAATGGTCTGCCCCTCGGCGACCGTGTTGTCGTTGGTGCCGGCGGCCGAGTTGGGGAAGGCGAAGGTGACGCCGGAGGACGTGACCGACGCCCCGGGACCCGCGCTCGCATTGGTCAGCGCCGTCTCGGAGAAGCTGGCGCCGTTGGCGTCGAAGTTGCCCGGCGCGGTGTTGCTGTCCGCGCTGATGCCGACGTTGTTGAACGACGCGGCCAGGTTCGGGAACGAGACCGCCGGGTCCAGACCGATCTGGACCTTGCCGAGGTGTTTCGCCGCGGTCGCCTTGGTGCCGGTGACCTGAGCGAAGGGCAGCGAGGTGGTGGGCGAGGAGGGCTGTTCGACCAGGTAGGTCGAACCGGCGGTCACCGGCACGCTCAGCGTCCCGTTCGTGGTGGCGGCCACCACGACGGCCCCGGTCGAACCGTTCACCACCTCGGCCTGCTGCCCGGGCCAGGGGTTGCGCACGGTCATGGTCTGCGTGCTGCCGGCCTGGATCGCGGCCGTGGCCAGGGTGCCGCCCTCGACCTGGACGTCGACCTTGGTGTCGCCCTGCACGGACACCGTGCCGGAGGCGTCCCAGCCGGACGGCCAGGCCGGGGCGAAGCGCAGGGTGCCGTCGTAGTCCTGGACCAGCGCCTCGTCGACCGCGGTGGCCACCGTCGAGGACTGCTCGATGTAGGGCTCGTCGCCGGTGTTGCCGTTGAACAGGTTCGCCAGGCCGCTGATATAGGCCTGGTAGCCCTGGGTGACGCTGTTCAGGTCGGCCGCGACCTCGCTACCCAGACCCAGCCGCGCGGCCTGGACCGCGTCGAAGTTCCAGTCCGGGTTGGTCTTGTTGACCCGGTCGGTGTAGGTGCGCTTGGCCAGCGCGGTCAGGTTGTCGCCGTTGACGACGGTGTTGTCGCCGATCAGGCCGTAGGGCCAGACCGGCTCCAGGCCGATGTTCTCGCCGTTCTGCGGCTTGGCCGAGGGCTGGTAGGAGTCGGCGATGATGTCAGTGCCCTGCGCGTCGACGGCCGCGGCGGCGGACGCGGAGGTCGGCTGCGGGTTCAGCAGCTGGGTCTTGCCGGAGTCGGTGCGGGCGTAGGGCTCGATCTGGCCGAGCGCCGTGCGCAGCTGCGAGGCGAGCCCGGAGTCCGTGTTGAGCTTGGTCGCCGCGTTCACCGTCGCGGTGAACAGCGCCTGGCTGGCGGCTATGTCAGTGGTCGGATCCGTGACCGCCCACTGGGTCTCGTGCGCGTTCGCGGTGGCGTGCAGGAAGTTGTCCGAGCCCACGCTCTGGTAGCTGAGCAGGAAGGTGGAGGTCTGCTGGAGGATCGGGTAGTACTTCTGGAGGAAACCGACGTCCCCGGTGGCCTGGTACTGCTGCCAGACCCACAGTGCGATCTCCGCGCCGCTGGTCAGCGTCAGCGCGTTGTAGCTGGGGCTGGAAGCCTGCGCGCAGGAGGCGTTCTGCGTGTTGTTGCCGCCGTTGTAGTAGCCGTTGCCGTTGAACCGCATGGTCTCCGGCACACACGCGCCGGCCTTGCCGCCCATCTGCGCGCTGGTCCAGGACTCGATGTTCGGTAGATCATTGAGATACATATCGAAGATCGGAGTGTTGAGCGCGAAGTTGCCGGAGGAGATGTTCGCCGCGATCTGCCCGCGCAGGTTCCACAGCCAGTACCCGGCCGGGTACCAGTCCTGTTTGTCCTGCGAGAAGTTGAACAGGTCGGCGACGCCGGCCTGGCTGCCGGGGTAGGTGCCGGCGTGCATGGTCGCCGCTTCGAAGTAGAGGTAGAGGGTGCGCAGATTCTCCATGTACTGCGCGGTTCCGTCGGCCGAGCTCATCTCGATCAGGCCGCTGTTCGCCCAGAAGTTGTTCCACCACGCCGACTGTGTGCCGAGCAGTGAGGACGTGCCGGCCGTGGCGTCGCCGCCGATGACGCTGTTCGCGGTCGAGGTCGGATCGCCGCCGGTCCACTTCGGCGAGGCGACGACGACCCGGAACGACCCGTCGGTGTTGGGGTTGAAGCCCACCTGGACCTGCGTGGAGTTCACCACCGAGGCGGAGACGTTCTGCCCGCCGGCGGTGACCGCGGCCATCGCCCCGAAGGTCTGTCCGGAGTTGCCGGTCTGCGAGTTGTCGACCCAGGTCTGGGCCAGGCTGCCGACCGCGCCGGAGGCGGCGGTGGACGGCGTCCGGCCGCTCCACAGGCTCAGCGTCGCGGTCTGCCGGGTGCCGGGGTCGGCGCCGGTGACGTCGAGGACCAATTCGTCCTTTCCGGCCGGCACCCACGCCTTCAGCGTCATCCCGCCGCCGGACTCGTCGAGGACCCCGTTGTAGAGGTCGAGCGAACCGGTGAAGTTCGACGCGGAGGTCATCGCGGTGAGCCCGGGGATGTTCACCTGGCCCGGCGACAACCGGTCCGGCATCGTGTCGCTGCGGTTGAGCTGCGCGGTGAACCCGTTGGCCGCCCATTCCGCGACCCCGAGCGAACCGTTGCCCAGTGGCAGGGACTGGGTAGTGGCAGTGTTGGGCTGGCCGAGCACGACGTCGGAGCGGGAGACGACCCCGCCGGTGTCGAGCTGGAACGCCCCGTTCTGCCACGCGGTGGTGGCGCTGGCCGCGGACGCGGGTGGGGCCAGGCCGGCGGCGATGCCGAGCGGGGCGGCGATGAGCACGGCGGCTACGGCCGCTGACAAGCGGGGACGGAGATTTCGACTGGACACAAGCGCTCCCTGGATGCGGCGCGTGAAGACGCCGTCACGTCGAAGACATCGGAGGTGTTGTAGCGCAACCTGAGGGCCACGTCCAGGGATCGGGGGAGTTGCGCAACTTCTTGCAGATGACGGTGCGGAAAATTTCGAAGACTGATCTAACTGTTGCCAGAGGTGAGCGGCTTGGCAGAGGACTGATTGCCGTGTGCGGGCACCATAGATCTATAGTTAGTCTTTACTCTTGGAAACTTTGACATGAGTACCCTGAGTTTGTTTTAATGTTAAGCGTAAGTTGCGCGTTGCATCTGGGTGTTCCGCTGTCAATCGGCTTCCGGCGGGCGCCTTACTCAGTCATCGGATGTATTCGCCGCCAGCGGCGCGGCCGTACCATGAGTGCCATCCGGATCGATCTGAGGAGGGCATCGTCGCCGCGCCGCCTAATCTGCGAGAAGAGGGCCGTTTACGGGTCCTGCAGGTCCTGCTCGCCAGCAGCACGACCAGCCGGCCGGAGCTGGTCCGGCTCACCGGGCTGTCCCGGGCGACGGTGTCCGTTCTGGTCGCGGACCTGATCGCGGCCGGGCTGGTGCTGGAGGAGAACGGTTCGGCCGAGGCGGAGAACCGCTCGATGGGCCGGCCCGCGCTGCCGTTGGCCCTGAACCGGTCGGTCGTCTACGCGATCGGCGTGGACATCGGGCACGCACATGTCCGGGTCGCCTTGTGCGACGTGCACGGCACGCCGTTGTGGGAGACCGTCGAGGCCAAGGAGGTCGACCGCGCGCCGCACGAGACCCTGGACCTCGCCGCGGACCTGGTGGCGCGCGCCGTCACCGAGAACGGCGTCGCGCGCGAACGCGTCCTGGGCCTGGGCGTCGGCATCGCGGCCCCGGTCGACGCCGACGGCGCGCTGTCCGCCGAGGGCATCATGCCCGGCTGGACCGGCATCCGCCCCGGCCCCGAACTGGAACACCGCACCGGCCTGACCATCGAGCTCACCAACGACGCCAACGCCGGGGCCCTGGCCGAGCACATGTACGGCGCCGGCCGCGACAGCCAGGACATGGTCTACATCCGCCTGTCCGCCGGCATCGGCGCCGGCGTCATCGCCGCCGGCCGCCTCCAACTCGGCGCCGGCGGCCTGGCCGGCGAGATCGGCCACCTCCCCGCCATCCCCGACGGCCTGGTCTGCCGCTGCGGCAACCGCGGCTGCCTGGAGACCATCGCCAGCCCCGTCGCCGTGGCCCGCCTGCTCCAGGAGAGCTGGGGCGAGCCCGTGGCCCCGGCCGACCTCCCCGACCTCCTGGCCACCGGCACCCCGGGCACCGCGCGCGTCATCGAGGACACCGGCGAGGCGGTGGGCCGGGCGCTGGCATCAGTCATCACCCTGATGAACCCCCGCCTGATCGTGGTCGGCGGCGACCTGGCAGCCCTCGGCGAGGCCCTGTTCACCCCGATCCGGCACGGCATCGCACGCTACGCACTGCCCTCGGCCGCCCGGCAGGTCACCGTGGTACCGGGCCGCCTCGGCTCCAGCGCCGAGGTACGCGGCGCCGCGGCCCGGGTGCTGGCGCGCGCGCCGCAGACGCTGGCGGTGATGAGCGGCGGGGAGCCGGGGGAGCTGTCGGCTTGAGGGGCTGAGTGCCGTGCGCCGTTCGGAATCGGTGCCCGGGCCCGGAGTCGGAGTCGGAGTCGGAATCGGAATCGGAGCCTAAGCCGAAAGTCGTTGGCGCGAAGCCGGCCGCGGATGGCAAGGTCCAGGTCGTGGCAACAGTGTTCCTCCTCACCGGCATCCAAGCCGCCGGCAAGTCGACCGTGGCGCAGGCGCTGGCCGAGCGGTTTGAACGCTCGGTGCATCTGCGCGGCGATGTGTTCCGTCGCATGGTGGTCAACGGCCGCGCGGACATGGGGTCGGCCGTTCCGCCGCCGGAAGCGCTCCGCCAGCTCCGGCTGCGCTACGCGCTCGCGGCCTCGGCCGCCGACGCGTACGCCGGCGCCGGCTTCACCGTGGTGCTCCAGGACGTCATTCTCGGCCCATACCTGACGGACATGGTCGCGGCGATCCGTACCCGCCCCTGCAACGTCGTGGTCCTCGCACCGCGCCCTGATGTGGTGCGCAAGCGCGACGAAGCCAGGCAGGCGGCGCGAGGGAAAGTCGCCTACAAGCCGGGCGATGAAGGTGTGTCAGAGCTCGATGCATACCTCCGCGAGCAGACGCCTCGGATCGGGCTGTGGCTGGACACTTCGGAGCTGAGCGTGGAGCAGACCGTCGAGGAGATCCTTGCCCGCGCTGCTTCAGTGCCGTGAGCCCTGCAACACCGCAATGATCTTCTGCGAAGAATCGTTTCATGGATCCGCTGCTGCCGCACGACCCCACGGCCGTCAGCCGCTACCGCCTGCTCGGGCGTCTGGGCAGCGGCGGCATGGGGGTCGTGTATCTCGGTCAGTCGCCGGGCGGCCGGTTGGTCGCGGTGAAGTGTGTGCACCGGCCGCTGGCCGGGGATGCCGAGTTCCGGCAGCGGTCCCGGACGACCTGCGCGAGGTGGTCGCCGAGTGCCTGGCCAAGGACCCTGACGCCCGGCCGGCCCCGACCCGGTTGCTGGAACTGTGGGGGACGGCCACGACGCTGACCGCCGACTGGCTGCCGACCGCGGTGAACACCAGCCTCACCGGCTCCTCGGCCATCACCCAGGCCATGTTCGGCACCGACGGTGCCATCGCCTACCTCGATCAGGGCACTTCGAAGCTCAACGCGTTCGGTACCGTCGGGCTGAACAACACGGGACTGTCCGACACGAGCGTCGCCGCCTACCTCGCGGCGTCCCCCGTCGACACGGCAGGCGGCGGCGTGGTGGTGAACCCGGCCGCCGGCTACGCGAACCCCCCCCGGCGAACAGTTACCCGGCTGTGAGCGTCCCGTACGAAGTCGTCTGCGCCTCCGGCAACGACGCGGCGAAACTGCCGCTCCTGAAGAGCCTCCTGAGCTTCTTGTCCAGTCCCGCCGAGCAGGTCAAGCTGTCCGTCGAGGGCCTGTCCGGGCTCCCCGACTCGGTGCGGACGCAGGTGACGTCGGCCGTCGCCGGCCTCAAATAGCCCCAGCGCAATCTCAGGGGCCTTCTCCATATAACCGCTGGTGAGGGCCACAATCGGGCTGGTCCGGTGCTTTCGTGAGGTATTGACAGCCGCACGTCGCAGGTGTTTCATCCGCGTTACGCATCGGTTGTTGGTGGCTACAACAAACCCCTGCCGACGGCGGCCCTCTCGCCGTCCCCGGCCGCGGCTCGACCCCGCGCGGCGCCACCTCCCGCACCGGCCACTGTTTCCGCATGTCCCCGGAGGCACCATGCCAGGCACCACGCCCAGATCCGCCACCAGGGCCAGCCGCACGCCCAGATCCCGGCTCGTCCGGGCCCGAGTGGGTGTGGCGCTGGCCGCGCTGTCGGCGTCCGTGATCGCGACGTACGCCGCCACGCCCGGCGCGCAGGCCGCGCAGTCCGCCCCGGCCGCGTCCACCGCTTGTCCCTGGGTCGGTTCGAGCGCGCCGATCCCACAACGGGTGAGCCAGGTGCTCTCGCATATGACGCTGGCCCAGAAGGTCCAGCTGATGACCGGGACCGGCGGCTCCAGCTACGTCGGGTTCACCCCGGCCATCGGCTCGTTGTGCATCCCGGCGATGAACCTGGAGGACGGCCCGGCCGGGGTCGCCGACGGCATGAACAACGTCACCCAGTTGCCCGCGCCGGTCGACATCGCAGCGACCTTCGACACCTCCGCCGAGCAGAGCTTCGGGCAGGTGATCGGTGCCGAGCAGTCGGCCAAGGGCACGACCGTCGATCTGGGCCCGACCATCAACATCGTCCGCGACCCGCGGTGGGGCCGGGCCTTCGAGTCGGTCGGCGAAGACCCCTATCTCAACGGGCAGATGGGCGCGGCCGACATCCGGGGCGTGCAGTCGACCGGGACGATGGCGCAGGTGAAGCACCTGGCCGCGTACAACCAGGAGACGAACCGCAACACCCCCTCGGACAACGTGATCGCCTCCGACCAGACGTTGCAGGAGATCTACCTGCCCGCCTTCCAGACCTCGGTGCAGCAGGGCGCCGCGTCGTCGGTGATGTGCTCCTACAGCACCATCAACGGCACCTACGCCTGCCAGGACCCCGACATCCTCAACACCGCGCTGCGCCAGCAGTTCGGCTTCTCCGGCTTCGTCACCTCCGACTGGGGCGCCACCCACTCCGGCGCCCCGGCCGTGAACGCCGGCCTGGACCAGGACATGCCCGGTGACAACACCAACTTCGGCAGCTCCCTGATATCGGCCGTCAACGCCGGCCAGGTGTCGCAGTCGGTGATCGACACCTCGGTCTCCCGGATCCTCACCCAGGAGTTCGCCTTCGGACTGTTCGACAGGCCGCCCGTGGGCTCACCGGCCGGGACCGCGACCGACGCCGCCGATCAGGCGACCGGGGAACACCTGGCGGAGCAGGGCACGGTGCTGTTGAAGAATTCGGGGAACGTCCTGCCGCTGGGCTCGGGCAACTCCTCGATCGCCGTCATCGGCGCCGACGCCTCGACCAGCGTGCAGAGCGCCGGCGGCGGCAGTGCGAGCGTCAACTCCAGCGGCACGGTGACCCCGTTGCAGGGCATCACCAGTGCGGCGCCCGCAGGTACGACCGTGGCCTACAACGACGGCACCAACAGCGGTTCGGCTGCCTCGCTGGCAGCCAGCTCCAGCGTCGCAGTGGTCTTCGTCAGCAACGCCGAGTCCGAGGGCAGCGACCTGTCGGGCATCGACCTGTCCGCCTCGGACAACGCGCTGATCTCCGCGGTGGCCACCGCGAACCCGAACACCATCGTGGTCCTGAACACCGGCTCGGCGGTCACCATGCCGTGGCTGTCCTCGGTCAAGGGCGTGCTGGAGGCCTGGTACCCGGGGCAGAGCGACGGCACGGCGATCGCGAACGTGTTGTTCGGCACCACCAATCCCTCGGGCCACCTGCCGGTGACGTTCCCGACGTCGCTGTCCCAGGTCCCGGCGAGCACCAGCGCGCAGTGGCCGGGCGTCAACGGCCAGGTGCAGTACTCCGAGGGGGTGGACGTCGGCTACCGCTGGTATGACAGCAAGGGCCTGACGCCGTTGTTCCCGTTCGGATACGGCCTGTCCTACACCAGCTTCTCCTACTCGAACCTGCACATCAGCTCCCTGCCACAGGGCGGCGCGGCGACCGTCACGGCCACCGTGACCAACACCGGCAGCCGCGAGGGTGCCGACGTCGCGCAGTTGTACGTCACCGACCCGGCGGCCTCGGGCCAGCCGCCGCGCCAGCTTGAGGGCTTCGCGCGGGTGGACCTCCAGCCCGGCCAGAGCCAGACGGTGTCCTTCCCGGTCACCGAGCAGAACCTGCGCTACTGGAGCACCAGCGCGAACAACTGGGCCACCAGCACCGGCGGCTACGGCATCGCGGTCGGCGATGCTGACTCCGCCTCGGCGCTCGGGCTGTCCGGCACGCTCTCCGTGGCCGCGAACCAGCTCGGCCAGCCGGTGAGCGTCACCAGCCCGGGCCCGCAGGAAGGCCTGGCCGGCGCGGCAGCCTCGGTGCAGGTGACGGCCGGCGATTCGACCGCGGGTCAGACTCCTGAGTTCACCGCGACCGGCCTGCCCGCCGGTGTGTCGATCTCCTCCTCCGGTCAGATCACCGGCACGCCGACGACCGCCGGCACCACCACCGTCACCGTGACCGCCAAGGACGCCGACGGCGCGCAGGCGACCACGACCTTCCTGTGGACCGTCACGCCCTCGACAGCCGGGGTCCCGACGACGCCGCTGGTCGGGTATCAGGGTCTTTGCCTGGACGTGACCGGGGCCAACAACGCCGACGGCACGGCCGTCGAGGTCTTCACCTGCAACGGCACCAACTCCCAGCAGTGGACCGAGGAATCCGACGGCACGGTTCGCTCGCTGGGCAAGTGCCTGGACGTCGCTGCCGGTGGCACCGCGAACGGCACCGCGGTCGACCTGTACACCTGCAACAACACCGGCGCACAGCAGTGGCAGCCGCAGACCAACGGCACGCTGCGCAACCCGGCGTCCGGCCGCTGCCTGGACGACACCGGCTCCGGCCTTTCGGGGACGAAGGTCCAGATCTTGGACTGCTCCGGCGCGCCGAATCAGGAGTGGATCTCTCCGGCGGGCTCCTCCACGGGCACCGGAACCGGCCCGATCACCGGCTACCAGGGCCTGTGTGTCGACGTGCGCAGCGCCAGCAGTGCCGACCGCACTCCGGTTCAGGTCTACACGTGCAACAACACCAACGCCCAGCAGTGGACGGTGGCTTCGAACGGCACCTTGCAGGCTCTGGGCAAATGCATGGACGTGAACGGCGCCGGTACCGCGAACGGCACCCTCGTCCAGCTCTACACCTGCAACAACACCGTCGCTCAGGTCTGGCAGCCGCAGAGCAACGGCGAACTGCTCAACCCCAACTCCGGCAGGTGCCTGGACGATACGAGCTCCGGCGGATCGGGTACGCAGTTGCAGATCTATGACTGCAACGACGGCGCGAACCAGAAGTGGACGCTGTCATGAAGCGCGTCATGAGGAGCGTTACGAAGCGCGCGACCAAGCGCGCGACCAAGCATGCCGTGCGGCGCCGCCTGCCGCTTATCAGCGGGCTGATCTCGGCGGCCCTGATCGCCGCGGTCATCCCGGCCGCCGCGCAGACGGCGACCTCGGATTCGTCCCCGGTCAACCTGTCCAACCCGATCAACATGGCGAACGGCAAGGCCGCGTCCCAGGCCACCGTCGTCCAGGGCGACGCGCGCTTCGAGGTGCTGACGCCCGGCGTGATCCGGATGGAGTACTCGCCGACCGGCGGCTTCCTGGACGATCCGACCTTCGACATCATGGACCGCGCCTTCACGGTCCCGTCCTTCACCAGCAAAGTGGCGAACGGCCAGCTCACCATCACCACCAGCGCGATGACGCTGACGTACCAGGTCGGCTCCGGCCCGTTCACCGCGGTCAACACGAAGATGCGGCTGCTCGGCGCGCTGCCGCCGGGGGCGTCGGCGAACGTCACGCCGACGTGGGGCGGGGAGTGCACGTTCGGCCAGTCCTGCCAGGCCGGCGCCGCCTCGCTGGGCGGTGGCGCGTCGATCGCTGACAACCACACCGGCTACCAGAGCCCGCCGGGGTTCGTCGCGGGCCTGACCGCCACCGGCGCGGACGCGTCGTGGCGGGTGCTGGGCACCACGGCCGGCGCGGCGAACGTCACCATCCGGTACGCCAACAACAAGGGCGGTGACGGCAACACCGAGACCCGGACCGAGGACCTGGTCGTCAACGGCGTCACCACCCAGGTCAGCTTCCCGGCCACGGCGAGCTGGGACGACTGGTCGACGGTCACCGTCCCGGTGACGCTGGCCGGCGGTACCGACACCGTCGCGATGAACTGCGACAGCGGCGACAGCTGCAACGTGAACGCCGACGACGTCTCGGTGACCGCACCCGGCGCGAGCGCGGCCCCGTTCGCCCCGGCCAACCCGCTCGGCGGCTACATCCGTTCCTACGACTCGGTCAACGGCTCCTACTCCGGCGGCCCCTCCTGCGCCAGCGGCCAGAGCGGCGACGCCTGCACCGCGAACATCCCGCAAATGGCCTCCGGTCTGCTCGACCAGTCCGGCTGGTACCTGCTGGACGACTCCCAGACCTCGGTCTGGACCTCGGACGGCTGGGTGGCGAACCGCCCGACCGGAGACGTCCAGGACGGCTACCTGTTCGGCTACGGGCAGAACTTCACCGGCGCGCTGGGCGACCTGGCCAAGCTGACCGGGCCGTCGACGCTGCCCGACGAGTCGGTGTTCGGGAACTGGTTCTCCCGCTACTACGGTTATTCGACCTCTGATTATCAGGGCACGATCTTGCCGCAGTTCCAGGCCAACGGCGTCTCACTGGACGACCTGTCGGTCGACACCGACTGGAAGAGCCCGAACACCTGGAACGGTTGGGAGTGGAACTCCTCGCTGTTCCCCGATCCGACCGCCTTCACCGACTGGGCCAAGGCCCAGGGCATCGACGTCGCGCTCAACGTGCACTCCGCGATCGCGACGAACGACCCGCTCTACTCCCAGGCCCAGGACATCGCCGGCAACACGCTCTCGGTTCAGTCCGGCTGCGCCAACGGCGGGGACTGCGCGGTCTGGGACTGGGGCAACGTGGCGCAGGCCGAGTCGTACTTCGCCACCGCCGACCCGACTCAGAACGCTGTCGGGATGACCTGGCTGGACTGGTGCTGCGACAACAGCGGCGTGTTCTCCCAGCCCGGCGTCACCCCCGACGCGTGGATCAACTACCTGACCGCGCGGCAGATGGTGAACAACGGCGACCGCGGCTTCGACCTGGCCCGGGTCGGCGCCTCGAACCAGAACTCGCAGGCCGGCGCCTACGCCGCCGGCCCCTGGGCCGACCACCGCTCGGCGATCGCCTTCACCGGCGACAGTCAGGGCACGTGGAACGAGCTGGCCAGCGAGGCGCAACTCGCGCAGGACGAGGGGAGCATCGGCGAGCCCTACGTCAGCGATGACATCGGCAGCTTCCTGGGCTCGAACGACGGCAACGCGAACGTGCCGGACGATCTGTATCTGCGGTGGATGCAGCTGGGGACGTTCCAGCCGATCATGCGCGAGCACTCGAACAGCGGGCAGAACGCGCGGCTGCCGTGGCAGTACGACGCCGCGACGCAGGCGGTCGGCGACAACTTCATGCAGCTGCGCGAGGAGCTGGTGCCGTACCTGTACACGCTGGCCGCGCAGTCCAGCGGCAGCGGAATCCCGATGACGCAGGCCCTGTATCTGAACTATCCCGGCCAGCCCGCCGCTTACACCAACCCGACCGAGTACACGCTCGGCGCCAACGTGCTGGTCGCACCGGTCACCCAGCCCGGTGCCGACGTCACCACGCAGGTCTGGTTCCCGCCGGGCACGTGGCAGGACTACTTCACCGGCGCCACGTTCACCGGGCCGGGGACGCAGAGCATTAACACGCCGACCAGCCGGATGCCGGTGTTCGTCAAGGAGGGCGGCATCATCTCGTTGCAGCCCTCGAACGGACAGGCGACCAGCGCCGGCTCCGCGCCGATCACGGTGCAGGTGCACGCCGGCGCGAACGGCTCGTACTCGCTGTACGACGACGCCGGGACCGGCCTCGGCTACCAGTCGGGGCAGTCGACGCAGACCCCGATCGCCTACACCGAGAACGCCTCCGGGGCGAGCTCCACGCTGACGATCTCGCCGGCCACCGGCTCCTACCAGGGCGCGCCGAGCAGCCGGAACTACACGCTCGCCCTGGTCGACGAGTCGCAGCCGAGCTCGGTGCAGATCAACGGGCAGACGCTGTCGTCCTCGCAGTGGAGCTACAACAGCGCCAGCGACACGTTGCAGGTGCCGCTCGGCGCGGTCGCGACCTCGTCCAGCCTCACGATCACCCAGACCGGCGGCACTCCCGTGCAGCGCTCGGAGCCGAGCACCCCGACCATCACCTCCAGCTCCCCAGCCACCGCCTCGGCCGGGCAGCAGGTCACGGTCACCGGCAGCGGCTTCGGCGCCAGCCAGGGCAGCAGCTACCTGACGTTCAGTGACAACGGCACCAACTGGGGCGCGCCGGGCGACCTGGCCGGCTTCACCGTGAACAGCTGGAGCGACAGCGCCATCACGTTCACGGTCCCGCAGCCGTCCGGCTCGAACAACGAGTGGGCCGTCACGCCTGGAACCACCGCCACGGTCTCGGTGACGACCGGCGCCGGGACTTCGAGCACGAATAAGGTCGCGATCGGTTCCGGGAGCCCGCCGACAGGACAGGTGACCGGATATCAGGGCTTGTGCTTGGACGATCGGAACGCCGTCACCACGGACGCCAACCCGGTGCAGGTCTACACGTGCGACCAGACGAACGCCCAGCAGTGGACGGTCGAGAACAACGGCACGCTACAGACGCTGGGCAAGTGCCTGGACGTGCAGGGCGGCAACACGGGGAACTCGACTCTGGTGCAGCTGTACACGTGCAACAACTCCGGGGCGCAGAACTGGTCGCCGCAGCCGAACGGGGAGCTGGTCAACCCGCAGTCCGGGAAGTGCCTGGACGACAGCGCCTCCGGCGGCTCCGGGACGCAGCTGATCATCTACGACTGCGACGCCGGGGCGAATCAGGAGTGGGTGTTGCCCTGACGCTGACCTTGACTTGGTGAATCGAGTGGCCCCGCGGAACTCCTGCGGGGCCACTCGATTTCACAGAGCGGGGCCAGTCAGGAGAAGACCACCGAGCGCACCTTCAGGCGCTCGCTGCCGCGGCCGGTCAGCGGCCGCAGGCTGAAGTGGTTGCCGTCGCAGTCCGCGTCGCTGAAGACGACGGCGGTCGAGTTGGTGCGATTCCTCGGCGAGTCCGCCGGCGGCAGCACCTCGTGGTCACCGGTGACCTGCGGAAGGTCGACGCACTCCCGAGCCTCGGGGTCCACCAACTCGGCATCGTGCCGGTTCCCGTGGTGGTCGGTCCAGACGTAGCTGAACGTGCCCTGGGTGTGGTGGCGGTGGCTGGCGGCCATGGCCGAGGGGGCGCCGGCCAGGATGCCCAGGCCGGCGGCCGCGGCGACGGCGAGTGCACTGCGGAGTCTCATCGAACTGCCCTTCTGCGAATTGATCTTGCGCATAGTCTTTCGGACAGCCGCGCCGCGGGCCGGGAGCGACACGCAAGATCATGCAGACGCCGCGCATCACCTCAGGGCATGCGCTCACCAGCGCGGATCGCCGCGGAGATGGTGTTCCCAGGCGGCGCGAGCGGGCAGACCCACTCGGGGCTGTAGCGGCAGGAGGGGTGATACAGGAAGTTGAGATCGATGGTCAGCGTCGTGTCCGAGCCGCCGAGGTCGGCACCCTTGGCCGTGTCCAGCAGGTAGCGCCCGCCGCCGTAGCTTCCGTTCCCCGCGGTGCCGTCGCGCAACGGCAGGAACAATCCGCCTCCGTACTGCGCCAGCCACCACACGTCGAGCCCGGCGCCGAACGGTTCGGGCAGCTCCACCCGCCCGATTCGGACCAGGTCCGTGACCTCGTCGCCGCCGGTCGGCACGGCCATCTGCTCGGGGGCGGCGGCGGGATCGGTGGAACGGTCGGTGGCGCGGTCGGCGGCCGGAAGCAGCGGCAGTTCGAACCGCAGGCTCGGGTCGTAGGGCCAGTACGGCAGGCCGGTGTCCCGGAGCGGATCGCCTGGCGGCAGCGAGCTTTGCGGGTGCGTGCGGAACAGCGTGTCGCGGCCGGCGCGCCACGTCGCATGCCCCGCCTCGGGGCTCTCGGCGTTGCGGATGGCCGCGTACAACTCGTTGACCTGCCGCCGCCAGTCGGCCAGCTCCAGTTCTGCGACGCTCACGACGCTCATCCCCGGCCCTCCGGATAGACCACGCCGACCTGCCCCCGCACCGTGTCCATCGTCCGCATCACGGCGAGCGTCTCCGACCACGGCGCCAGCGGGCTCTCGCGCAGCCCTTCCCGCAGGCACCGCTGCGCCTCGATCGCCTCGTGGGCCATGCCCCCGGCCAGGTACGGCGCCTCGACCCGTTCGACGAGATCGCCCTGGCGGAACACCGAGAAGCCGGAGGGGGAGGTGAACCCGCGTCCGAACTCGATCCGGCCCTCGCTCCCGGCCACCGTCGCGCTCCACGTGCCGTCCGCCGACAGCGAGCAGGTCAGCGCCGAGACGCCGCCGCCGGGGTGGACGAGGGTGACGGCGGTCGTGTCGTCGACGCCCTCCGGGGTCAAGGTGGCGACCGCCTGCACGACGCTCGGTGTGCCGAAGACCAGCTGCGAGATCGCGAGCGGGTAGACGCCGAGGTCCAGCAGCGCGCCGCCGCCGAGCGCCGGGTTGCGCATCCGGTGCTCGGGGCCGCCTTCGAAGACGACGGAGAAGTCGGCCGTGACCAGCCGCGGCTCCCCGATGGCCCCGGCCCGCACCATCTCGACCATCCGCAGCACGGCCGGCACGCAGCGGGTCCACATCGCCTCCATGAAGAAGACGCCCGCGGCCTCGGCGCGCCGGCACAGGTCCTCGGCCTGCGCGGCGTCCAACGTGAGCGGCTTCTCGCACAGCACCGCCTTGCCCGCGTCCAGACACAGCGCGGAGGCCTCGTGGTGGGCCGAATGCGGGGTGGCGACGTAGACGATGTCGACCTCGGGATCGGCGGCCAGCTCGGCCCACGAGCCGTAGGCCCGCGGGATCCCGTGCCGGTCGGCGAAGGCCTTCGCCGAGTCGAGCGTGCGCGATCCGACCGCCACCACCTCGGCGTCGTCGAGCGTCAGCAGGTCCTTGGTGAAGGTGGCGGCGATGGAGCCGGTCGCGAGGATGCCCCAGCGGATCTTGGTGTGCGTCACCGCGCCAGGATACGTGGCGGTCCGGGCCGGCTCCCGGGGAGATCGAATCCCGGGAGCCGGCCGGACTGTGTACTCAGGGATAGTTCAGGGCCGGATCAGGGATAGCTGACCACGTCAGACGGCCCCCCGAACGCCGAGCTCACCGCCTTCCCGGTCCCGTTGACCACCGAGTCGATCCCGCCCGAGCCGTTCAGGAACACCGTCAGCAGGTCGTGCAGCTGCACCCCGGAGGTCTGCGGCACCTGGAACGCCATCGCGTTGTGGATGTCCGCACCCTGGTCGAAGTAGCTGTAGCTGCCCAAGCCATAGCCCTGGAAGGAGGTGACGGAGTTGGGCACGAACAGCGCCGGATACCCCTTCTGCGACGCCGAAGCCATCCACGCGGCCTGGTTGGGGACCTCGTACGGGTTCTCGTTCTGGAAGAAGACCACCGTTCCGTTCTGGCCGTTCCAGTCCACCTCGTTCTGCTGGAAGTGCTCGACCGCCAGTCCGTAGGACGTCACGCGGTTGCCGTTCACCACCAGCCCGGTCGGGCTCTGGTCCCCGGTCCACGTCCCGGCACCCGCGCCGTGGTCCGCGCGCCAGATCCACACGTCGTCCAGCAGCGAGTCGTTGCTGTCGTCGACCAGCGGCGTGGTCGCCGAGCCCGCGGTCGCGCCGCCGACGCGGAAGAACACGTCGTCCAGCGACACCGGGTCGGAACTGTGGTTGGTGGTGGAGCCCGCGGTGCCGACCTGGAGCAGCGAGGGCGAGGTGGTCGCCCCGGCGTCGAAGATCAGGCCGCTGACGGTGACGCCGCTGACGTCCGCGACGCTCAGCGCGGTGTTGCCGCTGGTCGGGACCAGGGTGGCGAAGCCCAGACCGACGATCTGGGTGTCCGGCCTGGTGACGGCGATCGTCGACGGGAGGTTGTAGACACCCGGGGTGAACAGCAGGTTGTCACCGGCGGCCAGGGCCGCGTTGATCTGGTCCACCGTCGCCGACGGCTGCACCACGAAGAACGTGTTCAGCGACAGCGACGTCCCCGGGGTCTGGCCGCCGGTCCAGGTGGGACCGTTGGAGTTGGTGGCCAGGGACGGGACGAACACGTTGTAGTTCCCGCCAGAGTCCTGATAAAGATACGGCGCCTCCCGCGTGACCGGGCACGTCGCCAGCGTCGTGTACGGCGGCGGACCGCCGGACAAGCCGGAGTTCGAGGCGAAGCTCTGCGCCGGCGCGCCGGGGTCGCCGCAGAACACCTGGTTCCACACGCCGTTGCTCCAGCCGTCCAGCGCGGAGTCCCGGGTGATGTACTGCTGCTGCGAGCCGTTGGTGACCGTGCCGCCGGTGAACTGCGAGTCGGCGATGAAGCCGCCGCTGGAGTAGCCGGGGCCGCCGACGCAGTAGTCCATCAGGCTCAGGTTGCCGTTGACGTGTACTCGGCGCATCGGCGCGGCCTGCGAGACCGCCCAGAAGTCGTCGCCGTTCTGGCAGCCGGACATCCCCATGACGTTGATCGTCAGGTTGGTCAGCGAGCGCCAGAAATTGGTGGTCGCGTTGCAGGTGCCGCCGGAGCACTGGTTGTAGGAGTCGACGGTGCCGTTGATGGTGACGTCACCGGGGTTCCGGCCGAGCCCGGCGACGGCCTCGTAGTACCCGACCGTGAAGATCAGCGGGGTGGCCGCCGAGCCGTACGTCCCGGGCTCGAACAGCAACTCGTAGCGGCCGGTGCCGAACTCGCTGGGCACCTGCTGGTCCGAGATCGAGTTCAGCGTCGCCTGAATCGAGGACTGCGTCATCGACGGGCTGAACACGATCACGTTCGAGCCGAGCGACCCGCCGGTCGGCGGTGGGGGAGTGCCGCCTCCGCCGTTGCTACTGCCGTAGATGCTGAGTTCCCATAGGGAGTAGCCGTAGCCGGTGTTGCGGGCGGTGCCGTACATGCGGATGTAACGTCCGCTGCCGGTCACGTTCAGGGTTTCGGTGCCGCCGGGTCCTGTGGTCGTGGAGTAGATCGGGGTCCAGGTGGTGCCGTCGGTGGAGGTCTGGATCTGGTAGGCCTTGCCGGAGGCGGTCTCCCAGTTCAACACCACCTGGCAGATGGCCTGGGTGGAACCCAGATCCACCTGGAGCCATTGTGGGTCAGAGAACTGCGACGACCAGCGTGTCCCGGTGTTCCCGTCCACCGCGGCGGATGCCGGATAGCCGGCACCCTCCAGCGACGAGGCGGTCGCGGTCTTGTTCAAAGCCAGATTCGTGCCGGTGTTACAACTGGCCGCCGACGCGGCCTTCGCTCCCCATGACGGCACGGACAAGACGGCCAGCATCAGTGTGAGAACGACGAACAAAGCAGCCCGTGGACGGGCCGAAGCATTACTCATGTGCTCTCCAAGGCGTGTGGGGATTGCGGAACCGAAGAGAGCGCCCTCGGGCCTTAAACGTGGCGCACGTGTTACGGACTGTCAATACGGATCCGGTTCCGGAACTGGTTTCGGAACCGCTACCGAAACCAGTTCCGGAACCGGTTCCCTCTTGACACCCTCCATCAGAGGGCTGACGATTCAGGACCGAAGGGGCGCCCTCCCCGCACGGTCATCCCACCGTCCGCCACCCGCGTAGGAGGGTCATGAATCCCGCACGAAGGTCGTCCGCTTTACTGCTCATCCTGGCCATGCTGCTGGCCGTCGTGTCGGTGCCGTCGCTGAGCGCGCGCCGCGCGTCGGCGGCCAGTTGTAACACCGGCACGAATCTGGCTTTGAACAAGACCGCGACCGCCTCGTCGCTGGAGGGTGCCGGCTATCCGGCATCCGCCGCGGTGGACGGGAACACCGGGACACGCTGGTCGTCGCAGTTCTCTGACCCACAATGGCTCCAGGTGGATCTGGGTTCCACCCAGGCCATCTGCCAGGTGGTGTTGAACTGGGAGACCGCCTCCGGCAAGGCCTACCAGATCCAGACCTCCACCGACGGCACCACCTGGACCCCGATCTACTCCACGACCACAGGACCCGGCGGCACCGAAACCCTGAACGTGACCGGCAGCGGACGTTACATCCGCATGTACGGCACCGCCCGCAACACCGGCTACGGCTACTCCCTATGGGAACTCAGCATCTACGGCAGCGGCAGTAGCACTCCGCCGCCGCCCGCCTGGAACCTGCTCTGGCAGGACAACTTCGCCGGCGCGGCCGGTACCGCTCCGTCCTCGGCCAACTGGATCGAGGACACCGGCCACAACTCCCCGGGCGGACCGGCGGATTGGGGTACCGGCGAGGTGGAATCCGCGTCGTCTTCGACCGCAAACGTTTCCGTGGACGGCGGCGGTCATCTGAACATCACAGCCCTCGAAGACGGCAGCGGGAACTGGACGTCCGGGCGCATCGAGACGCAGCGCTCTGACTTCGCCGCACCGGCCGGCGGCATGCTGGAGGTCACCGCGAGCATCAAGCAGCCGAACGTCGCGGACCCGGCCGGCTACTGGCCCGCGTTCTGGGCGCTGGGCAGCGGTTCGCGCACCGGCGGCGGCACCTGGCCGGCCATCGGCGAGACCGACATCCTGGAGAACGTCAACGGCCACCAGACCAGCTCCTCGGGCCTGCACTGTGGGACCGCGCCGAACGGACCGTGCAACGAGTCCAGCGGCCGTGGCAGCGGTCTGCGAACCTGCACCGGCTGCCTGACCGACTACCACACCTACACCGAGGTCATCGACCGCACGCAGGCCGACGAGCAGATCCGGTTCTCGGTCGACGGCCAGCTCACCTGGACCGTCAGCGAGAGCCAGGTCGGCGTCACCACCTGGCAGGCGGCCGTGGACCACGGCTTCTTCCTGATCCTGGACCTGGCGATCGGCGGCTCCTGGCCGAACGCCGACTGCGGCTGCACCTCGCCGAACGCCGCCACCACCTCCGGCGGCACCCTGAGCGTCGGACCGGTCTCGGTCTACACCACCACCGGCCCGGCCCCGACCCCGCTCACGCCGCCGCCGCCGGCCAGCGGGGCGAACGTCGTCAAGGTCACCGGCGGCCAGGGGAACTGGCAGCTGACCGTGAACGGGGCGCCGTACCAGGTCAAGGGGGTGACCTGGGGTCCCGGCAACGCCGCGGGGGACGGCTACCTCGCCGACGCGGCCTCGATGGGCGTCAACACCATCCGCACCTGGGGCACCGACGGCACGTCGCAACCATTGCTCGACGCGGCCGCGGCGCGCGGCATCAAGGTCATCAACGGGTTCTGGCTGAATCAGGGGGCGGACTACCTCAACGACACCGCCTACAAAACCAGCACCCTGAGCACCATCGAGCAGTACGTCAACCAGTACAAGAACGATCCCGGAACCCTGATGTGGGACGTCGGCAACGAGGTCATCAACACCGCGGGGAACTACACCTACCCCAACGGCGCGACCGTCGAGCAGGAGCGCGACGCCTACGCGCAGTACGTGGAGCAGATCACCGAGGCCATCCATTCCATCGACCCCAACCATCCGGTCACCTCGACGGACGCGTGGACCGGCGCGTGGCCGTACTACAAGCAGTACACGCCGAGTCTGGGCCTGCTCGCCGTGAACTCCTACGGCGCGGTGTGCAACGTGAACACCGACTGGGTCAACGGCGGCTATACGAAGCCTTACATCGTCACCGAGAGCGGTGACCCCGGCGAGTGGGAGGTGCCGAACGACGCCAACGGCGTTCCGAGCGAGCCCACCGACCAGCAGCAGCGCGACGGCTACACCACGGCCTGGAACTGCATCGCCGGCCACCCCGGCGTCTCGTTCGGCGGGACGCTGTTCAACTACGGTGTCGAGAACGACTTCGGCGGCGTCTGGTTCAACCTGCTCACCGGTGGCTGGAAGCGGCTGTCGTACTACTCGGTGAAGCAGGCGTTCACCGGGCAGGCGCAGACGAATACGCCCCCTGAGATCACATCGATGACGCTGAGCAATACCGCGAGCGTTCCTTCCGGCGGCCAGTTCACGGTGAACGTCGCGGCGAACAACCCGACCGGCGACACCCTGAGCTACAACGTCGCGTTGTCCGGCAAGTACGTCAACGGCGGGACCGCGTTGCAGTCGCCGTCCAGCTACACCCAGACCGGACCTGGGGCGTTCACCATCACCGCGCCGAAGACCCTGGGTGTGTGGAAGGTGTACGTGTACGTCTACGACCAGCACGGTGGCGTCGGCATCCAGTCCGCGTCGTTCCGGGTGGTCGCGCCGCCGGTTGCCGGCACGAACGTGGCGCTGGGCAAGCCGACTACCGCGTCGTCGTTCCAGGCCGCCGGCAACGGCCAGACGTACGTCGCGGCGAACGCCACCGACGGGAACTGGTCCACGCGCTGGGCCAGTGACTGGAGCGATCCGCAGTGGATCCAGGTGGACCTGGGTCAGCCCACTGCGATCAAGCACGTCCAGCTGGGCTGGGAGTCCGCTTACGGGCAGGCGTACCAGATCCAGGTGTCGAACGACGGCACGAACTGGACCACGGTGTACAGCACCACGACCGGCACCGGCGGAGTCGACGACTTCGACGTCGCCGGGACCGGCCGCTATGTGCGGATGTACGGCACCCAACGGGGAACCGCCTACGGCTACTCGCTCTACGAATTCGGGATCTATGCCTGACCGGAGGACGATCATGTATGACAGAAGGCGGCCGCTACGCCGGCGGCCACAGCTCATCGTGGCACTCATCATCGCGTTGCTGGCCAGTGTGCTCGGCTTCAACGCGGCCACCGGGACCAAGGCTCGCGCCGCGTCCTGCGATACGACGACGAACCTGGCGCTGAACAAGACGGCCACGGCTTCCTCGGTGGAGAGCGACGCGTTTCCGGCCTCGGCCGCCGTGGACGGGAACACCGGGACCCGATGGTCTTCGCAGTTCTCTGATCCGCAGTGGCTCCAGGTGGATCTGGGGAGCACTCAGAGCATCTGCCAGGTCGTGCTGACGTGGGAGACCGCGTCGGCCAAGGCGTATGAGATCCAGACCTCGCCGGACGGGACCACGTGGACGTCGATCTACTCCACGACCACCGGCCCCGGCGGTACCGAGACGCTGAACGTCACCGGCAGCGGTCGGTACATCCGGATGTACGGGACGGCGCGGAACACGGCCTATGGCTACTCGCTGTTCGAGTTCGCCGCTTACGGCCCGCCGGGATCGAGCAACGGTTCGTGTGCCGACAATGCGGCGCTGAACCGGCCGGCCACCGCTTCCTCGGAGGAGAACGCGGACTTCCCGGCCTCGGCCGCCGTGGACGGGAACACCGGGACGCGCTGGTCTTCGCAGTTCTCTGATCCGCAGTGGCTCCAGGTGGATCTGGGGACGTCGCAGGCCATCTGCGGGGTGACCCTGAACTGGGAGGCCGCGTACGGGAAGGCGTACCAGATCCAGACCTCGGACGACGGCACCACGTGGACGACGGTCTACTCCACGACCACCGGGGCCGGCGGCGTGGAGAACCTGACGGTCAGCGGGACCGGGCGGTACGTGCGGATGTACGGGACGCAGCGCGCGACGGCCTACGGCTACTCGCTGTGGGAGTTCGCGGTGCTGACCGCCGCGTCGACGACCGACCCGTTCTGGGGCGACCCCAGCACGATCCCGCCGGCGCAGAACGTGATGATGGTGAAGATCCTGAACCGGACCAACGGCAAGTACCCGGACAGCCAGGTCTACTGGAGCTTCGACGGGCAGACGCACTCGATCGCCGACCAGCCGTACCTCGACATGCCGGTCAACAGCTCGGGGCGGATGTACTTCTACCTCGGCTCGCCGACCAGCCCGTACTACGACTTCATCGAGTTCACGGTCGGCCCCAACCAGTTCAACGGCAACACCACCCGGGTCGACGCCTTCGGGCTGAAGCTGGCGATGCGGCTGCACACCCACGACGGGTACGACGTGCAGGTGGGGGAGACGCAGTCGGTGTTCGCCGAGGACCGGTCGGTGACCTTCCAGCGGTTCATCAACTCGGTGCCGCCGGAGTTCAAGGTACTGGCCCAGACCCAGGCCCCGTACCGCATCATCGCCCCCGGCAGCGACCCCAGCTTCCAGGCCGGCGGCGCGAACGCGAACTACTTCACGGCCTACGCCGCCTCGGCGGGCGTGAACGAGACCACGCAGAACATCTTCGGCTGCGCGGGCTCGATGGCGAGCAACCCGACGATGTGCGCCGCGCTGAACCGGCACGTCGCCACACTCCCGGCGGCACAGCAGCAGGACCCGAGCCAGTACTACCAGGCGGCGCCGGCGAACTACTACGCGCAGTTCTGGCACGAGAACGCGATCAACGGCCTGGCGTACGGGTTCCCGTATGACGACGTGGACGGACAGTCGTCGTACATCTCGCACGCCAATCCGCAGTGGCTGGAGATCGCGGTGGGTTGGTGATGGTGATCTGACGCTTGGGCGATAGGCGGCGGGGCTCGGGTTCAGGTCCGGGTCCCGCCGCTTCTGCGGCTAGAAGAACGAGCCGCCGTCGTGGGAGGAAGAGCTCGAATCGTGCGATGACGAGCTCGTATCGTGGTGCGATGAGCTCGTGTCATGGTGCGACGAGTTTGAACCGTGGTGCGACGAGCTTGTGTCGTGGTGCGACGAGCTTGAACCGTGGTGCGATGAGTTTGTGTCGTGGTGCGAGGACCCGCCGTGGTGGTGCGACGATCCCGAATCGGCGTAGTCGATTCCCTGGGGGATGTATCCGTCCGATCCCTGCGAGGTAGTCGGAGGTGTCGGATACGTCGGATACGTCGGGGGAACAGGCGAGTAGGAGACGGGCTTGGTCGTGGTGCTGGGCGGCGTTTGGAAAGTCTTGGCTGTCCAGCTGCCCGATCTGGAGGTGCCCGATCTATTGGCCTTCGCCAAGCTTCGCAACACGAGGATGACCACCAGCACCACAACTATCGCCGCAACCATGGCTGGGCCTCCGTTCCGGAGCGATCGCTACGCTCGCAAGGCTTCTCAGTTACCCTCTGCGCTCGAACGTAACCGCCGCCCTGCCCGTGCGGCCCACCGGCGCGTCACGGCGTGGCGGTCCACTGGTCCAGGAACGCCCACAGGTGGTCGTCCAGGCCGAAGTTTGCCCACGAGCCGTTGTAGCAGCCGTAGATGGTCAGGGGTGCGTTCATGGCCCAGTCGGCGCCGGCGACCGTGTCCAACTCGTTGGCGAAGCCGCTGACGTCCAGGCACTGGCCGCCGCTGGTCGGGGCGATGACCGTGGAGCCGCTGGCCTTGAAGTTCTCGAAGACCGAGCCCAGGGCCATGCCGCCGGGGGCGGTCATGTTCCAGACCGACCATTCCTGGTTGTCGTTGGCCGGGTTGGAGTTGCAGTTGTAGACGTAGAGGTGGGTGCCGGCCGGGTCCGAGCCGTAGCCGGGGAGGTCCAGGCACAGGCCGGACTTGTCGTTCACGACCTCGTAGAGCTGGACGCCGCTGACCACGCGGGTCGGGTTCAGGTGGAAGTCCTGGTTGTCGCCGCTCTCGCTGGTGTCGCAGGGGTACTGCGAGACCGGGGTGTTGACACCGACACTGCCGTAACCGGGCAGGTCCATGCACTGGCCGGTCCAGTTGTCGTGGATCGTGGTGGAGACGTTGGCCGAGTTGACGGCTGATGCGGTGACGCCCCCGGCGGTCGCCGTCACGGTTCCGGCGGTCGCTTGGCGCGCTGTCGCGTGGCCGGCCGTCGCCGCCCAAGCCTGCGGTGCCGCGAGCAGCGCCAGCGCCGAGGCGCCGAGCAGGGCTGCCATGCGGTGCCGGGTGGTATGGGAGTCAGACATGGTGTGTCCCTTCGGTCTGCGGGCTGGGCTCTGCCACAGTGCCCCTGGCGCATGGGGGATCGGGAGGGCTCGGACGGTTCAGGAAGTGCCCGGGGAGAACCGGAAGGCTGGCATCAGCAGACGAACCGTTTCAGCCCGGACACGACCGAGACGCTCATCAAGGAACTCCCTCAAGAAAGTCGGGGACCGTGTCAACGAGGCCGCGCGCAGGCGTCGTTGATGAGGGCGTGGCAGGGCGACGGGCCCGCCGACAGGAGGGTGTGACATGGCGAATCCCAGGAAGCGGAACCTGCGGAAGACGGGTATCGGGGTGGGTCTGGGCGTGCTCGCCGTGACCGGAGTCAGCATCGGGGTCTCGCAGGCGGCGTCGGCCGGCGGCAGTGGCAGTGGTAGCGGCAGCGGTCCGGCGACGTCGGCGCAGACCGGGCCGTCGGCGGCGCCCTCGGTGCCCGGCGGTCCGCAGCCCTCGGCGTCCGCCTCGGCCGTGCCGTCCACGCTGCCGCCCACGACGTGGCAGGGCAGCACCGGTCCGTCGGCGTCGCGCTCGGCCGCGCCGGTGCCGTCGGCTTCGGCCTCGGCATCGAGCGGATCACGGCCGTCGGCGATGCCCTCCGCGCCCCAGCCCTCGCGCTCGGCCGCCCCGGTGCCCTCGGCGTCGCGCTCGGCCGCTCCGGAACCGTCGGCCTCGGCTTCGGCGTCGCACTGACGGATCAACTGGTGTACCGTCCAGTCCCCGCGGCCGCCGGGCCGGCCGCGTCGGGGCCGGGCGTGGCTGACGGGAGCGCGGTGTTGGGAAAGCGGGCGGAGCCGGACTTCGAGGCCTTCGCACGGGCAAGCATGCACAGACTCCTGCGCACGGCCGTCTTCCTGGTCGACGACCGGCACATCGCTGAGGACCTGGTGCAGGTGTCGCTGGAGCGCACGGCGCGGCACTGGCGGCGGATCGGCCACGACAATCCCGAGGCGTACGCCCGCAAAGTCCTGGTGAACCTGGCGATCGACCGTTCCCGCAAGCTCAGACGCGGCCGGGACACCCCGATCGGCGACGCCACCGACCTGGACCTGCTCGGCTCCGGCCGGGACGCGCTCGCCCCGCCCGGGGACGCCGACGCCTCCGGCGACCTGGCCGCCGGCCTGGCCGCGCTCCCGGCCCGGCAGCGGGCGGTCGTGGTGCTGCGGTACTGGTGCGATCTGGACGAGCGCGAGATCGCCCACACCCTGGGCATCTCGGTCGGCTCGGTGAAGACCCACGCGTCCCGGGCGCTCAAAGCGCTCCACGGCCGACTGACCTCGACAAGTGAGGTGCCACGATGAGCGACGAAGGGCAGCGGGAGGCGCTGCGTTCCCAGGCACTGCGATCCCACTTCGCCACCCGGGCCGAGGAGATCCAGCCCTCGGCGGAACTGGCCCGCCGGGTGGCCGCGATCCGGCCGCCGGCCCGGGGGCGGCGGCTGCCGCTGCGGATGTCGGCGCTGGCCCTCGGCGGGGTCGCGGTCGGCGCGGTGGCGGTCGCCGTCGTGCTGGCCGGCCATCCGGCGCCCGCGTCCGAGCACCCGGGCCCGCTGGCGCCGCCGAGGACCACGACGACCGTGATCGCGCCGGGCCCGTCCGCGACGCCCGGGACGACCGACGGCGACGGCCACGGCGGCCCCAGCGCGTCGGCGTCGGCTTCGTCACCGACCGGACAGGGACAGACGACGGGACGGGGACAGTCGACCGGACAGGGACAGTCGACCGGACAGCCGATGGGACCGACGCCGAGCGGAAGCCTCACCGGATCGCTGCCGGAGACTCCCAGCTCGGCCGCAGACTCCGTACCGACCGCACCCTCCGCACACTGAGCCTGACACTGAGCCCGGCAGCTCGTGGGCCTCGTCAGCTGAATCGGATGATCACAGCACTCCCCGCCCGCACTGTCACGCTCGCGCTGCCGTGCCGCACCGCCACCGGTGTCGGCCGCGGCGCCGGGAACGCCCCGTGCGCCCCGACCTGCCCGCCACCGAGCGTGATCCCGGACGTGGCCGCCAAACCGTCCGGCGACGTCGTGGCCAGCGCGGTGAGGCTGCCGTGCCGCAACCCCTTCAGGCCCAAGGCCAGGTCGACGGTCGTCGCCTGGTGACTCGCCGGGTCCTGTACGTCGTCGAGCACGACCGTCAGGTGGCCGCCGTCGCGGACGGCGTAGGCGCGCACGTCGGCGGAGTCCGGATCGTCCAGCGCCACGAAGTCGCCGCCGCCGACGAGCTCGGTCGCGAGCATCCCGTAGTACAGCGGCCGCGCCGTCAGATCTCCGGTCGTCGGGCACAGCGGGGTGTACGGATCGCAACCGGCGGCGTTGGTGCCGTCCATGAACTCGGCGCTGGCGACGCCGTCCTGCGCGAGCAGGAGGTTGTAGTCCAGAGCCCACAACGCGGAGGCGAACGTGTCGCTCACCCCGGCCGTCCCGGCGCACACCGTCGAGTTGGTCTCGGTCATCGCGGCCGGCACGTGGAGCTGGCGGGCCGCGCTCAAAGCCGCCTGCGCGTTGGCGTTCTCGTACTGCACCGACGCCGTTCCGAGCAGCTGCGCGATGGTCGCGACCGAACCGCCGCACGCGCTGGTCGGGTAGGTGTGGTCGGTGACCATCGAGACGTCGGGATGCGCGGCGTCGGCCGCGGCGAACCCGCCGAGCCAGGAGCTGTGGTTGGTCTCGGCGTCCGGCCCGGTCAGCGCGACGCCCGGGGCGGCCGCGCGGATCGCCGAGGCGTAGGTCTCGAAGTCGGCGTAGTACGCGGCCGGGTTCGCCTCGTAGAAGTTGGGCTCGTTGCCGACCTCGACGGCCAGCAGTGACCGGCCGAAGATCTGGCGTGCGTACCGGGCCTCGTCGGCGGCCCGGGCCGGATCGGGGTGCTTGAGGTTCACCGCGAGGATCACCTTCCAGCCGGTCGCCTTCGCGATCGCGGCCAGCGGCTGGAGCTTGGCCGGGGTGATGGTGCCCGAGGTCGCCCAGCTCGGCGCGGTCTCGCCGGTCGAGGTCCAGAACGTGGTGTCGCCGGAGTTGCCGCCGACCCGCAGGGTCCCGCCGGGACCGAGGGTGCTGAGATACCCGGCCAGGTCGGTGCTGGAGTAGTTGTCGGCGGCGACGGTCGCCGCGCCGAAGGAGAGGCCGACGAACCCCGGGTTCAGCCGGTGGCCGGTCTGGTCGGGGTGGACGGTGATGGCCAGGCCCGCCGCTGCCGACGCGGCGGCTCCCGTAGCCGGGTCGGCCGAGGTGCCGGACGCCTGTGCCGTCCCAGCGCCGATCGAAGCCCCGCCGATCAGAGCCCCGCCGGTCAGGGCAGCGGCGACCACAGCGGTGCCGAGGGCCGTGGTGCGCCTACGCGTACTGATTCTCATGACACGGCAATGTCGTACGCGCATACGGCCGGCACAAGTAGTCGGCGGGTAAAAACTTCACAAGGGTGACTGGTGTTCACATGCATGAACACCTCGGCGCCGCTGCCGGGCTTCGCCCGCCCCGCTGTCCAACTGTGTCCTTCGCCACGTCACGGGGGCACTACGCGGAGTTGACGCGGCAGCGCGGCGTCGGGCAATGTCGCGAGCGAAGACACCCCGCGAGGAGGCCTTGGAGATGACACCGCCGGCTGCCGCCGGGGAGACCACAGCCCGTACCGGGACCGGCTCCCACGGTGAAGACGAAGACCTCGGCGTCCAAGACGGCGATCTCGCCCTGGCCTCGCTGTTCCCGGCCCCGAGCCGCGAGCAGTGGCAGCGACTGGTCGCCGGAGTGCTGGCGAAGTCGGGGAAGCAGGGGCTGGAAGGCCAGGACACTGAGAAGGCACTGAGCACGGCGCTGGAAGACGGCCTGTTCGCCCAGCCGCTCTACACGGCTGACGATCAGGCCCCTGATGCGGGATTCCCGGGCGTCGCACCGTATGTGCGCGGAAACCGTCCGCAGGGCGCCGTCCTCGACGGCTGGGACATCCGGCAGTACCACAGCGATCCGCGCCCGGACTCGGCGAACCAGGCTGTACTCGCCGACCTGGAGAACGGCGGCACCTCGCTGTGGCTCGAAGTCGGCGACCAGGGGCTGCCGATCGACGCGCTGCCGAAGGTACTCGACGGCGTCTACCTCGACCTGGCCGCCGTGGTGCTCGACGCCGGGCCCGATTTCGGCGCGGCCGCACAGCGCCTGTTCAAGCTCTACGACGAGCGCGGCGTGCCCGAGGGCCAGGCCACCGGCAACCTCGGCGCGGATCCGCTGGGGTTGCTGGCCCGAACCGGCGAGGACGGGCGGACCGAGAGTCTGCTGGCCGAGGCCGCCGAGCTCGCCGGAACCTGCGTTCAGCGGTACCCGGGAATACGGACCCTGACGGTCGACGCGCTCGCGTACCACGACGCCGGGGCTTCTCCGGCGCAGGAACTCGGCTCCGCTCTGGCTACCGCGGTCGCCTACCTGCGGCAGCTCACTGACGCCGGTGCCGGGCTGTCAGTCGCGGACGCCGCCGGGCAGCTGGAGTTCCGGTTCGCCGCGACCGCCGATCAGTTCCTGACCATCGCCAAGCTGCGCGCGGCTCGCCGGCTGTGGGCCCGGGTGCTGGAGGCGTCCGGGGCGCCGCAGGCCGCGGCGTCGAACCGGCTGCACGCCGTGACGTCCTCGGTGATGATGACCGAGCGCGATCCGTGGGTGAACATCCTGCGGACCACCGTGGCCTGCGTGGCGGCCGGGGTCGGCGGCGCGGAGTCCGTCACGGTACTGCCGTTCGACGACGTCGTCGGCCTGCCCGACGACTTCACCCGCCGGGTGGCCCGCAACACCCAGTCGATCCTGCTGGACGAGTCGCACCTGGGCCGGGTCGTGGATCCGGCGGGCGGCTCCTGGTACGTCGAACGGCTCACGGACGACCTGGCGCGCGCCGCCTGGGCCTGGTTCCAGGAGATCGAGCGGACCGGCGGGATGCGTTCGGCACTGGTCGGCGGGCTGGTCGCGGAGCGGATCGGCGCGACCTGGGAGCGCCGGACGGCGGCCATCGCGCGCCGCCGCGAGCCGATCCTCGGGGTCAGCGAGTTCCCGAACCTCGGCGAGAAGCCGCTGACCAGCGTGCCGCGGCCCGAGCGGCGGGGCGGCGGGCTGCCCCGGGTGCGCCGGGCCGAGGCGTTCGAGGCGCTGCGGGACCGTGCGCAGGAGGCGATCGTCAGGACCGGGTCACGGCCGCGGATCGCGTTGGTCGCGCTCGGTCCGGAGGCGGTGTATTCGGCGCGGTCGTCGTTCGCCGCCAACCTGTTCCAGGCCGGTGGCATCGAGGGCGTCGTCATTCCGGTGCCGGTGGAGTCCGGCGTGGATGCCGAGGCGATTCGGGCGGCGCTGGTCGACAGCGAGGCGAAGATCGCGTGTCTGTGTTCAAGCGACGCGCTGTACGCCCAACACGCCACGGAAGTCGCTCGGATCCTCGCCGAGGCCGGGATACAGCGGATCTGGCTCGCCGGACGTCCGGGGGAGCGGGCCGAGGAGTATCGCCAGGCCGGTGTCGAGGAGTTCGTCTACGTGGGCTGCGATGTATTGTCCGCGCTGAATACCGCCTATGCGGCGATCGGAGAGTTCTCATGATTCCCGACTTCTCCGAGGTGGAGCTGGACGATGGTACGGCGGCGGCTGTAGCCGGCGCGACCGGTGCGGCCGACGCGATTGATGCGACCGATGTGGCCGACGCGGCCGGTACCGCCCAGTGGCGCGACGCGTGGCGGCAGCAGACCGGCAAGGACGTCGAGGACGCCCTGTGGGAGACGCCCGAGGGCATCACGGTCAAGCCGTTGTACACCGCCGAGGACCTGGAGGGCCTGGACTTCCTGGGCACCTACCCGGGGATCGCGCCGTACCTGCGCGGACCGTACCCGACGATGTACGTGAACCAGCCGTGGACCGTGCGTCAGTACGCCGGCTTCTCCACCGCGCAGGAGTCCAACGCCTTCTACCGGCGCAACCTCGCCGCCGGCCAGAAGGGCCTGTCAGTGGCCTTCGACCTGGCCACCCACCGCGGCTACGACAGCGACCACCCGCGGGTGACCGGCGACGTCGGCATGGCCGGCGTGGCGATCGACTCGATCTACGACATGCGGCAGCTGTTCGACGGGATCCCGCTGGACAAGATGTCGGTGTCGATGACGATGAACGGCGCGGTGCTGCCGGTGCTCGCGCTCTACATCGTGGCCGCCGAGGAGCAGGGCGTCGCGCCGGAGCAGCTGGCCGGGACCATCCAGAACGACATCCTCAAAGAGTTCATGGTCCGCAACACCTACATCTACCCGCCGCAGCCGTCGATGCGGATCATCTCCGACATCTTCGCCTACACCTCCCAGCGCATGCCGCGCTACAACTCGATCTCCATCTCCGGCTACCACATCCAGGAAGCCGGGGCCACCGCAGACCTCGAACTCGCCTACACCCTCGCTGACGGCGTCGAGTACCTGCGGGCCGGTCTGGACGCCGGCCTGGACGTCGACGCGTTCGCGCCGCGGCTGTCGTTCTTCTGGGCGATCGGCATGAACTTCTTCATGGAGGTCGCCAAGCTGCGGGCCGGGCGGCTGCTGTGGGCCAAGCTGGTGCGGGAGTTCGAGCCGAAGAGCGCGAAGTCGCTGTCGCTGCGGGCGCACTGCCAGACCTCCGGGTGGTCGCTGACCGCACAGGACGTGTTCAACAACGTCACGCGGACGTGCATCGAGGCGATGGCCGCCACGCAGGGGCACACGCAGTCGCTGCACACGAACGCGTTGGACGAGGCGCTGGCGCTGCCGACGGACTTCTCGGCCCGCATCGCCCGCAACACCCAGCTGCTGCTCCAGCAGGAGTCGGGGACCACGCGCGTCATCGACCCCTGGGGCGGCAGCGCCTACGTCGAGCGCTTGACCTACGACCTGGCTCGGCGCGCCTGGCAGCACATCCAGGAGGTCGAGGCGGCCGGCGGGATGACCGCGGCCATCGACGCCGGGATCCCGAAGCTGCGCGTCGAGGAGGCCGCGGCGCGGACCCAGGCGCGGATCGACTCCGGGCGGCAGCCGGTGATCGGCGTCAACAAGTACCGGGTCTCCGGCGGCGAGCAGATCGACGTCCTGAAAATCGACAACGAGCAGGTGCGGGCGCAGCAGGTGGAGAAGCTTCGGCGATTGCGCGCCGAGCGGGACGAGGACGCGTGCCAGCAGGCGCTGCACGCGCTGACCGCCTCGGCGCGCGCCGGCGCCTCGCGGGACGGTTCGCTGGACGGGAACCTGCTGGCGTTGGCGGTGAACGCGGCGCGCGCCAAGGCCACCGTCGGGGAGATCTCCGAGGCGCTGGAGCAGGTCTACGGCCGCCACGCCGGCCAGATCCGCACCATCTCCGGCGTCTACCGCGACGAGGCCGGCGCCGGCGGCCCGGTCGCCGAGACCCGCGCGCTGGTCGACGCGTTCGCCGAGGCCGAGGGGCGCCGGCCGCGCATCCTGGTGGCGAAGATGGGGCAGGACGGGCACGACCGGGGGCAGAAGGTGATCGCCACCGCGTTCGCCGACCTCGGTTTCGACGTGGACGTCGGCCCGCTGTTCCAGACCCCGGCCGAGGTGGCGCGGCAGGCGGTGGAGGCGGACGTGCACATCGTCGGCGTCTCCTCGCTGGCCGCCGGCCACCTGACGCTGGTGCCCGCGCTGCGCGCGGAGCTGGCGGCGGCCGGGCGCGAGGACATCGTGATCGTGGTCGGCGGCGTGATCCCGCCACAGGACTTCGAGGAGCTGTTCGCGGCCGGGGCGGCGGCGGTGTTCCCGCCCGGGACGGTGATCCCGGACGCGGCGAAGGACCTGGTGCGGAAGCTGGGTGAGTCGCTGGGGCACCAGCTGTGAGCCCGGCTCCTGTGAGCCCGACCCCTCGGGACCCGCGGTACTTCGTGGACGGGGTGCGCTCGGGATCTCGTGCGGCGATCGCGCGGACCATCACGCTGGTGGAGTCCACTCGGGCCGATCACCGGGTGATCGGGCAGCAGGTGCTGACGGCGCTGCTGCCGTACTCCGGCGGCGCGGTGCGGGTCGGCGTCACCGGCGTTCCCGGCGTGGGCAAGTCGACGTTCATCGACGCGCTCGGCTCGATGCTGACCGGGCTCGGCCACCGGGTCGCGGTGCTCGCGGTCGACCCGTCGTCGACCCGCACCGGCGGCTCGATCCTGGGCGACAAGACGCGGATGGAGCGGCTGGCCGTCGATCCCGCCGCCTTCGTGCGGCCCTCGCCCACCTCCGGGACGCTCGGCGGGGTCGCCAAGGCCACGCGCGAGAGCATGGTGGTGATGGAGGCCGCCGGCTACGACGTGGTGCTGGTCGAGACGGTCGGGGTGGGGCAGTCCGAGACCGCGGTCGCCGGCATGGTCGACACCTTCCTGCTGCTGGCCCTGGCCCGGACCGGGGACCAGTTGCAGGGGATCAAGAAAGGCGTGCTGGAACTCGCCGACGTGATCGCCGTCAACAAGGCCGACGGCCCGCACGAGCGCGACGCGCGAGCCGCCGCACGGGAGCTGTCCGGCGCGCTGCGGCTGCTCCGCACCCCGGACGCGCCGTGGACGCCGCCGGTGCTGACGTGCAGCGCGCGCGAGGACACGGGGCTGGACGAGATCTGGAACCAGGTCCGCGCCCACCGCAAGGCGCTGGAGGCCACCGACAGCCTGGCCGCACGCCGCCGGGAGCAGCAGGTCGCCTGGGTGTGGAACCTGGTCGAGGACCGGCTGTTGGCGCGGCTTCGCGGGCACGAGGGCGTCCGGGCACTGACGCCGGGGCTTGAGGAGCAGGTGCGGTCGGGGAGGATTACCGCTACCAGCGCTGCCGAGGAGATTCTGGATTTGTTCCAGGCGGGATAGGGGAATCGCGGTAGCGGCGGGGTGATCTTCGAACAGCCAAGATCGAATCAAATCGCCGCTGTAGCGTCTTTCCCTCGTGGCCACATCCATGCGGGTGATCGGGACGGCGTTAGCCGACGAGAGGCGGCGAGCAATTCGCAGCCTTTCCCATGCGGAACCATATCGTCACTTCTCAGCTGCCGGTGGTGTAGTACCCGATGGCGAGGTCGAGCCATTCCCGAGCCACGGCTTGGGCCTGTTCTCGAAGCCCGGCGGCGAGGCCGGGGGTGGCGCCGTCGCGCAGAATCATCTCGATCTCGCTGACCTGGCGGTCGATTTCGGCGTTGGCGAGGCCGTCGGTCGAGGTGCGGTGGGCCAGGCCGGAAGCGTCGCTTCTCAGCTTGGTCGCGACCTGCCGGACGTCCGCGAAGTCGCCGGTCTCGCCGTAGGCCAGGGCCGCGCCCAGGGCGAGGGCGGCGGATTGAGCGAACCCGCCCGCGCGGCCGCCGTCGGATTCGAACCCGCGAGCGAGGTCGTGCCGCGTGTAGACCTCCTCGGACGAGATGGGGCCGCCTTCGACCGGATTTCCCCAGGCCTGCTCCAGCGCCTTCCGGTAGAAGTCGAGGTCCGCCCGCCTGCCCTCGTTCGCGGCCACCCAGAACAGGATGCCGATGGCCCGTTCGATGCACGCCGCGGCGAACAGCGCCGACTGCTCGGACGAACCCTCGCCCGAGAGCCGTTCCAGCGCCGGATTGATCTTCGCGTCCTGAGCTTCGATCACCGCCAGAAGCTTTTGCTGCTCGGCTAAAATGTCATTGATCCAGACCAATAGAATGTCCTTATACTCGTTGGCCCCGGGGGTAAGACATCCCCCCGGGGCCGACAATACATTCCGCAGGCTCAGCCCCGCATCACGGAGCCCAAGCCGGCGTCGGAATCCAACTCGTGTCATCGGTCCACGACGTCGTGGTGTCCCAGGCGTCGGGGCCGCCATTGCTCGCGATGTACACCTGCCCGTTGTAGTGCCGCAGGTACAGGGCCGAGTTCGTCGCCGAGGTCAGCGACACGCCCTGCCCGTTGTTCCCGCGCGTCGGGCAGAACGTGGCGTCCGAGGCGAACTGGGTCGTCCCGTCGTTCGGTTGCTGGTACACCGCGCCGCTGCTCTGGCGCAGGTAGCCGTTGGGGTAGTCCTTGGATTCGAACGACAGGCACGCGCTGTTGCTCAGTCCCGGGTGCACGATCCAGGTGGCGTCCTGCTTGTCCAGCGTCGGGTTGGCGCCGTTGATCGCCGAGATCTTCGCGACGCCGTTCTGGTGGCGGATGTAGTCGTTGGTGCAGCAGGGGGTCGTGGCGCGGAAGGAGACCTCCGTGCCGGGGGTCAGTGCGGAGCTGCTCTGGTAGGTGAACACCTGGTCGGCGGCGCCGGCGCAGGGTTCGATGTCGAGTTGGGTGCCGTCGGCGGTGTTGGCGGCCGGGTCGGTGAGGCAGAGCCCGGACTGCGGGTTCAGAAGCGTGCCGTCGGCCTGTTGGACCCACTGCTGGCCGCCGATGCCGTTGCAGTTCCACAGCTGCACTTTGGAGCCGACCGCGGTGGCGTCGTTGATGATGTCCAGGCAGCGGGTCAGGGTCTCCAGGGTGTTGGCGGAGGTGTGGACCCAGTGCTGGTCGACCGCGGTCTGCTGGCAGTCCCACAGCTGCACTGGGAAGCCGAAGCCGCCGTAGGGGTCGTTGCCCTGGACGTCCATGCACTTGCCGCCGGGGGCGTTGACGGGTGCTCCGCCGGACACGAAGAACTTCTGCGAGGCGGTGCCGGTGCAGGCTTCGATGTCCAGGGCGGTGCCGTCCGTGGCGTTGGCGCCGGGGTCGGTGAGGCAGAGTCCTGATTGTGGGTTGAGCAGTGTCCCGTTGGCCTGCTGGACCCACTTCTGGCCGCCGACCTGGTTGCAGTCCCACAGCTCGACCTGCGTTCCGGACCCGGTGCCGTTGCCCTTGATGTCCAGGCAGCGACCCAGCGTGGTGAGGGAACCGTCAGAGCTCTTCCACCAGGCCTGGCCGTTCGCCTCCCGCGCGCAGTCGGTGATGACGACGTTCGCGCCGTCGGCGCCGGCGGTTCCGGCCGCGTTGTCCACGCACTTGCCCGCGGGCGCGTTGATCGGTGTGCTCTGATACACCGGTCCGGGCGCGATGACGAAGCGCTGACCGGCGCTGCCGGTGCAGGCCTCGATGTCCAGCACGACACCGTTGGTCGTGCTGCCGCCGGGGCTGGTGAGACAGAGTCCTGACTGCGGGTTGAGTAGCGTCCCGTTGGCCTGCGGCACCCACTGCTGGCCGCCGACGCCGTTGCAGTCCCACAGCTCGACCTGGGTCCCGGACGCGGTGCCGTTCCCCTTGATGTCCAGGCAGCGGCCCAGCGTCTTCAGGCCGTTCTGGTACTCCGGAGTCCCGCCGGTGTTGTAGATCAGCGGGGCGTTGCGGATGTACTCCCAATGCTGGTCCACAGCGTCGTGCTTGCAGTCCCACAGATCGACGTTGGTGCCGTTGGCCCCGTTGTCGTCCCCATAGACGTCCAGGCACTTGCCGCCGGGACCGGTGACCCCGACGCCCGGACCGCCGCCGGAGGTGCCGGTGTAGGCCGCCGAGGAGATGTTCGTCTGAAGCGAGGCGATTGTGGCGTTGGAAGCGAAGCCCGAGGTGAGCGCGCCTTCGAAGAAGGCGCCGGGCGCGGCGTTGCTGTTGTCGCCGCCGGTGCCCAGGGCGATGCCGCCTTCCTTTGCCATCGGTGCGTAGCCCGGTGGCAGGGCGCCGTTGTAGAGCGTTGGCACAGTTGGCTGCGTCGCATCACCTCCGTCCAAGGCGAAGTTCGCCTGCCCGTCGTTGCGGAGCACCGCGGTGACGAACGGACTGTGCAGGCTGGTGTTGGACATGTTGCTCGTCCCGTTGCCCATGAAGACGCCGTTCTCCATGTCCGCCTGGATCCACGGCCCGGGCCCGGAGCACGGCGAGGCGGTGCAGGCCGAGGAGATGATCAACGCGTCCATGTGCCCGGCGCCGGTGTCCTTCGAGGCGTTCTCGACGTTGCCGAAGTCCGAGCAGCAGCCGTTGGTCGCGTTGCTGCCGCCGGCCACCTCGTAGATCGACTCCGGCTGGCTGCCGGTCGCCACGCCGGTCCCCTTGGCGAGCCGGTAACCGGTGCGGGGGAACGTGGCGATGCCGTACGCCTTGTGGCCGCCGACGGTGACCGGCAGCGCGTCGGCGCGCGCGCCGACGTCGCCGGACCCGGCGTCGCCGACCGGGGCGATGGTGAGGTCGTTGTGGTTGGGGGACTGGTCGTAGATCTTGGTGATGGTGCAGACGTCCGCGTTGCAGAAGGAGTCCTGGGCCGCGGCGTCGGCGTAGTCGCCGGCGGCCAGGACGCCGATGTCGGAGGTGGCGCCGTCGGAGGCGCGGGTGACTTGGTAGAGCGGGCCGTTGTAGGTCGCGTACATGGCACGGACTGAGCTGTAGGCGGCGACGCAAGGGGTACCGCCGCCGGAGAAGTCGTCACACGGCAACGCCGACGACGCGGCCGCCGCAGCGGGGCGTGCCGCCGAGCTGGCGGCGGCACGCGATGGGGGACTGATGACCAACATGGCGGCGACTGCGAGCAGCGCGCCCAGAACAGAGAGCAATCGGCGTGGCGATGCCGAGGTGGAGCGTTGGAACATACTGATTCCAATCACTTGCTCGATGGGTGTTGGTTGGTGCGGTGACTCCGCGTTCGAGCGGTGACCCCGCATTGGTGCGGCGATCCCGCGTTGGTGCGGGGTCACCGCACCCGGTCACCGGCCGGCCGGAACCAGCCGGATCATGTTCCAGGACACCGGCGGCAGCGCGGCGCTGAGCCGCCGGCCCTCGGTGCTCGCGCCTTGCCCGCCGGTCGGCGCGATCCGCTCCGGGGTCTCGATGGAGTTGGCGGCGTCCAGGTCGGTGCCGCCCAGGTGCAGGTGTTCGGCCACCACCAGGTCGCCGAAGGCCCGCAGGTCGATGTCGAGCTTCGCCTGCTCCTCGGTGTGCCGGTTCATCGCGAACACCGTGACCTGGCCGGTCTCCTCGTCGTGCGTGGCCACCACGTCGACCAGCGGGACGTCGCCGTGCTCGGCGGTGTCGTAGCGGTCGGTGGCGGTCTGGACCCGCAGCACGTCGCCGACGGCGTGCCGGGCGGTGAGCGCGAAGGGGTGAAAGATGGTCTGGGCCCAGGCCGGGCGGTCCGGTTCGGCGCGGATCGGGCCGATCACGTTGACCAGCTGGGCCAGGCAGGCGATGGCGACCCGGTCGGCGTGCCGGAGCATGGACATCAGCAGGCTGCCGAAGACGACCGCGTCCTGCACGGTGTAGGTGTCCTCGATCAGTCGCGGCGCCTGCTCCCAGTCCAGGTTGGTGTGGCCGGCGAAGCGGCTCTGCTGCCACAGGTTCCACTCGTCGAAGGAGAGGTTGAGCTGCTTGCGGGACTTCTTGCGGGCCGCGACGTGGTCCGCGGTGGCCACCACGCCCTCGATGAAGCGGTCCATGCCCACCGCCGCGCCCAGGAAGCTGGCGCGGTCTTCGCCGTGCTGCTCGTAGTAGGCGTGCAGGGAGATGTAGTCGACGTGCTCGAAGGTGTGCTCCAGCACCGTGGTCTCCCACGTGCCGAAGGTCGGCATCTCGGCGTTGGAGCTGCCGCAGGCCACCAGCTCGATGCCGGGGTCGACCTGGCGCATCGCCTTGGCGGTCTCAGCGGCCAGTCGGCCGTACTCCTCGGCGGTCTTGTGGCCGGTCTGCCAGGGGCCGTCCATCTCGTTGCCCAGGCACCACAGCTTGATGTCGTGCGGCTGCCGCACGCCGTGCGCGCGGCGCAGGTCGGAGTAGTAGGTGCCGCCCGGGTGGTTGGCGTATTCCAGCAGATCGCAGGCCTCTTGGATGCCGCGGGTCCCGAGGTTGACCGCCATCATCGGCTCCACCTGGGCCAGTTTGGTCCAGGTCATGAACTCGTTCAGGCCGAACTCGTTGCTCTCGATGGAGCGCCACGCCAGGTCCAGGCGCCGGGGCCGCTCGGCGACCGGGCCGACGCCGTCCTCCCAGCGGTATCCGGACACGAAGTTGCCGCCGGGGTAGCGGATCACGCCGACCCCGAGGTCGCGGGTGAGCTTGGCGACGTCCAGCCGGTTGCCGTCGGTGTCGGACTCGGTGTGTCCGGGTTCGTAGACACCGCCGTAGACGCAGCGGCCCATGTGTTCCACGAAGGATCCGAACAGGCGGCGGTCTACCGGGGCGATCCGGAAGGCCGGGTCGAGGGTGGCATGTGCTGTGAGCAAGGGAGGTTCCTTTTTACTTGATACCTGTTGCGGCGATGCCCTCGGTGAAGAACCGCTGGGCGAGCAGGAAGGCGATGGCCAGCGGCGCCAGCGAGATGGCCGCGCCGGCCATGAGCGCGGCGTGGTCGACGCCGCCCTGACTGGAGAACAACGTCAGCGCGGACGGCAGGGTCCGCATGTCGGTGCTGCTGGAGATGACCAGCGGCCACAGGAAGTCGTTCCACAGCGCCATGAACTGGATGACGAACAGCGAGGCCAGCGCGGGCCGGGCCAGCGGGAGGATGATCTGCCAGTAGATCCGCAGGGGACCGGCGCCATCCATCCGGGCGGCCTCGTCCAGCTCCCTGGGGATCTTGACGAAGAACTGCCGGAGCATGAAGATGCCCAGCGCGCTCACCGACCGCGGGACGATCAGCCCTTGGAAGGTGTTCAGCCAGCCGAGGTGGAACACGGTGAGGAACAGCGGGATCAGCATCACCTGGAACGGCACCATCAGCGTGAGCAGGATGGTCCAGAAGACGAAGTTCTGCCCGCGGAACTTCAGCCGGGCCAGCGCGTAGGCGCACAGCGAGTCGATGAGCAGCAGCAGCACCGTGGTGCCGCCGGCGAACACGATGGTGTTGACCGCCAGCCGGAAGAACGGCAGCTGGGTGAACACGGCGTGGAAGCCGGAGACCGACCAGTGGTCCGGCCACAGCCGCGACGGATCGGAGTACAGGTCCGCCGGGGTGCGGAAGGCCACGCCCAGCATCCACAGGAACGGCACGATGGTGGCCAGCGCCGCGATCGTGAGCACGGTCCAGGCCAGGACCCGGCCCGCCCGGCGCAGTCCGCGCAGCATCGGGCCGACCCAGGACGGCGCTGAGGGCAGCGAGGACAGGGACGCCTCAGTCGTCATCGCGGAACCTCAGCATTCGCAGTTGCACGACGGAGACGGCGATGATGATCAGGAACAGCACCCAGGCGATCGCGCTGGCGTAGCCGAGCCGGAAGTCCACGAATCCGCGTTGGTAGAGGTACATGACGATCGATTCGGTGTGGAACAGCGGGCCGCCGTCGGTCATCACGTAGGTCAGGTCGAACAGTTGCAGGGCGTTGACCGTGCCGATCACGACGGTGAACAGGATCGCCGGGCGCAGCGCGGGCAGCGTCACGTGCCGGAACCGGGCGATCGCGCCCGCGCCGTCCAGCGTCGCGGCCTCGATCAGGTCCTGGCGCACCCCCTGCACCCCGGCCAGCAGCACGATCATCGAGAAGCCGAAGTTCTTCCAGATCCCGACCGCGATCAGCGCCGGCAGCGCCAGATGCGTGTCCTGTAGCCAGTTCTGGGAGTGGACCCCGATCTTGCCGAGCCAGCCGTCGACCAGCCCGACCTGCGGGTCCAGCAGGAACTTCCAGACGATCCCGGTGACCGCCAGCGAGGCGATGGTCGGGAAGAAGAACGCCGAGCGCAGCAGCATCGTGTACCAGGTGGTGCGGCGCAGCCACTGGGCCAGCGCCAGCCCGATCGCCACCTGGCCGATGACGACGAAGACCGCGTAGACGATCGTCACCTTCAGCGCGTTCCAGAACCGCGAGTCGTGCCAGAGCTCGGTGTAGTTGCCGAAGCCCAGCCACTTGTGCGAGTCGTCGCCGATCGTCCAGTCGTGCAGGCTCATCCAGCCGGACTGGACGATCGGCCACAGGATGAAGACGGCGGCCAGCAGGAACGCTGGCGCGACGAACAGGTACGCGGGGTTCAGCCGGGACAGCCGTCCGCGTCCCCGGCCTGGACCGCGCCGATCCGGTCCCCGGGACCGGGCCGGCGCGTCGGTCGCTTGGTCTGCCAGATGTGCCATCGATCGCCCTCTTCTTGGTCCGTCTCCGCCGCGCCGGCCGTCGTCAGCTCTTGCAGCCGGTGAGCTGGTTGATCGCCTTGGCCGCGGAGTCGGCGGACTTCTGCGGGTCCGCGCCCCGGGTCAGCTGGCCCAGCAGCGGCGTGTAGACGTCGGTGTCGATCTGCGAGGAGGTGGGCAGCCCGGCCAGGTAGAGCCGCGCGGTCGGCAGCGCCTGGGCGAACACCGCGGTGTTCGGGTCCGAGACGGTGACGTCGCTGCGCGCCGGCGGGTAGCCGGAGATCTTGGAGAACGAGGCCTGCGCGGTCTTACCGGTCCACCAGCTCAGGAACTCCAGCGCCTCGGTCTTGTGCTTGGTGTTCTTGGCGACCATCAGCGGCACGGTCGAGGCCAGGGTCACCGGGCCCGCCGAACCCACCGGCACCGGCACGATGCCCAGGTCGATGCCGGCCTTGCGGAAGCCGTCGGCGGCCCAGGGGCCGTTCAGCTCCATCGCCGCCTTCTTCGCCGAGAACAGCGTGTCGGCGTCGGCGCCGGTCTGGCCGACCGGGCTGACGTGCTCGTTCTGGACCAGGTTCGCCCAGGTCGACAGGGCCTGCACGCTCGCCGCGGAGTTGACCGTCGCGCAGCCGTCCGGGCCGACGATGTCCCCGCCGTTCATCCACTGCAGGATCGGCCACATCTCGATGGTCTGGTGGTCGGCCAGCGAGATGCCGTACTGCGTCGGGTTCGCCCCGCCCAGCGTCAGCTTCTTGACGTCCGCGACGAACTCATCGGAGGTCTTCGGCGGATCGGTGATCCCGGCCGCGGTGAACATCGTCTTGTTGTAGTACAGCGCGACCGTGGCGAGGTTCGCCGGGACCGCGTACAGCTTCCCGTTGACGGTGAACGCCTTGGTCACCGAGGACGGGAATGCGGAGGAGTTGATCTGGGTGTCACCGGCGCCGACCGAGGAGTCCAGCGGGAGCACCGAGTTGGTCTTGATGTAGTTGAAGATCACGCCGGGGTCGAAGTTCGGCGTGGCCAGGTCCGGGCCCTGCCCGGTGGCCCACTCGGCGGGCAGCTTCTGCCCGATCGCGTCCCACGGCTGGATGTCCATGGTGACCTTGATGTTCGGGTGCGAGGCGTTGAACTGCGAGACCAGCGCCTGATAGGAGGGTCCGTCCGGACCGGTGAACCCGGTCAGCATGGACAGCTTCACCACGCCGCCACTCGATCCGGAGCCGCTGGAGCTGCTGCTACAGCCCGCGGCCGCGAGCAGGCCGGCGGCGGCGACGGCCGCGGCGGCGACTTTCACGTGCGATTTCATGGCTCCTCGATGTCTGTGTCGAATGCCCTGATATGGATCTTGTCTACGGCTTGTCGGTGATGTGCCGATACCACCGGAGCGTGTGACTCCCGTCACGTGCCGGAAATCCGGGGTGTGGTCAGTTCTACATCGTTGTCTACAACGTTGTAAAGGCGTACGATGAGCCGATCGGAACTCACGGGAAGGGCGGTCCCGACAGGTGCCCCCAACACTGAAGGACGTCGCCCAGCGGGCCGGCGTCTCGATCAAGACGGTCTCGAACGTGGTGAACGGCTACGCCTTCATCACCCCGGCCACCCGCGAGCGGGTGGAGCGCGCGATCGCCGAGACCGGCTACCGCCCGAACCTGGGCGCGCGGAACCTGCGCAAGGGCCGCACCGGCTTCATCGTGCTGGCCGTCCCGGAGCTGGACAACCCGTACTTCGCCGAGCTCACCGGCCTGGTGATCACCGCCGCGCACCGCCGCCAGTGGACCGTCCTGGTCGAGCAGACCCAGGGCTCCCGCGAGCGCGAGCAGGCGGTCATCACCTCGATGGGGCCGCAGCGCATAGACGCGGCCATCCTGAGCCCACTGGCGATGGAACCCTCCGACCTGGAACGCGCCGACCCCGCGACCCCCCTGGTACTGCTCGGCGAGCGCGACATCCCCGGCCCCGCCGACCACGTCGCGATCGACAACGTCGCCGCCGCCCGCACAGTCGTGGAGCACCTGATCGCCATCGGCCGCCGCCGCATCGCCGTCATCGGCGACCAACCCGGCAAAAACGGCGGCACCGGAGCCCTACGCATCGCCGGCCACCGCCAAGCCCTGGACGCCGCCGGCCTGCCGCACGATCCGACGATGGTCCTGCCGGTCGAGAACTACCAGCGCGCCGACGGGGCAGCAGCGATGGCCCGCCTCCTAGATCTCCCCGAACCACCCGACGCAGTCTTCTGCTGCAACGACCTACTCGCCATCGGAGCGATGCGCACCGCCACCGATCGCGGGATCTCCATCCCGGGCAACGTGGCCATCGCAGGGTTCGACGACATCGCCGAGGGCGGCTACAGCTCGCCGACACTGACGACCATCGCGCCGGACAAGGAGGCGATCGCCGAAGCCGCCGTGAATCTGGCCGACAAGCGGGTGGATCCGATTCGGGGCGGGCGCGGGACGAAGAATGTCGAGTCCGAGGATGTGCGGGCGCCGTTCGCGTTGAAGGTGCGGGAGAGTACGGGTGGGGCAGGGCGCTGATTCATGC
>NZ_JAAFZA010000220.1 GCF_015356865.1 Catenulispora pinisilvae
CCCTCACCCCGCGGCCGCGCACCCCACCCGAGCCTCGGGGTACCGCGGCACCCACGGCGTATCCGACCCGGCGGTGTCCCCGTCGGGGCCGCCGCGGGCCTCGCCGAGGCGGGAGCCGCCCAGGCGGGTGCCGCGTCCTCGGCTCCGGCCGGTGCCGGGCAGGTGCGCCGTCAGCGATACCCGCATGCGGCGCCACCAGCGGCGGTCGTGGTCGTCGGGGGGTGGGGGCGCCGCGTGCCGGGCGTGGAGGCGGACCGCTGCCCAGACCGTCTTCGGGGCGGTCGGGTCCGGCTCCGCGCCGGACGCCGTCTGACTGCCCATCAGCTCGTCCGCCAGGCGGAGTCCGGTGGCCTCCGTCTCGGGCGAGTACCAGGGTTCCACCCCCCAGTCGTCGGCCAGCAGGCCCACAATGCCGAGTCCGCGGCCGTCCACCGCGGACTCGTCTACGTCGTCGAGGTCTGCCGCCACCAGATCCAGCGCCTCCAGCCCTCCCCCTGGTGCGGGCCTGGGTGGCGCGTGTTCCGGGTGTGGTGCGGATTCGGGTTGCTGGCGGCCGCCGTCCGTGACGGCTATTCGCAGGACCTTGTCGTCCGCCATCCACCAGGCCACTCGGATGGTGCCGCCGGCCAGCGGCCGGGCGTGCCGTAGGGCGTTGCTCACCAGTTCCGAGAGGATCAGGACCGCGTCGTCCGCGGCCGGGGGTGCCACGCGCATGCGCTGCAACGCGTCGGCCAGCGCGTGGCGGGCCGTACCGACGCTCTCAGGTGTGTACGGGAACTCTGTTCCGCCGAAGCCTCCCGCCGGTCTGCGCGCCGGGGCGCGTGTGACCGTTCGGGGTGGGCGAACTGATACTGATTCCCGGGGACTCTCCGGTTGTACGGACATGACGACCCCCACGGCTCCCTCCCTGCCGACGAGGAGCTACCTGCGGTAGATGCCCGGTTCGTCCTCAGGGAAAACGGAAACTCAGGGTGAATCAGCGTTCAGCCCGGCCTGGCCAGGGCGCGCCGCGGACGGGTGCGCCGTGCCGTCCCGGCCCAGCCTGGCCAGCACCGCCTTGGGCCGGTTGGAGATGATCGCGTCCACCCCGAGTTCCACGCAGAGGTCGATGTCTGTGGCCTGATCCACAGTCCACACGTGCACCCGATTCCCCATGGAATGCAAGCGTTCCACATACTCCGGATGGGTTCGCAGAATGTGAATTCCAGGTCCCGCGATGCGCACACCGCGCGGCAGCGAGCCGTCCCGGAGCCGCAGCGGCACCCGGTCCAGCAACAGCACCGTCTCCAGGGACGGCGCCAGCCGCCGGATCCGCCGCACCGACATCGCCGAGAACGACATCACCCGCACCGGCGAGGCCTCCCCCAGCCGCGGGTGCGCCAGCCCGAACCGGTCCAGCAGGGCCACCAGGTGCTCCTCGACCAGCCCGGCGTAGCGGGTCGGGTGCTTGGTCTCGATCGCCATCTGCACCGGCCGTGGGTGGTCCACCACCAGCTCCAGCAGCCGCTCCAGGGTCAGCACCCGGTGCGCGCCCTCACGCCGCAGGTCCGGGTACTCCGCGTACTCGGACTCGGACTCGGAGACCGGCTGCTTCCACGAGCCGAAGTCCAGCTGCCGCAACTGGGCCAGTTCCAACGTCGAGACCACGCCCCGGCCGTTGGAGGTGCGATTCACCCGGCGGTCGTGCACGCACACGAGCTGCATGTCCGCGGTGAGGCGCACGTCACACTCCAGCCCGTCCGCGCCCTGCAACAGCGCGGCCTCGTACGCGGCCAGCGTGTGCTCGGGCACGTCCTCGGAGGCGCCGCGGTGGGCGATGACGGGGATCTGTAGGGCGGTCCGGTGGGCGAGCGCGGGACCGGAGGCTCCGGGACGGAGCGCGACACGGGGCCCGGCTGCCGACACCGGTTCGGAGCGGCGTCGTTCGTGCGGACGCGGCTCGGGGCGGCGCAGTGGTTGCACGCTTTGAATCCTTCCAGACGAACCCCGCCGCGGTGCAGTGCGGTCCGCCAGAAAAGGCCATGTGTTCAAAACGCTTTCACCGCACCTTAAAACGACGGACATACTGACTGTCCAGACCGGGGGTCCCTTGTCGTATCGTCGTAGCGACGAACCACCCATCGAGCACCCATTCCCAGGGGGATTAATGAGCCAGCAGCCGTACGGTCAGCCCGGCTACCAGCAGGGACCGCCGCCGCAGCAGCCGCAGCAGCAGTTCGCGCCGCCGCCCCAGCAGCAGCAGTTCCAGCAGAACTTCCTGTGCGTCACCACGAACGACATACCGGGCTACCGCATCGACACCGTCTACGGCGAGGTCTTCGGCCTCACCGTGCGCAGCCGCAACGCCTTCAGCCAGATGGGGGCCGGCCTGAAGTCGATGTTCGGCGGCGAGCTCAAGGGCATGACCAAGGCGCTGATGGACAGCCGCAACGACGTCATGCAGCGGATGATCCAGGAGGCGATCAACCGCGGCGGCAACGCCATCGTCGGCATGCGGTTCGACACCTCGGAGATGGGTGACGTCTGGACCGAGATCTGCGCCTACGGCACCGCCGTGACGATCAGCCGCCAGGGCTGAGCAGCGCCCGTCGGCTCAGCCGCGGCGTCGGCTTTTGGGCGCGGCCCCGCTCCGGCGGGGTCCGCGCCCGACGCGTTTGCCCACGGGCCCGCCGCGGCGGATATCGTGAACCGGTGATCCGACGCTCGCTGACCGCGCTGGCCGCCGCCCTGGCCGCCGAACTGTGCTGCGTCGCGGGCAGTTTCCTGCACGCGATGCGCCTGGTCGCGCACGTCGACGACGTCTCGCTGAGCGCCGTGCTGACCGCGCACCGCAACGCCGCCCTGACCGCGTGGCGGTCCTCGCTGACCGTCGGCGACCGGCTGCTGTTCGTCGCGGTGGCGGTGCTGGCGGCGGCCGCGGTGCTGTCCGCGCCGTATCTGAAGCCGACATTCGGGCGGATCCACACCCGAATCACCGGTGTTCGCAGGCTGCCCCGCGTATAGGAGATAATCTGCGACCATGGCCGAGCTCGTCTTCTTCACCGGAACCATGGACAGCGGCAAGTCGACCCTGGCCTTGCAACTCGACCACAACCACAACGCCCGCGGCCGGGCCGGGCTGATCTTCACCCGCGACGACCGCGCCGGCAGCGCCACCATCTCCAGCCGGCTGGGCCTGAAGGCCTCCGCGGTGGAGGTCGAAGAAGGCACCGATCTGCTCAACCACGTGGTGCAGATGATGTCCTCCGGCGGCAAGGTGGACTACGTGGTGGCCGACGAGGCGCAGTTCTACACCGAGGACCACATCGAGCAGCTGGCCCGCATGGTCGACGAGCTGAGCATCGACGTCTACGCCTTCGGCATCACCACCGACTTCCGCACCCGGCTGTTCCCCGGCAGCAAGCGCCTGATCGAACTCGCCGACCGCATCGAGGTGCTCCAGGTGCAGACCCTGTGCTGGTGCGGCGCCCGGGCCACCCACAACGCCCGCACCCTGGGCGGCGAGATGGTCCTGGAAGGCGAGCAGGTGGTGGTCGGCGACACCGCGAACGCCGACGAGATCGGCTACGAGGTCCTGTGCCGCCGGCACCACCGCCGCCGCCTGACCGCGGCCCGCTCCGGCGCGGCCGCCCTGAGCCCGGACACGCTTCCGTTCGGCGCGGTCTGAGGCCTCCGGGGCCGCCACGGGTTGTGAGAGACTTTCTGTTCACGAGCGCCCTGGGTGGCGCTCGAGGAGGATTTGCCTAGTGGCCTAAGGCGTTGGTCTTGAAAACCAAAGTGGCGCGAGTCACCGTGGGTTCGAATCCCACATCCTCCGCCGACAGCAGGTCCTTGACCTGCATCCTTATCATTGGTAAGGAAAGATATCACAGCACGGATCGGCTCAGCGGTCACCGCAGAGCACAGTGAGACCGGCTCCCCCATCCCGCGGCCGCACCGTCTCAGATCTTGCCCGGTGCCATAACCCGCCAGGCCTGGGTCGAGCGTCAGGAGCGTCGCGAGTCCGCGCGTGGAAACGGGAGGCACACCTCGCGGTGACGAGCTGACGACTGAGGCGCGGCTACGGGACAGGAGCGCCTATGCGCTCCTCGGGGCACCCTTGAAGAGCCAACACATCACGGTCGCCGTATAAGGACTCTGCCGGTCTCGGATCCGTTCGTTTGTTGATTCAGCAGCGAGCGGTTATGCGCCGCCGTCGAGGAAGGCGAGGACCGCGGGCTCAGCGCGGCGTCATGGGGATGTCACCGGCGCCAGGTAGTCGGCCAGGCGGCGTGTCAGCCATCCCGCCTCGCGGTCTTCGACCACGATCTGGAGGAGGACACGCGGGTCGGCGAACTCGACGTCTGGGAACCGGCTGAGCACGGGCGAACCCACGTAGGGGTTGCCGACCTTCGCGAAGTAGTCGAAGGTCCAGTACACGGTCGGCGGAGTGGACTTCACCAAGTCACCGCACACGCAGGTATCGGCGAAGACATTCCAAACCGCCTACAAGGCCCTGCCGGCCACGGTGTCGGACGCTCCGACGGCCGACAACACCGCGCTCTCGGCGCCGGCGTCGCACACCGGCAAGCTCGCACACACCGGAGCCACGTTCGTCCCCTACGCGGTCGCCGCCGCGGCTCTCGTCGTCGTCGGCGAGGCCCTCATGACCTTCCGTCGCCGGTTGGGGGCCGCCACGCGACGGAAGTGACGGTCGTGCGGCAAACGGCAGCCGTTCGCAGGCCCCCGCTCGTCGCACGACGGCCGGGGGCCGATCACCGCCCGCGCCGACCGGTCCGGTCCGGCACCCCGCCCGTTACGGACGGGGTGCGGACGGGATGCCGGACGATCTGACTAGAACGAACCCTGAGAGACCAGCTTGATGGTCTTGTCGGCGTGATCCACGAACGACTTCTCCATCGTCGAGCCCCAGTGCGGGTCGGCGACGATCTGGTACAGCTGCGTGAACGACAGCGCCGCGTCGGGCCGCGTCGGCTTCGGCGTCTGGACCACGCCGGAGTCGCCGTTGAACTCGAAGGCCTCGACGAGCACGCCGTCGGTGCGCAGGATCTCGACGCCGTCCACGAAGGTCTTGCCGTCAGGGTTCGGCAGGTGCGAGACCTCGACCTGGGTCCCGTCCGACAGGGTCTGGACCTCGCAGGCTGTGCCCTTCGGCGGAACCGGCGTCGTCGGGCCGGAGCCCGCCGCGACGGGGGCCGATCCGGTTGTGCCGCACTCCAGGTTGTGCACTGCCGGCCTGGGCGTGCCGACGTTGAGGGTCAGGCTCACCGCGCCGTGGCCGTCGTTGTACGTCAGCTTGCTCTGCGAGCCGTCGGTCGGGCTGCCGTGGCCCGCGTAGTTCGATGTCGTCGCACCGCTGGGCAGGAGCTTGAGCAACTGCGCGGTCATCGACTGGCCGGTGACCGCGGCCGGGTGGGCCGGCTTCAGCGGGGCGGCCGGGGGCGGGACGTCCAGGGGCGGCAGGGTCGAGTAGGCCCCGTTGGCCGCCGCACCGACCGAGCCGGCAGCGGCGGCGGCGGGCGGGGTCGTGGTCGCCGAGCCGGCCAGGGCCAGTTGCGAGGTGCCGCCCGCGGCGGCGTTCGCCGCGCCGCCGTGGCCGCCGAACGCCGACGACAGGCCCGTCGAGCCGACCGCCACGACGGCGAGCGCCGCGGTGCCGCTCAGGACCTGCACGAACTGCCGGCGCCGGTGGCGCTGCTTGCCGTCGGTCAACGCGGCGGCGGCGAGCGGGCCCAGCGGCGGGGCCGCGCCGAAGGCGACTTCGCCGCGCAGACGTTCTCTCAACTCTTCCTCGGGATGCATCCGAGATCTCCAATTTTGTCAGTATCGCTCGTTTTCGGGGTGTTCAGACGGCTTCGCACAGGAAGCTCTCGCCGAGGACGGCGCGAAGATCGGCGAGCGCGCGCGCACTCGTGGTCTTCACGTTCGACGGGGTCATCCGGAGCAGGTGCGCCACGGCGTCGACGCTCAGGTCGTCCCAGTACCGCAGGACGACAACGGCTCGCTTCCTGGGCGAGAGCCGGTCGAGCGCCTCCATCAGACTCATCCGGAGATCAGCCGGATCGGCGCGGTCCTCGATGTCCGGCAGGCAGTCGGAAGGCCGCTCGGCGGAACTGCGCCGCCGCCGATGGCTGAGGAATTCCCGCAGCAACACCTGCTTGGTGTACGCGTCGACCGCGCCCTGCCGCTGGATCCGCGGCCAGGCGACATACACCTTGGCCAGCGCCGATTGAGTGAGATCCTGGGCGCGGTGCCAGTCCCCGCACATCAAGTACGCGGTCTCCCGGAGCCGTCCGCCCCTGGCCACCACATACTCGGTGAAGTCTTCCTGCCGCCCCACAGTCACCCTGCCTTCCGTTGCGCCTGCCGGCCTCGCGGCCGTCACATTCCTAGATGCGCGGGAAGGAGGTTCGGACACATCGAGAACACGATCACCGATGCCGGTGATCTTGGTCAAACCCGGCCGCCGGACGGGACCCGCCGGCGCGGGTCACGCAGACGGGGCCCGCGCGCACGGGCCCCGTCTGCGTGCCGGCGGAGTACTACGAGGTGCGGCGCTGGACCTTCCCGGCCTTCAGGCACGCGGTGCAGACCTTGAGCCGCACCGGCCGGCCGTCGACGGTCGCCTTCACGGGCTGGATGTTCGGACGGAACATCCGCGCCGAGCGCCCGAGCACCCGCCGCCGCTGGGCGTTGCGCCCGAGCCTGGCGACCTGGTTGCCGAAGCTCGGCTCCTTGCCGCACACGTCACAGCGTTTTGACATCAGCATTCTCCTCGAAAAGTTCGCGATGGCATGCCGACCGCCCATCGCGATGCCGATCGAGAAGGGAGAAGTACCGCTGCGGAAGCGGTGGTCGGCGGCATGGGAAACAAGGGCAGGACTGAAGCGCGCAGCGTCGGGGAATCGACCGCCGTCGCCTGCCTGATGAGGTGTCTCGACCTATGCCGCCTTTAGAACATGCGGCCGACCGTAACGGCATGCTCCAGCGCGTTCAAGGGGTTTACGACCTGCGGGGGACCCCTTGATTCCGGTAGTCGTCGCCTCGGCCGAGCGCCGGGGGTTCCCACGCGGCCTGCTTGACCATCCCCTTCACCGCGATCGACGCCGGGGTCAGCCGGATCGCGAGGTTGCGCAGGGCGACACTCACCCGGCCGTCGAGTTGCTGGCCGATACGGCCGGTGCGGCGGGCCGCGACGAACTCCTTGCCCCGCACCACGAAGCGGCCTTCCAGCAGACCCGCGACCTTCTGGCCCGCGCTGGTGTTCCCGACCTGGACGCCCGCGCCCGCGCCTACGTGGCCGCCGTCGACGGCCTGATCTTCGCGCGGCTCGTCGACGGAGCGCCCGAACCGCCGGGCACACCGCGAAGCCGGGCGGCCCTGACGGCCGTGGTCCAGACCCTGCTGGCTGGAGCGATGGCCGGGTAGCGCAACGGCCGACACATATCGTCGGCGTATTGAAACCTCTATACGAGCTGGCAACGCGCCGCGGCCTTGGCTGAAGGCATGCGCTACCGCGAATCCGCCCGACCGTCGGCCCGCCGCAAAGGCGTGGCCGTCATCGCGGCCATCATTGCCGCCGTCACCGTGGCAGCCGTCGGGCTGATCGCGGTGGTCCTGCACCAGTCGTCATCGTCGACGACGGTCAGCGGGGTCGGCAGCCCGGGGCCGGGGCTGCCGTCCTCCGTCGTGACGTACCAGCCGGGCCAGTCCGGCGGGGCCGATGGCGAGGGGGACGGCAATGTCGGCGGCAAGGCGGATGGTGCGGCCGACGGCGCGGCTGTGTCCGGCACGGTGTGGCCGGCCGCCGGCCAGGCCGCGTTCGTCCGGTCCGGCCAGTCGGTGATCCAGGCCGGGCCGCACCAGCATCCGGCGCCGATCGCCAGCGTTACCAAGGTGATGACGGCCTACCTCGTGCTCAGCGACCATCCGCTCCAGCCCGGCCAGGACGGTCCGACCATCACGCTCACCGCGGCCGACGTCGCCGACACCGCCGCCCGGCGCGCGAAACAGGAGTCGCTGGTGGCCATAGCGGCGGGCGAGCAGCTGACCGAGCGGCAGGCGCTGGAGGCGCTGCTGCTGCCCTCGGCGAACAACATCGCCGCGGTGCTGGCGCGTTGGGACGCCGGGTCGAGTGGCAAGTTCGTGCAGCGGATGAACGCCGCCGCGCGGTCGCTGGGGATGTCCGACACCCGCTATACCGACCCGAGCGGCTTCGAGCAGACCACCGTGTCCACCGCGGCCGATCAGGTGCGGATCGTGGATCAGGCGATGAGCCTACCGGCGTTCGCCGGGATCGTCGCCATGCCGAGCGCGACGCTGCCGGTGGCCGGTCCGGTCCTCAACACCGACACATTGCTCGGCCACGACGGATTCGTGGGCGTCAAGACCGGTTCGGACAACGCGGCCGGCGGCTGTTTCGCCTTCCGAGCTGTGCGGTCGATCGGCGGCAGGCAGACCACGATCACCGGCGTGGTGCTGGGCCAACCCGGCGAAGACCAGATCGGCGCGGGGCTGCGGGCCGCCGACGGGATGGTCGATCGGATAGCTTCGGGCTGACGCCGACAGGAGGATCCACGTGGCCAAGCACTTCCGGATCGGGGACGTCGTCCGGGTCGACGGCGACGTGCATGCCGTCCTCGGCAGCGATGTCACATGGGTGGTCGTGAAGGACGGCGACGACGCGACGCTCATCGACACCGGTTATCCGCGCGACCACGACGCGTTGCTGGCATCGTTGGAACTGCTCAAGGTCGCACCGCAGTCCGTGAACGCGATCCTGATCACCCACGCCCACAACGACCACATCGGCTCCGCCGAGCGGCTGCGCGCCGAGTACGGTATTCCGGTCCTGATGCACCCCGACGAGGTGCCGCACGCGCGCCGCGACTTCCTCGACCAGGTCTCGGCCGGGGCGGTCGCGGCGAACGCGTGGCGTCCGGGCGTGGCCGCGTGGGGCTTGCGCGCGGTGCGGAACGGCGGCACGGCGCACGTCCCGGTCACCGAGCCCCAAGCCTTCCCCGCCCCCGGGCCGCTCGACCTGCCCGGCGCCCCGATTCCGCTGCACACCCCCGGCCACACCGCGGGCCACTGCGCGTACCTGCTCCCGGCGACCGGGATCGTGGTGGCCGGCGACGCGATGAGCACCGGGCACCCCACGTCCCGGGTCAGCGGACCGCAGGTCCTGCCCGCCATGTTCCAGAAGGATCTGCCCGGCGCACTGGCGAGCTTGGACGTGATCGCCGAAGCGGACGCCGACATCCTGATCCCCGGGCACGGACCGGTGCACCGCGGCTCGCCGCGGGCGGCGGTCGAGCAGGCGCGGCAACGCGGCGCGGCCTTCTAGCCAGGCTTGACCTTGCCCCTCGGGGCAGGGTTTACGGTTACGAGGACCTGTTGGCAGCCGGTGCGGCGCGCGTCTTCGGCCTCTCCAGCCAGGACACCGCCTACCAACAAGAGGTGGTCGACCGGCTCCGGCTGCCCTTCGCGATGCTGTCCGACACCGCGTTCCGCCTCGCGGAGGCGTTGAATCTGCCGACCTTCGACTTCCACGGGCAAGCCCTCTACAAGCGCATCACACTCGTGGTGCGCGACAGTGCGGTCGAGCACGCCTTCTACCCGGTCTTCCCGCCGGACCGGCATGCGGGACAAGTCCTGGCCTGGCTTAGGGACAATCCCCTATGGGATTCCCCTATGACATCCCGATCCGGCCGCCGGCTCAGCCGCTGAGCGAGCCGGCGTCGGACCTGGCGTTCGCAAGATCCTGATTCACCGCGCCCACCGCCGCGTCGAGCGCCGCCTGTGTCGCCGATCCCTGCTGGTACTGCCCGGCGGTGACCACCCACTGGCCCAGGTGGGTCTTGGCCTTCGCCATGTCGTCCAGCCACTGGCTCAGGGCGCCGCGGTGGTCGCCGTCGTAGGCCGCGGCGGCCTGCTGTTCGGCGTCCAGATACGAGGTGTCGGCCTCGGGATTGGGCCTCGAGCGGAACTTCGCCAACGCCGCGGCCGGCGACCGCGGGTCGCCGAAGGCGTCGTCGTACGCTGACATGCTCGGGTAGCGCGTGTGGCCGACTATCTTCTGCCCGGTCGCCAGCAGGTCCGCGTAGTGCTGGACCGATGCCGTCAACAACCCGGCGGCCTTCGAGGAGTCCCCGGGTGCCGAAGGCGACGCGGCGCCGGCCGGTGCACCATCAGAGTCCGTATTCGCAGCTCCGGCGACCGGGGCTGCGGGCTTCGGGCCGGCGCCGTCGAAGACACCGAAGGCCGCGGCGAACGCGAACAACACCGCCACCGCCGCCAGCCCGTACATCACCAGCAGGCCCTGGTGCTGCCCCATGCCCAGCACCCGGCGCAGCGGTCGGCCACGCCGACCCCGGCCCGGGTTCCAGTCAATCTTCGGCATCCGGAGAACCTATCGTCCGGCAGCGGCTATTCACCAGGTGGTCAATAGCCGGCACCGCGTGGGGGGACGGGCGTTTGAGACTGAGCGCGCCCCTTAACCTTCGCTTCAGTAAGGCGGGACAACCTCTGGCGCCATGACCGATAGCCCGCGACTCCCCAAAGGGGTCTGGATAAACACCTCGCTCGCCGTGGTGGTAGCCGCCGGTGGAGCGGGCGCCTGGGCGCTGCTCGGCTCGTCGAACTCCGGCAGTTCGACCACCGGCCGCACCGTCGCCGTGCAGCGGGGGAACGTCAGCTCCGAGGTGTCCGCCTCCGGCAACGTCACCCTGCCGACCGAACTCGACCTCGCCTTCACCGCGTCGGGCACGGTGACCGAGGTGGACGTGAAGCCCGGTGACGTCGTGAAGGCCGGCCAGGTGCTGGCCAAGATCGACCCGACCGAGGCGAACCAGCAACTGACCTCGGCGCAGGCCCAGCTGACCACCGCGCAAGCCCAGCTGACGAAACTGCAGCAGGGCCAGACCCCGCAGGCCGCGGCGCTGAGCCAGCAACAGCTGACCACCGCGGGCGACTCGCTGAACTCCGCGAAGACCTCGTTCTCCGACGCGCAGAACAGCATCTCGGTCGACGCCCAGACGCTGGCCGCCGCGGTCACCACGGCCCAGAACTCGCTGAGCGCGGACCAGGCACTCCAGTCCCAGGACTGCGCGGCCACGGCCGCCGCGAAGAACCCGACCGCGTGCACTCAGGACGGCAACAAGGTCGCGCAGGACACCAACGCGCTGAGCCAGGCCGAGAACGCGCAGAAGACCGGTGCGCAGAAGGACACCCAGTCCATGCACCAGGCGCAATCCTCGCTGACCCAGGCGCAGAACTCCTACCAGACGGCCGTGGACCAGCAGGCGGTCGCCGCCGCGCCGGCCACCCCGGACCAGATAGCCTCGGCCAACCAGGCCATCATCAACGCGCAGAACTCGCTGTCCACCGCCCAGAAGGGCGTCGCGGGCACGGTCATCACCGCCACGCAGGCCGGGACGGTCCTGTCGGTCGGCGGTTCGGTCGGCGACTCGGTGAGCGCCGGGTCCGCCTCCTCGACCTCGGCCACGTCCTCGGCCTCGAGCAGTTCGGCGACCGGGTCTACTGGGGGTTCGGCTGGCGGTTCCTCGGCCGGCTCGTCGGGTTCGAGCTCGACCTCCACCAGCGGCGCCAAGTCCGGCAGCGGCTTCGTGGTGCTGGGCGACATGGGCGCCCTGACGGTGCGCGCCGAGTTCGACGAGACCGACGCCTCCAAGCTGAAGGCCGGGCAGTCCGCGCAGATCTCGATCAACGCGATCCCCGGCGCCGCGCTCACCGCGAGCGTGCAGGAGGTCGACCCGATCTCGACCGTGGTGTCGAACGTCGTCGAGTACGGCGTCACGCTCCAGTTCACCAGCGGCCAGCAGGACCTGGCCACGTTGAAGCCGGGCCAGACGGCCTCGGTGTCGGTGACCACCGACAACGTGACCAACGTGCTCTACGTGCCGTCCTCCTCGGTCACCACCCTGGGCGGCCAGAGCTTCGTGACGGTGGTCGACGGCAAGACCCAGACCCAGACCCCGGTGCAGATCGGCGTGGTCGGCGACACCAGCACCGAGATCACCTCCGGGGTGAACGAGGGCGATGAGGTCCTGCTTTCCTCGCGCACCGGCAGCACCAGCACCGGCGGAACCCGGGGCGGACTGACCGGCGGCGGCTTCGGCGGCGGGACCGGCGGCGCCGGCACCGGCGGCGGCGGTCTGGGCGCCGGCGGCGGCCGGGGCGGGTTCGGCGGGTGACCGGCATGGGCACGCAGCGGCCCGTCATCGAGCTCACCGACATCCGCAAGACCTACGGCATGGACGGCAACGCCGTGCACGCCCTGCGCGGCGTCAGCCTGACCGTCCCCACCGGCGACTACGTCGCCATCATGGGCGCCTCGGGCTCGGGCAAGTCGACGCTGATGAACATCATCGGGTGCCTGGACGTCCCCACCACCGGCCGCTATCTGCTGGACGACGTCGAGGTCGAGCACCTGTCGGACCGGCAGCTGGCCCTGGTCCGCAACCGCAAGATCGGCTTCGTCTTCCAGTCCTTCAACCTGCTGCCGCGCACCACCGCGCTGGACAACGTGGAGCTGCCGCTGGTCTACGCCGGCGTGGGCACCACCGAGCGGCGCAAGCGGGCCCGGGCGGCGCTGGAACTGGTGGGCCTGAGCGAGCGGATGCACCACAAGCCGCAGGAGCTCTCCGGCGGCCAGCAGCAGCGGGTGGCCGTGGCCCGGGCGCTGGTCACCGCGCCCAGCCTGATCCTGGCCGACGAGCCCACCGGCAACCTGGACAGCACCTCCTCCTCCGACGTGATGGCCCTGTTCGACCGGCTGCACCGGGCCGGGCGCACCATCGTCCTGATCACCCACGAGCACGACATCGCCGAGCACGCCGAGCGCGCGATCCGGCTGATGGACGGGCAGATCGTCTCCGACGAGCGCAACGGCGAGCGTGGCTGGATCTCCGAACAGCACACAGTGAGGCACGGGAGCGCCCGATGAGATTCCGCGAGGTCTTCCGGTTCGCCTTCGCCGGGCTCAGAGCCAACAAGCTGCGCTCGGCGCTGACCACCCTGGGCATCCTGATCGGTGTCGGCGCGGTGATCCTGCTGGTCGCCGTCGGCAAGGGCTCCGGCGCCCAGGTGCAGGCGAACATCGACAAGCTGGGCACCAACCTGCTGGAGGTCTCCCGGCAGGCCGGCGGGTTCGGCGCGCGCGCCTCCCGGAACACCGGGACGCAGAGCTCCGTCTCGGCGCTGACCCTGGCCGACGCGCAGTCGCTGGTGGACCCGGTGAACGCCCCGGACGTGCTGGACGAGGCCCCGGTGGTGACCGCGTCCCCGACCGCGACCTACGACGGCGCCACGCACCAGATCGCGCAGCTGGTCGGCACCTACCCGGCGTACCTGACGGCCACCAACTGGCAGATCGCCGAGGGCTCGGCGATCACCGACGACGACGTGAACCAGGCCCGCAAGGTGATCGTGATCGGCCAGACCGTGGCCACCGACCTGTTCGGCACCGCCGACCCGGTCGGGCAGCAGGTGATGATCAACAGCGTCCCGTACACCGTCGAGGGCACCTTGCAGGCCAAGGGCTCCAGCGGGCTGCAGGACGCCGACGACTTCGCCATCGCGCCGCTGACCACCGTGCAGGACTCCCTGAGCGGCTTCGGGTCGCTGAGCCAGATCGTGGTGCAGGCCAAGTCGGCCGGGGCCACCACCGCCGCGCAGAACGAGATCACCTCGATCCTCACCTCGCGGCACCACCTGTCGGCCACCGCCTCGCCGGACTTCCGGGTGCTGAACCAGCAGTCGCTGCTGGCCACCTCCAGCTCCACCACGCACACCTTCACGGTGCTGCTGGGCGCGGTGGCCGCCATCTCGCTGCTGGTCGGCGGGATCGGGATCACCAACATCATGCTGGTCACGGTGACCGAGCGGACCCGGGAGATCGGCATCCGCAAGGCGCTGGGCGCGCCGCGCGCGGCGATCCTGGGCCAGTTCCTGGTCGAGGCGGTGATGCTGTCGCTGATCGGCGGCGCCCTGGGGGTGGCCGCCGGACTGATCGGCACCAGGTTCACGGTCGCCGGGGTGAAACCGGTGATCGTGCCGGCCTCGATCGCGCTGGCCTTCGCGGTGTCGGCGCTGATCGGTCTGTTCTTCGGGTCTTTCCCGGCCAACCGAGCGGCCAAGCTGCATCCCATCCAGGCACTGCGGCACGAGTAAACAGTCTCCAAGAAGGAAGATTCGGAAGTCACAGATGTCTGAGAACCAGGGCGGCCCGGCCGCCAGCAACAACAGCGAAGAGTTCGAGCTGCTGTCCACGGCGCCGTCCGCGGCGGACATCAGCGGGCAGCTCAAGCCGGCGCGCAGCGGCGGCGGCGGGATCCCGAAGGTGACGCTGGGCCTGATCGGCGCGGTGTTGCTGGCCGGCGGCTTCGTCGGCGGGATCGCGGTGGGCAAGCACAACTCGTCGTCGACCACGAAGTCGGCCGCCACGCCGGGCAGCGGGACCCGCTCCCGGGGCGGCTACGGCGGTGGCTTCGGCGGGACCGGCGGCACCGGTGGGACGACCGGCGGCGCGACCGGCGGGGCCACCGGCGGCGCTCGCGGCGGCGGCGTCACCGGCACGGTCAGCGCGGTCAACGGCACGACGCTGACCATCACCGACAGCACCGGCAAGTCGGTGACCGTCGACACCAGCCCGCAGACCACGGTCACGATCGGCAAGACCGGCGCGGTCTCGGACCTGACGGCCGGCTCTGAGGTGACCGTCATCGGGACGCCGGACAGTAGCGGAACCATCACGGCGCGTTCGGTTGTGAGTGGTCTCACAGGCTTCGGCTTCGGCGGGCGCGGCGGAAACCGCACTCCCGGTGGCGCCGCGTCTTCGCCGGGTGGGTCAAACGGGTGATACTGGACGGGATGGACTTCCGAGAATCCCGCAGCCTGCTGGTCGTCGACGACGACACCGAGATCCGTGACGCGATCGCCCGGGCCTTCCGCCTGCAGGGCTATCGCGTGCGCACGGCCGCCGGCGGCCTGGCCGCCCTGGAGCAGGTCGCGGCCGATCCGCCGGACGCGATCGTGCTGGACGTGATGATGCCGGAGCTGGACGGGGTGGAGGTGACCCGGCGCCTGCGCGGCGTCGGCGACCACACCCCGGTCCTGCTGCTGACCGCGCGCGACGCGGTCGGGGACCGGGTGGCCGGACTGGACGCCGGCGCCGACGACTACCTGGTGAAGCCGTTCGCGCTGGCCGAGCTGCACGCCCGGGTCCGGGCCCTGCTGCGGCGCGCCGAGTACGACCCGCTGCCGGAGTCGGAGCGACTGGTGTTCGAGGACCTGGAGCTGGATCCGGAGTCCCGGCTGGCCTACCGGGGCGGGCGCACGATCGAGCTGACCCGCACCGAGTTCGCGCTGCTGGAGCTGTTGATGCGCAACGCCGGCCGGGTGCTGCCGCGCGAGGTCATCTCCGACCGGATCTGGGGTTACGAGCTGGGACCGGAGTCGAACTCGCTGGAGGTGTTCGTGTCCTGCATCCGGCGCAAGACGGAGGGCGGGGGAGAGCCCCGGCTGGTGCAGACGGTGCGGGGGTTCGGGTACACGTTGCGGGTGTCGGCGTGAACTGGGGACGGTTGCGGACGGGGATCCGGATGCGGCGGACGACTGCGGCCACGGCTTCGGCCGCCGCCCCGGCGGCGGCGCAGCGGGCTGTCGGCCTGGGTATGGGCTCTGACTTCCGCTCAGGCGGAGCCGGTCCTTACGGATTCATCGGCTCGCCGGAGGCGGCCGGGATGCCCGGGACCGGATCCAAGTCCGACGATCCGCTGTCCCGCGACGCCGCGTCCGGCGGTTCCTCCCAGGGCCGCTCCCCCTTGGCCATCTGGCGGCGCACCCCGCTGCGGGCCCGGCTGGCGCTCGCGGCGACGATCGCGGTGGCGGCCGGGATCGGCGGGGGCGTGGGCTTCGCTTACGTCGCCGTCCGGCACTCACTGACCCAGCAGGTCGACGACGGCCTGCAGAGGCAGGGTGTCAAAGCACAGACCGCGCTGCTCGGCGGCCACTTCCCGCGCTACGACCCGGCCAATAGCCGGCAGTTCGGGGACACACAGACCAACTTCCAGTTCATCGACTCCTCCGGGACGCCGCTCCAAGCGAAGGCGCTGCCGCCCTCACCCCGCTGGCCGCGCGGCACAGTCGCGCTGGCCCCCGCCGCGACACCGAAGATACCGATCACCAAGGCGGACGCCCAGGTCGCCGCCGGGACGAGGGAAAGCTACATGCACTCCGGCCAGATGAACGGCCAGCATGTCCGCATCCTGACCCTGGGGATCCGCGATGGGCAGGCGATCCAGATCGACGCCCCGCTGACCACCATGGACAAGCAGCTGTCCACCCTGGGCTGGCAGCTGTTCGGAGCCGCCGCGGCGGGCATCGTGCTGGCGGCCGGGCTGGGCTGGATGGTGACCCGCACCGCCCTGCGCCCGGTGGCCGAGCTGACCAGTACCGCCGAACGCATCGCCGCGACCCACGACCTGGCCCACCGGATCCCGATAGACGGACGGCCCAGGGAGTCCCGTGACGAACTCGGGCGCCTGGCCGCCACCTTCAACAGCATGCTGGACGCGGTCCAGGAGGCGACCGACCGGCAGCGCCAGCTGGTCGCCGACGCCTCGCACGAGCTGCGCACCCCGCTCACCTCGCTGCGCACCAACGTCGAGGTGCTGGCGCACGCCCACCGACTGGAACCGGAGGACCGCCAGGCCCTGGTCACCGGCATCATGTCCGGCCTGGACGACCTGACCACCCTGGTCAGCGACACCGTCGAGCTGGCCCGCGGCGAGGAGCAGGCGGCGCACTTCGAGGAGCTGCGCTTGGACCTGCTGGTCCAGCGCTGCGTGGACCGGGCCGCCGCGCACTGGCCGAAGGCGGTGTTCAAGGCGGACCTGGAGGAGAGCGTGGTCGTCGGCGTCACCGACCGGCTGGCCAAGGCCGTCCGCAACCTCCTGGACAACGCGGCGAAGTTCTCCCCGACCGGCGGCCTGGTCGAGGTCCGCACCACGACCACCCCCGACGGCCACGTCACCCTGACGGTCCGCGACCACGGCCCCGGCATCCCCGAGGCCGACCTCCCGCACGTCTTCGACCGCTTCTACCGCGCCGCCAGCGCCCGCGACCTGCCCGGCTCCGGCCTCGGACTGGCCATAGTGGCGCAGGTGGCGGTCGGCCACAGCGGCGGCGTGACGGCCGCCGGAGCCCAGGGCGGCGGGGCCGAATTCCAGCTGACGCTGCCTTTGTCGGGGAGTTCAGAGACGGGACCCCGCGCCGCTGCCGGGCCCCGCAGCTTCTACTGATTCCCGCAGCTTCTACTGATCCCGAGGCCCGCCGAGCGGCCCGTAC
>NZ_JAAFZA010000221.1 GCF_015356865.1 Catenulispora pinisilvae
CCGCCGACCCCGCCGTCGGCCGCCGGAGCCGCCGACACCGCGCCCGGCGGCCCGGCCCGACCCGCCGCGCCGCACGAGGAACCCAAGGAGCCCATGAACGACGACCAGAGCTCCGCGGGCCAGGCCTGGCAGTCACCCGGCGACGACGGCTGGAAGGCCGCCGAGGTGGTCAAGAAGCCGGTCGCGGCCGGTCTGACCCCCAAGGGCCTGCCCAAGCGCGTCCCGCGGTCCAACCTGGTGCCCGGCTCGGCGGACGGCACCGGCGCCGCCAAGACCGCGCCCTCGCCGATCCCGGCCCGCTCGGCCGAGGCCGTGCGCTCCCGCCTGGCCAGCTTCCACAATGGGCTGCGCCAGGGCCGCGACGCCGCCGGCACCCCCGGCGAGTCGCAGCCCTCCGATCCCGCCAACCCCATGTCCGACGGCCCGGCCGCCTTCGGTTCTCCTGAGCCAGGAAAGCAGGACTGAGCAACCGTGAACGACCCGAACCTGACCCAAGCCGCCAGGAATCTCAACTGGCTGATCACCAACTTCGTGGACCGCGTCCCGGGGGTCGCGCACACGGTGGTGGTCTCCTCCGACGGCCTGCTTCTGGCGGTATCCGACGGATTCCCCCGCGACCGCGCGGACCAGCTGGCGGCCGTGGCCAGCGGGCTGTCCTCGCTGACCCAGGGCGCCGCCCGCATCTTCGAGGGCGGGGCCGTGACCCAGACCGTCGTGGAGATGGTCCGTGGTTTCCTGTTCGTGATGGCCATCTCGGATGGTTCGGCTCTGGCCGTACTCGCTTCCTCGGATTGCGACATGGGCCTGATCGGCTATGAAATGGCTCTGCTCGTCGAACGCGCCGGCGACGTCCTGACGCCGGCGCTGCGCGCCGAGCTCCAGTCGTCGCTGCCGCGCTGAGAGGACGCCAGGTGACTCCCCTTCCCCAACCTCAGACGAGCGACAGGAGCACGCGGTCGTGAGCAGCGCGCACGATTCCTCGCCCCTCGTCCGCCCATACGCGCTGACCCGGGGCCGCACGCGAGCCCGTTACCAATTGCCCATCGAGGCGTTGGTATCGACGACGGACAACGGACGATCGCGCCTGCCCGGCCGGGAGCCGGAGCACCAGCGGATCTGCGAGCTGTGCGTCGAGCTGAAGTCGGTCGCCGAGGTCGCGGCGCTGATGCGGATGCCACTGGGGGTGGTCAGGGTGCTGTTGGGCGACATGTCGGATGCCGGCCTGGTCACCATCCAGCAGCCCGGCGAGACCGACACCGGTCAGCCCAACCTCGCGCTCCTCGAACGAGTCCTCATCGGGCTCCGCAATCTGTAGAAAGGAGGCCGTGCAGTGAATTACTCCCCTTACGGACAGGCGCCCGAGCCGCAGCCCGCGGTGGGCCCGACCACGTCGGTGAAGATCGTCGTCGCCGGCGGCTTCGGCGTCGGCAAGACCACCTTCGTCGGCGCGGTCTCGGAGATCGCCCCGCTGACCACCGAGGCGGTCATGACCGCCGCCTCCGAGGGTGTCGACGACCTCACCGTCGTGCCCGGCAAGGTCACCACCACGGTGGCCATGGACTTCGGGCGGGTCTCGCTGGACCGCGAGCTGATCCTGTACCTGTTCGGCACGCCGGGCCAGAACCGCTTCTGGTTCATGTGGGACGACCTGTGCCGCGGCGCCATCGGCGCGGTGGTGCTGGTGGACACCCGCCGGCTGGCCGACTGCTTCTCGGCCATCGACTACTTCGAGGACGCCGGGCTGCCCTACATCGTCGGCGTGAACTGCTTCGACGGCATGCTCACCCACGAGGTCGCCGACGTCCGCGAGGCGCTGTCGATCCCGCCGGACGTGCCGGTGGTCACCTGTGACGCCCGCAGCCGGGAGTCCACCAAGCTGACCCTGATCCGCCTGGTGGAGCACGCCATGTCACGCTTCGCAGCGGCGGCGGCATCGTAGGTAGGCGACGATCACGTAACGCCGAGGGCGGCACCGGATACCGGTGCCGCCCTCGCGTTTATGCTCCTTGCATCCACTGATATCCACCAGTGTCCGAATTAGGCAGGTCGAGCATGTCCGGGACGATAACCCTCACCCGCCGCAGCGGGTTCCAGCTGCGGCCGCGGCCGTACAAGGTGTGGATCGACGGGATCTCGGTCGGCCGGCTGGCACAGAACGGGGCGGCCGAGTTCGCCGTGGACCCCGGTGTGCACCTGGTCGAGCTGTCGCTGGACGGGATGTACTCGAAGAAGGTCCAGGTGGAGGTCCCCGAGGGCGCCACCCGGCGGCTGCACTGCGGGGCCAACGGGCCGCTGGCGTTCAGCGCGTTCGGACTGCTGTTGCCAGGCCTGGCGATCAAGCTGACGCTGACGCACTGAGTGCCGACTGACTGAGCACTGGCTGACTGAGCGCTGACGCTCTGAGCACAGCTCCGGGAAACGCTCTTACGCGGCCGCACTCTCCGCGACCGAAAGCTTCCGCAGCGTATGCGGCATCTGCCATCCCCCGGCCAGCCGTGATGTGTGCACCGGCTGCCCGCCGCCGAAGAACTCGCAGAACTTCATGATCAGCGGGTCCCACTCCTCGGGGTCGATGTAGTGGGTTCCGGGGATGACCAGCTTCTCCTCCACGTGCGTCCGCAGTACTTCCACCTCGAACGCGGTCATCCGCTCCTCGCCGAAGGAGTGCGCCTTCACCAGGCGGCCCTCCATCTGGATCGGGCACTCCAGGATGCGCGGCGGTGAGACCAGCTCCGACTCCTGCTCGGTCAGGCCGGCCAGCCCGAACTTGTCGCGCTCGGTGCGGTAGCCCTGCTCCGCCCGGTACGGCGCGACCTCCAGGCGGCCGGTGGTCAGCGCGATGCGGTCGACGTACGAGGCCATGTCGGAGGACGGCAGGTTCAGGACGCACTCACCCTCGCGGGCGATATTGGCCGAGGTCTGTGAAGCGTTCCCCAGCCCCAGCATGGCGTTTCCATTGAGCCACCAGGCCGAGGACATCGGGGCGATGTTGGGGGTGCCGTCCTCGTTGCGGGTCGTGATCAGGACGACGGGGGTACCGAAGTAAAGGACTTTGATGCCGGGAACGGTGTGCATGGATCAATCGTCCGCCGCGCCGACCTGCGGTACTGGCGGGTTCCGGACCTGTCACCGATCAGGCGCCGGGCCCGGTTTCAGCAGTTCCATGAACGCCGTGACCGCCACACTGTCAGCCACACCTTCGGGCGTCGCCACGAACACCGACCGTGGTGCGACCTCCCGCGGATCCAGCGCCACCACGACTACGTCCGGCCGCACCTTCTCGGCCCCCAGCGTCGGGATCAGCGTGATGCCGAGCCCGGCCGCCACGAACCCCTGCTTCGCCGACCATTCCAGGACCACGAAGGGGATTCCCGGGTGGAACTCCCCGCTCTGCACCGAGGCGATGAGCGTGTCCTGCGAACGCGGCTGACCGGCGATCCAGTTCTCGCCCTCCAGATCGGCCAGCGACAGCGTCTCCCGGTCGGCCAGCCGATGGCCGCGGGGCAGCGCCACCGCCAGCGCGTCGTCCATCAGCCGGCGCAGCCGCACCCCCTCGAAGACCGGCTCCGCGCTCGCCGTCCCGATGACCGCCAGGTCCAGGTCCCCTTCGCGGAGGTCTGCGACCAGACGGCGCGTGAGCCCTTCGGCGTGCGTCACGGTGACCGCCGGATGCGCCTGCCGGAACGCGGCGATGGCGCGCGGCATCAGCGTCATGTCGGCGGTCGGGATCGCCCCGAGCCGGAGCCGGCCGCCGCCCAGGGTCCGGACGGCCCGCACATCGGCCACAGCGGCCTGGAGACGGCCGACGACGGCCGTCGCGTGCGGCACCAGGGCCCGGCCCTCCTCGGTCAGCCGTACGCCTCGTGGGAGGCGGTCGAACAACGGCGCGCCGACCGAAGCCTCCAGCGCGGCTATCTGACGCGATATCGCCGACTGCGTATAGCCGAGCGAGCCGGCCGCCGCGGTGAACGATTCGCGCCGCGCGACCTCCAGGAAGACTTCGAGCAGCGCGGTGTCCATGACAAGCCATGCTAGCCGGGCATGGGATGCATGCAGACTATTCGCTACTGGTATCGCTCCGGCCCGCATAGCTTCGCCGCATGACTGCTTTCACGCTCGACAACCCCGCCGGCGTCCCCTCCTCGGCGACCAAGGCCTTCTCCAACATCGCCGTGATCCCGCTCGGCGAGCGCACCCTGCTGATGCTGGCCGGCCAGGTGGCGTGGGACGCCGACCACAAGATCGTCGGCGGTGACGACCTGCGCGCCCAGACCCGCCGGGTGCTGGACCTGATCGGCGAGGTGCTGGCCGCGCACGGGGCCGGCTTGGCGGACGTCGTCAGCCTGCGCACGTTCCTGACCGACATCTCCCGCATCCGCGAGTACGGCGAGGTGCGCGCGGAGTACTTCCCGGGCCTGCCCGCGCCGACCAGCACCACGGTCCAGGTCTCCTCGCTCTTCCTGCCCGACGCCTTGATCGAGGTGGAGGCCACCGCCGTCATCTGATCCCTGATCCGATATCGGCTCCGCCGGTGATCAGGTATCGGATCCGATCCCTGATCCGACACCGGATCCGGCACGATGTCCGATCCGGCGATCTGATACCGGATCGAATCCGTTTTCTCAGGTCAGCGGCCCACAACGGGCCTATCCTGGCAGCGTGCCATCGGTTCGGGTCGGCGACGTCGACGTCTATTACGAGATCCACGGTGAAGGCCCGCCGCTGGTCTTCGTCGGCGGTCTCGGCGTGGACATGACCGTCTTCGCCCCCTTCACCGGGCGCCTGGCCCGCAGCTTCCGCGTCCTCACCTTCGACAACCGCGGAGCGGGCCGCACCGACAAGCCCGACATCCCATACTCGATCCCGATGATGGCCGAGGACACCGTCGGCCTGATGGACGCCCTCGGCCTCCCCCGCGCCCACCTGGTCGGCGTCTCGATGGGCGGCCGCATCGCCCTGGAGATCGCCGCCGCCCACCCCGCCCGCATCGACCGCATGGTGCTGATCGCCACGGCGGCCACCGGAACCGGCCGATTACGGAAGTCGGTCCCAGCCCGCGTCCTCGGACTCGCCAAGCGCCTGCACCTGCTGCCGGGAGTCAGCCCCGAGCGCCGACAACCGCACTACGCGCACCAGCGCCAACTGGCCGCCAGCACGTCCTACGACGGCACCGACCGGCTGCCCGAGATCCAGGCACCGACGCTGATCCTGCACGGCCGCCGCGACCGCAGCATGAAGCCGGCCGCCGCCCTGGCCACCCGGGTCGGCATCCGCGACTCCGAGATCGAATTCTTCCGCGGCGGCCACATGTTCTTCATGCTGACCCAGCGGGACGCGGTCGCCGACCGCGTCGAGGACTTCCTTCAGGACTGGCGCGGCCGGCGCTGGCCGACGAGTCTGGCGCAGATTTAGAGCGACCGAGGATTGGTGGCCGGGCGGGCTGAGCGACATTGGGAAACCAGCGTCGGAGCTCCGAGCCTGGCCGCACCGGTGCCTTGCGGCGCTGCGCTTGCAAGCCCATCGCCCACGACGCTCGTGCCGATTTGCGCGCAGGCGCGGGCCAGGTCGAGGGCATGCGTCCGGCACGCCCAGCCTCGTTCCCGCCGAGTTTTCCGTGCGCTGCGGCGGCTGCGCCGCCTCGCCAGACCGGCCACCAATCCTCGGTCGCTCTTGGAGCGTGCGCGGATCGCGACCCACTGCACCAGCCCTATTGCACCAGCCCCACAGCCGCCCGCAGTCCCTTCACGAACCGAGCGGGCTCATACCGCTCCGGATCGGTCAGCACCAGCCGAGCAGCCATCTCGGCGAGGGTCACCACTGTGTGCGCGATCAACTCCGGATCAAGATCCGCCGGCGCATCGAACGTCCGCGTGATCCACCGCCCCAGCTCCTGCGCGGAAGCCAGCACCAGGCCCCGCGTCTCCTCCCGCGCCGCGTTGAACTGCGCCGGCATATCCGCCATCGGCAACACCACGCAGGACCAACGCTCCGGCGCGGCCCGCACCGCGGCCAGGAACCCGTCCAGGGCCTCTGCAAGGACATCCGCGGGATGCGCGCCAGCCGCCAAACCCTTACGCAGCGCGGGCAACAGCTCCACCAACTGCTCCAGAGCCGCCGCCTGTTCGCGCCGAAGCAGGTCCCCCAATAGCGATTCCCTATTAGGGAACACCCCATAGACCACCGGCTTCGTGACTCCGGTAGCCGCCGCCACCGCCTCCATGGTCACCGCGCCGTGCCCGTCCCGGACCACGATGCGCAGCGCCGCGTCCAGCAGTTCCCGGCGGCGCTGCTCGATCGGCACCCGCGGCGCGTACTCGCGGCGCCGCCGCCCGTTCTCCGTCGCCACACCCGGCCCCTTTACAAAGCTACGTCCGCGTAGCATATTGCTACGCGCCGGTAGTAATTCCCGGCGTCCACTGTAGAGGAGGCACGCAAGATGCCCCACCCCAGCGCCGAAGACGTCCCCGTCTCTCCCGAGCGCGGACCACTGCGCAGCCTCGACAACGGCTTCTTCGGCCCGGACTCGGTGAGCTGGAAGGTCTGGACGTCGCCGACCTCGCTCATCGGCTTCCAGCGGGCCGTGGTGCTCGAGCACTTCGACCCTCCGCTGGCCGCGGCGGTCGCCGACAGCGGCGGCATCTATGAGGATCCGCATGGCCGCCTCGACCAGACCCTCGCCTACTTCCTCACGGTCGCGGTTGGAGACAGCCGCACTGTGGTTCAGGCTGCGGAGTTCCTAATGCGTATCCATGCCAAAGCCAGTGGCGTGGAACCCATTACCGGGAAACGCTATAGCGCCAACAACCCGGACTCCCAGCTATGGATCCACATTACCGGTTGGCACAGTGTTCTGAAGTGCTACGAGCTCTACGGTCCCGGCCGCTTGTCCAAAGCCGATGAGGACCGCTACTGGGCCGAGTGCAGGATCGCCGCCGAGCTCCAGACCTGTGACCCCGCAGAGGTCCCGCGCAATCGCGAGGAAGTGAAGGCGTACTTCGAGAAGGTGCGTCCGCAGTTGTGCTCCTCAGAACGCGCACACCGCGGAATGCACTACCTGCTCTACCCGCCGCTCAAGAAGGTGGGCTTCCGGGTCTGGGCGGCCTCACGCTTCACAGCGATCCTGAGCATCCACTCTCTACCGACCTGGATGCGCCGCACCGGAGGCTTCCACCAATGGCGGCTTATAGACTTCGGCATCCGTGTAGCGCAGCCGTTCATCCGCATAGGAACGCGTATCGCCAAGAAGCCGTGGGTCGGAGTCAACGTGATCGCTCCGGTCGCCCCGGTGACCGGCAAAGTCCTGCGGCAGCACTACAAATCAGCGCCGCCGCAGGACTCGGCGATCGTCAGCCCCGCGCGAGCCCGGGAACTTCACGGCACGATGGGCTCACGCCGCCCCGGTCAGCAGGCCGTGCCGGGTGCCGGCGGCACGGCGTTGACGAGGTAGTCGTCGACATGCGCGTCCAGGCACGCCGATCCGTTGCTGCCATAGGCGGTGTGGCCGTGCGACTCCGAGGTGAGCAGGACTCCGTTCGCCAGGGTGTCGGCCACCCGGACACCCCACTGGTAGGGCGTGACGGGGTCGCCTGTCGACGACACCACCAGGATCGGCGGCGTGCCGGGCGCCCGGACCGCATGCGGGAGATCGGCGGTCGGCCAGGAGCCACAGGGCAGCCCCATGGTCGTGCGCGCGGCACCGAGGTGTGGTGACGCGGCTTCGGCGGCAGCCAGGAGCGACCCGTAGGCGGCCGTTCCGCTCGGCCAGGGCCGATCGACGCAGAACAACGCGGCGTCGTCCTGGAAACTGTCGAGGTAACCGGTCACCGGCCCCGGAGCTCCTTGAGCGCGGCTGTTCAACGCGTCTGCCACGCCCAGGAGCTGCGTACCGTCGCCGGCAGCCGCGGCGGAGAGCGCGGGACCGGTCAGCGCATAGAAAGCACCCGGCGCAATACCGTTGAGCCGCAGTGCCGTCGCCAGCTCATTGGGCCCGACGGTGCGCGTGGTCCCCTGAGCCGGCAGCGGCGAGGTCTTCACTTGCTGCTGGAGCTTGTCGATCAAAGCCATGATGCCGGCCGGGGTGGGAGCGGGGCAGGTGACGCCGGGCGTCGTATTGCAGACATCGGCATAATGCTGCAATTCGCTCTCCTCGGACAGCGCACCTTCGACCGTCATCTGAGTGGCGGTGAGAGAGGGGTCGAAGATGCCATCCACCGCCACGGTCCTGATACGCCCTGGAAACAGCTCGGCATAGACGAGCCCCTGGAACGAACCGTAGGAGTAGCCGAGGTAGTTCATCTTGCTGTCGCCGAGAACCGCCCGCAGGATGTCCATGTCGCGGGCGTTCGCGATCGACCCGATCTGGCCCAGCAGGCCCGGGGCGGAGTTCGCTCGGCAGGCCGCCGTGAAGTTCCGCCCGGCCTTGACCAGCGCGGCGACTCCCGCTCGGGTGGACGGCGCCGGGTCCAGGTGCGTGTAGGCGTCGGTCGCGGCGGTATCCATGCAGGTCAAGGCGGGGTCGCTGCCCTCGATCCCCCGCCGGTCCCAGGAGACGACGTCGAAGTCCGCCTGCACCGAGGCGCCCATCGACGACACGTCCCCCGGCAGGTCCGCCAGGCCCGAATCGCCGGGCCCACCCGGGTCGAGGATCAGGCTCCCGACGCGATGGGCCGGATCGCCGGCGGGCTTCTTGATCACCGGCAGCCGGAAGTCGCCGGCTCCGAGTCGGCTGTAATCACGCGGCACGACGAAGGTCGCGCACTCGAACCCCGGACTCCCCGCGCACGGCTGCCAGTCCAGCCTCTGCCCGTAGTACCCCGCGAGCGGCGCCGCCGTCGCCTGCGCGGGCGCCGCCAGCCCGGCCGCGATCAAAGCGATCGCTCCGAGCACTGCGAATTGTCTCCGCATTCCGCCTCCCGTGTCATGCGGTCGGCGGAACACCGACCGCCGGGAGACAGGACGAGGCGGATTCCCACAGTCGTTGCGATCGTGACCGGATCGAGATGGTCACTTACGGAGCGCGATGTCCGCAGGAGTCTGGCGGCATACCGGAACCGGCAGGCGGGTCAGCCCCGCGACCGGTCCAGTTCGATGGCCTTCCGCAACGCCTTACGCGCTCTGGACCGGTCGCGGGCGTCGTTGTGGGCCAACGACAACCGATACCATCCGCGCCAGTTCTCCGGATCCGCCTCGACCTCGGCCCTGCGCTTCTCGAAGATCTCGTCGGCCGCCTTCAGATCCGGCCGCCCCGACGGCCGGCGCGGGATCTCCTCCGTCGGCCACAACCCCTCGGCCTCCAGCCGGGTACCGAGGCGCGAAGAGGCGTTGCCCATCCGCACCTCGGTGACCACGAACCAGACGCCCACGACCGGCAGCATCAGCACGCCGATCCCGAACAGCACCAGCACCGGCTTGCCGGTCGCCATCAACCACACGCCGCGCTGGACGGCCAGCAGCAGGTAGAAGCACAGGATGACGACCAGGATCAGGGCCGTGGTGCGGTTGCGCATGAGGGGTGCCTAGGTGCCTATCGCGGGGTTCTACAGATCCAGCAGCGCGTCCAGGCCGACGGTCAGGCCGGCCGGGAGCGTCGCGATCTTCTTGCAGGCCAGGACCACACCGGGCATGAACGAGGCGCGGTCCAGCGAGTCGTGCCGGATCGTCAGGGTCTCGCCGACCGTGCCGAGCAGCACTTCCTGGTGCGCGATCAGGCCGCGCAGCCGGACCGAGTGCACCGGGACGCTCTCGACGGTCGCGCCGCGCGCTCCGTCCAGACCAGTCTTCGTAGCGTCCGGCATCGGCGCACTTCCGGCCCTGGCCCGGGCCTCGGCGATCAGCTCCGCGGTGCGGGTCGCGGTGCCCGAGGGCGCGTCGACCTTGTCCGGGTGGTGCAGCTCGACGATCTCCACGCTCTCGAAGTACGGCGCGGCGCTGGCCGCGAACCGCATCATCAGCACGGCGCCGATGGAGAAGTTCGGGGCCACCAGGACCCGGACGTCGGTGCCGGGCAGGAGCGTGCGGACCTGCTCCTGCCGGGCCTCGTCGAAGCCGGAGGTGCCGACCACGACGTCGATGCCGTGCCGGACGCAGAACTCGATGTTCTGCACGGTCACGCCGGGGTGCGTGAAGTCGACCGCGACCTGGGCCCCGGCCTCGACCGCGCGCCGCGGGTCGTCGTCGGCGTCGATCTGCGCGACCAGGTCCAGCCCGGGCGCGTCCAGCACGGCGCGGCAGACGGCCTGCCCCATCCGGCCGGCCGCGCCGAACACCGCGACCTTCACGACACTCTGACCGAGAGCGGCTGTCACCCTAGTGCCCCTTCGAACGATGAAGCGTCCTCGTAGTCCCCGATGACCGCGACCGCCTGGGGCTGCCGCAGGAACTCCTCCGCGACCTCCTTGACGTCCTCGATCGTCACCGATTCCACCCGCTCCAGCAGTTCCTCGATGGTGAGGTGTTCGCCGTAGACGAGTTCGTTCTTCCCTATCCGGGTCATCTGCGAGCCGGTGTCCTCCAGCGAGAGCACCGTGGAGCCGCGCACCTGGCCGATGCCCCGTTGCAGCTCCTCCTCGGTGACGCCGCCGTCGGCGACCTTCAGGACCTCGTCGCGGCAGATCTTCAACACCTCGGTGAAGTTCTCCGGCTGGCAGCCGGCGTAGACGCCGAACATGCCGCAGTCGGCGTGGTGCGTGGAGAAGCTGTAGACCGAGTACGCCAGGCCGCGCTTCTCGCGGACCTCCTGGAACAGCCGCGAGGACATGCCGCCGCCGAGGATCGTGGACAGGATGCCCAGCGGGTAGCGGCGCTGGTCGTTGCGGGCCACACCCGGCACGCCGAGCACCACGTGGGTCTGCTCGGTCGCCTTGCCGACCAGGCGCAGGCCCGAGTGCGAGACCCCGCAGTCGCCGCCGATGCGCGGCACGACCGGCCGGCGGCCGGCGTCCCGGGAGCCGCGGCCCTGGGCGAACGCCTGGTCCACCAGGGCCACCACGACCTCGTGGTCGAGGTTGCCGGCGGCCGAGACCACCAGGTGGTCGTCGGTGTAGTGGGAGTGGTAGTACTCGGCGATCGTGTCCCGGGTCAGGGCGTTGACCGACTCCACCGAGCCCAGGATCGGCCGGCCCAGCGGCGAGTCGCCGAGCAGGGCGTAGGCGAACTCGTCGTGGATCTGGTCGGCGGGCTCGTCCTCGGTCATCGCCATCTCCTCGAGGATGACGTTGCGCTCGGAGGCCACGTCCTCGGGCCGGATCAGCGCCGAGGTGACCAGGTCGCAGACCACGTCGATGGCCAGCGGGAGGTCGGTGTCGAGCACCCGCGCGTAATAGCACGTGTACTCCTTGGCGGTGAAGGCGTTCATCTCGCCGCCGACCGCGTCGATCGCCGCCGAGATCTCCAGCGCCGAACGCTTCGCGGTGCCCTTGAACAGCAGGTGTTCCAGGTAGTGGGTGGCGCCGGACTCCTCGGGGTGCTCATCGCGGGAGCCGATGCCGGTCCAGATGCCGAAGGTCACCGAACGGACGGAGGGCATGGTCTCCGTGACCACGCGCAAACCGCCGGGCAGAACGGTACGGCGCACAGTGCCGTTGCCGTTCTGCCCGGCGATCAGGGTCTCAACCGGGTACAAGGCTGTTACTCGGCCTTCGCCTCAGCAGCCTCGCCCGGCTTCTCCTCAGCGTCCGGGAGCACCGGGATCAGCGACAGCTTTCCGCGGGAGTCGATCTCGGCGATCTCCACCTGCAGCTTGTCGCCGACCTTGATCACGTCCTCGACGTTCTCCACCCGCTTGCCGCCGGCCAGCTTCTTCAGCTGGGAGACGTGCAGCAGGCCGTCGCGGCCGGGCATCAGCGAGACGAACGCACCGAAGGTCGTGGTCTTCACCACGGTGCCCAGGTAACGCTCGCCGACCTCCGGCATCGTCGGGTTCGCGATCTGGTTGATCGTGGTCCGCGCGGCCTCGGCGGCCGAGCCGTTGGCGGCACCGATGTAGATCGTGCCGTCGTCCTCGATCGTGATCTCGGCGCCGGTGTCCTCCTGGATCTGGTTGATCATCTTGCCCTTCGGGCCGATGACCTCGCCGATCTTGTCCACCGGGATCTTCACCGAGATGATGCGCGGGGCGAACTCGCTCATCTCGTCCGGGACGTCGATGGCTTCCATCATGACGTCCAGGATGTGCAGGCGGGCGTCCTTGGCCTGCTTCAGGGCGGCGGCCAGGACCGAGGCCGGGATGCCGTCCAGCTTGGTGTCCAGCTGCAGGGCGGTGACGAAGTCCTTGGTGCCGGCGACCTTGAAGTCCATGTCGCCGAAGGCGTCCTCGGCACCGAGGATGTCGGTCAGCGCGACGTACTCGGTCTTGCCGTCGATCTCCGCCGAGACCAGGCCCATCGCGATACCGGCGACCGGGGCCTTCAGCGGCACACCGGCGTTCAGCAGCGACATGGTCGAGGCGCAGACCGAGCCCATCGAGGTGGAGCCGTTCGAGCTCAGCGCCTCGGACACCTGGCGGATCGCGTAGGGGAAGTCCTCGCGGGCCGGCAGGACCGGGACGAGCGCACGCTCGGCGAGGGCGCCGTGGCCGATCTCCCGGCGCTTGGGCGAGCCCACGCGGCCGGTCTCACCGGTGGAGTACGGCGGGAAGTTGTAGTTGTGCATGTAGCGCTTGCGCGTCTCGGGGTTCAGCGTGTCCAGCTGCTGCTCCATGCGGAGCATGTTCAGCGTGGTGATGCCCAGGATCTGGGTCTCGCCGCGCTCGAACAGCGCCGAACCGTGGACCCGCGGCACGACCTCGACCTCGGCGGACAGCGGACGGATGTCCCGCACGCCACGGCCGTCGATGCGGACCTGGTCGCGGATGATGCGCTCGCGGACCAGCTTCTTGGTCAGCGCGCGGAACGCCCCGCCGATCTCCTTCTCGCGCCCCTCGAACTGCTGCGCGAGCTTCTCCACGACCAGCGCCTTGACGCGGTCCAGCTCCTCCTCGCGCTCCTGCTTGCCGGCGATGGTCAGCGCGTTGGCCAGCTCGGTCTTGGCGGTCGCGGTCACGGCCTCCAGGACGTCGTCCTGGTAGTCCAGGAAGCGCGGGAACTCCGCGGTGGCCTTGGCGGCCGACGAGGCCAGCTCCTGCTGGGCGACGCACAGCGCCTTGATGAAGGGCTTGGCGGCCTCCAGGCCGTCGGCGACGACCTCCTCGGTCGGGGCGGTGGAGCCGCCGGCGACCAGGGCCACGGTCTCGCTGGTGGCCTCGGCCTCGACCATCATGATCGCGACGTCGCCGTCATCGAGCACCCGGCCGGCCACCACCATGTCGAACACGGCGTCGGCGAGCTCGGTGTGGGTCGGGAAGGCGACCCAGCGGTCCTGGATCAGGGCGACGCGCACGCCGCCGATCGGACCGGAGAACGGCAGGCCGGCCAGCTGGGTGGACGCCGACGCGGCGTTGATCGCCACGACGTCGTACAGGTGATCCGGGTTCAGCGCCATGATCGTGGCCACGACCTGCACCTCGTTGCGCAGGCCCTTGGCGAAGGACGGCCGCAGCGGCCGGTCGATAAGCCGGCAGGTGAGGATCGCGTCCTCACTGGGCCGGCCCTCCCGCCGGAAGAACGAGCCGGGAATCCGGCCCACGGCGTACATGCGCTCCTCGACGTCCACCGTCAGCGGGAAGAAGTCGAGCGAATCCTTGGGGGACTTGGAAGCGGTGGTCGCGGAAAGGACCATCGTCTCCTCGTCCAGGTAGGCCACGACCGACCCGGCGGCCTGACGGGCCAGCCGGCCCGTCTCGAAGCGCACGGTGCGCTGACCGAACGGACCATTGTCGATGACGGCCTCGGTGGTGAAAACACCCTCGGACAAGAGGTACTCCTCAGTTCGTATGCGGCGGACTGAAGAGGACGCGGTTGTCGTGGACCCACGCCGCCACGCGGCGGCCCGGTCTTCGATCGAAGCCCACGGGTGCGTAACATCCCGAAGGCCACTACCGAAGATCGGCGCAACCGGCCATTCGACGCGAACCACGTCGCGCAGTGCCTCTTCAGTTCCCTAAAACGTATTGAACTTTTCCGGTACCCACTCTAACCGGAAAAGTCATCAGCTTGGTCCGGCCCAGCACCCAGCGGGTACGCAACAGGAGCGGTCCGTGACGACGAACCGCTCCTACGACACAACAACAAGGACTACCGCCGCAGCCCCAGCTTCTCGATCAGCGCCCGGTACCGCACAATGTCGGTGTTCTGCAGGTAACCCTGCAACCGCCGCCGCTGACCGACCAGCAGCAGCAACCCACGCCGGCTGTGGTGGTCGTGCTTGTGGAACTTCAGGTGCTCGGTGAGCTCATTGATGCGGTACGTGAGCAGCGCGATCTGCACCTCGGGAGAACCGGTGTCAGTGGCACTCGTCCCGTAGTCCTCAACGATCTTCTTCTTAGTAGCTGCGTCCAGAGACACCCGTAACTCCTCGTAAGATTGTGGTCGCTGAGCGTCCCCGGTCGTCTCCACGGGAACCACACAACTCGCGGCCGACTGCCAACCCTACCAGCCCCGCACCCGCCCCACCGCCACACCCCGGGGAGGCCCCACACCCCATGAACAACCCCACCCACAACTTCCACATCAACCTGGACCACCTAACCAACCTCCGCCGAGCCCTAGCCGACCTGGAAACAACCCTCGGCGCAGCCCACGCCCACCACTGGCCCACCATCGACCCCACCCTCCACACAGGCCCAGCGGCGTGGCGCGTAGATAAAGGAGACAGCGCCACATATGTATATGGACTGCTGAACGAAGCCAGCCCCCTCGGCGACACCCACGCAGACCTAGTCCACCGCCTCCAGAACTGGTACCACCGCATCCACGAAATGCTCACCGCCATGACGACCTACGCGGAACGAACCCACGCCGCCTACTCCGCCGCCGACGAAGCCGTCGCAGCCGCCGCAATGCAGGTCGCCAACAGCGCCTGCGCCCGCGAGGAGCGCTGGGGCGACAGCCAGGGCCTCGGCACACAGCTAGGCACGCGCCCAGACACCCGGCCCGGCGGAGAGGCGAAACCGTGAGCGAATCCCAGTTCACATACAGCCGCATGACACTGGACGAGCTACGCAGCCTGGCAGCATCACCGCAGGTCGGAACCATACAGGCAATGCCCCAGTCATTCCGATCACTGGCAGAACGAGTCGGCGACGTCGCAGACCTACTGGCCCACGCCCAGACCGACATGCCGAACTGGTGGAGAGGCCCAGCCGCGGAACAGGCGGCGGCGACATTGGGACGCGCCGCCGCCGAGGCACGGGAGTTCCACGACAGCGCCATGGGCGCCGCAACCGCCGTCGGCCGATGCGCCCAGATCGTCGCCGAGCAGCAACATCAAATGATGAACGTGCCGGAGCTCCCCGAGCCCGGCATCACAGATGTAGTGCGCCGCCCGACGACACCGTTCGAGGCACTTGAAGCCGCACGACAGGACGCCGCCTATCAAGCCGCCCACGAGCAGGCGGTTCAGGTGGTGAACGGCATTGCCGCCCAGTACGTCGAGACCCGTAGCCAACTCTCGAATATTGGCACCTTCCGCGCGGAGAACTTCACCCCCACTCCGACAACCTTACCTCCCATTGCAAATACAGACGAGGGATTTGACGGCGACGCACACTCAACAAGACTTAAAGAAGTAGGAAATATCCAACTAGGCGAATCGCAACAAAGGGCGGGGGCAGCTAGCTTTAGCATCAGAAGGGCTAGCATAAAAGGTCAGCCTCTAGCTTCACCGAGAACGCCTAGGTATACATCCAGCAAGTTCGAGAAGAGCACAACAACTGCCCAAGCTTTAAGCCACACTTCGCAAGAAGCGGAAAATGGGCGCCCAGCCAAAGGCGCGGCAAAGGACTTTCCCGACCAAAGCCTTACGCCAACACCCCTGACCAAAACCGACACCACGACAGGGGACACCACTGGCGGCACACCTTCGATCAGCGAGGACGCAGAGCCAAAAGGGCATAGCCCTAATAACAAGCATGCGGACACGCTTTCACGAGCCACAGCGGAGCAGGAACCCGCCAGCGATGTCATCACAGACCGTTTAGGTTTTGGACATCCTCGCAGGTCGCCCTTCACTGCCGCAAAAACGGCTAACCCGCCCGTGCACAGCGAGCCCCAGCCTACAGATATTTTCGACGCCAGCCATGACAACACCCAGGATAGTACCGCTTCGCAACCTTCTTCGAATGCTCCCGCATATCAGCCTGACTCGTCGAGCAGCGAATATGCCGGAATGACACCTCCCTACAGCGGCGTAGGCCCCGTGCACCGCACACGCGAAGAACGTAGCCCTCGGCCGGCCTATCTCAAAGAGCGAAAGAGCGCATGGCTACCCGACACGGTCGCAGTTCCCGCAGACGGCGTCATTACTCCAGAATGGCTCGAGCATCACTAGCACTAATCCTACCCTTGGCGTCAATGAGCGCTGCCGGCGCGTCGACTGACAGTCAGTGGGCGCTCCGCTACCTCCAAGCAGGTAAGGTATGGAAAATCTCACGCGGCTTGGGCGCAGAAGTAGCAGTAATCGATACCGGCGTACGACCGAATAGTGACCTTACAGTTAATCTTCTGCAGGGCGCAGACTTCTCAGATACAACCGGAGCTAATATTGGCGATGGCCATATCGACCTAGATAATTACGGCCACGGCACTGGCGAGGCTACGCTTATCGCCGGCTCCGGTATAAAGACATTAGGGCTGGCGCCAGACTCAACTATTCTTCCAGTACGTGCTTCCGACGGAACGAGCACCGGGCTCGTATTTGGCATCATTCCAGCCATCGAGTACGCCATCTCACACAGGTCGCGTGTGATTAATCTTGCGCTCACCTTCAGCATGGACGACCCTGGCATCCACCGCGCGGTACAGGATGCGCTTGACCATGACGTCGTTGTGGTCGCAGCTATTGGCTCCGACGGCACGCCACAGCAGTACTACCCAGCCGCCTGGCCTGGCGTGGTTGGCGTAGGAGCGATTGATAGTTCGGGGAATGTGTGGAGCCAGTCCGATACGGGGGCTGACGTGGCGTTGGTCGCACCTGGCGTTCATATTCTGCGGGATGATAATCAGGGGCGGGTGGGGTATTCGGATGGGACTTCGGAGGCTACCGCCTATGTTTCTGCGGCGGCTGCTTTGGTGCGGAGTGCGCATCCGGGGTGGAGTGGTCCGCAGGTGGTTGCCGCTTTGGAGGCTACTGCTGATAAGCCTGCTGCTATGCGGGGGGCTGCTCGGGATGATCGGTATGGGGCGGGGATTTTGGATGTG
>NZ_JAAFZA010000222.1 GCF_015356865.1 Catenulispora pinisilvae
CGATAGGGGCGGCGTTGGGTGGGTGGTGGGGTTGTTGTCGGGTTTTCCGGTGCGGGTTCTGGTGGCGCCGGGTGTGTGTTTTTTCGGTGTCAGACGTCTGAGCGTGGGGTGGTGGAACCGGGCTTGGCGGCCGGTCGCGTTACGGTAACCTAAGCGCTCACTACTCGGCCGTACGTCGGGCCCCGGGCGTGCGTCCGGTCCGTTGCGGTCGTCCCTCTACCGCGTTCGAGGACATAAACAATGGGACAGACTCTGCAGGAGAGCCTCCTCAATCCGACCAACCGCCCGCAGGTCGTGAAGGACTGCGTGCAGCTCGTTGACGAGCAGGTCAAGGACTCGGGGCTGATGGTGAAGGGCGCCTACAAGGTCGTCACCGCGTTCAAGTCCGGCATCATCCACGATGCTGTGGACACCCTGGTGGACGACTTCGTGACGCGGCTGGAGCCGTTCCACGAGGACTTCGTCTCCGCCGGTGGCGGTTCGTTCGGCGACTATCTGGCCGGGAGGGGGCCGGAGGTGTCGAACGCGCTGCTGGGGGTGACGGACGAGCGGGCCGCCCAGTCTGACCGGGCCACGCTGCGCAAGGCTTACGAGCAGGTGCGGCCCAAGGGCGTCGACAACATCGAGAAGGCGCTGCCGAAGCTGGGCAAGATCGTCGAGAAGTACACCGTCTGAGTTGACGGTGCCGCAGCGGCTGCTCCGGGCGTCCCCGGGGCAGCCGCCGCTTTTCCTGGTGGCCGGCCCGCTGTCCCCTGCGGTCCACCACTGGCACCGGCGAGGTGTCCCACATCGCCGGCACCGGCCGGGCGCATGAGCGTGGGGCGCCGGCCGGGCGCTGCGATCCGCACCGGTGATTCGAGCGGTTCAACGACCGAGTGACCCGGCGGTTACGGCTCGGGCCCGAGGTTCGCCTGGTTTCGGGAACGCGCCGGTCGGCAGGTGATCGGCGGCGGCCCGGCAAGGGCTCAGACCCGGCCGCGGCACAGCTCCAGCACAGCCATCGCGATGGTCACGCCGGGACGGCCCAGAGTCTCGCGGTAGCGGGTGATGATCTCGGTCTCGCGCTTGAGGTCCAGGCGGCGGCCGCCCTCGGCGATGCGAGCCGACTGGATGTCAGCCGCGGTGCCGACCCGCTCGGTGATGAGCGCGAGGATGCGGGCGTCCAGGTCGTCGATGCGGGCCCGGCCGGTCAGGACGCCGGCCGGAGTGGGCTGGCCCGTCTGCTCGACAGCGGCAGGCACGGCGGATGCGGCGGTCCCGGCAGACGCGGCAGACGTCGCGGATACAGGTACGGCCACGGGCCCGGGCACGGAAACGACGGGCTCCCCCGGCAAGCCAGCACCGGGCGCGGAGTCGGCGGACGTGCGGTCGGGAGACGTACGGTCGGCGGACGTGGAGTCGGCGGTGGCGCTGGCGGTCATGATGGCGGGGCTCCTCGGGCTCGGCCCGGGCTCCCTGCGGTCCAGCGCCCCGCACCAACGGCGAACGCCCCGAACCGGAAGGGGTCCGAGGCGCTCGTTGGCTTGGTTCTGCTCAGCAGCCGACGATGACTAGGGACCCAGGTCCATAGCCATAAAAAAATCGGCGATTCGCGAGCATGAGGTCATGGTGCCACGGCGTCCACGGCCCGGTCCAGCCGGTCTCATGATCCGGGCCGAACAGTTCAGGACGGCGGTCGGCCATTACCGGCCGCCAACCACCGCCGACCGCCAACCAACCCGTACGGCCCCGTCCCACCCACCTACGTCCACGCCTACATCTACGTCCACACGTCGATATTCGCCCGCTCAGCATCCCCATACTGCTGCTGAGCGACCTCCAACACCCTCCCGATCTGCTGCAGCACCTCGTTCAGATCAGCCTGCGCCTGATCCCACTGCCGCTGCCGATCCTGGTAGTCCGCCGCCGCCTGCCCGCTCCACGTCTGGGTCAGCGGTTGCAGCAGCGTCCGCAGGTCGTGCAACTTGCTGTTCAGCTCGTTGTGCGCCGCCGCCACGTTCTGCGACGCCGAGGACAGCGTCTCAGCGTGGACGAGCAGTTCGCCTCCGTAGCTCATCGCCTCTCCTCCCCTCAGCCGATCAGGCCGGCGACGCGGTTGACGGCCGTGGTGTTCGACTCCTCGGCCGCCGAGTATCGGCGGTGGGTGCCGGACAGGGACTCGGCGATCCCGCCGAGTGCGGCGTTGAGCTTGCGGGCGTCGGCGTTCCAGCGCTGGTGCAGGTTCTGGAACGCGCCGGAGGCGGCGCCCTTCCAGGTCGAGGCGATCGGCTCCAGCTGGGCCAGCAATGTGGCCAGCAGCGTGGCGATCTCCTCGTTGACCGTGCCGACCTGCGCGGCGGCCTGCGCCATCACGTCCAGTGTGGCGCCGAACTGGGCCGGCCCGGCCGGCGCCGGGCCGCCGGGCGCGGGGACGAACGCGGACGAGGCGGGTTCCGTCATGCGGATCACCATCCCCTCTGGTGCGATGCGGTGACGTTGCGACGAAGCGGTGATGCTGTTTCGACGTCACAGAGGAGGCGATCGATGACCTTGGGTGACGTCGGACCACCACCGTAACCTCCGGCACCGACAATCGGAACCAAACGGTCGCGGCGTCACCCGTTTTGCGGAACGGCTACTTCATTCTCAAGGTCTTGAGCAGCTTCAGCGAACGCAGCATCAGCGAGCCCCAGCGCTCCTCGGACATCCCGAACCAGGGCGCGATCGGCAGCAGCCGCTGACGGGCCGCCGTCTGCGCCTCGGTGAACCGCAGGATCCCCTCAGCACCGTGCCGCCGCCCGACCCCGGACTGCCCCATGCCGCCCATCGGCGAGTCGACCGAACCCCAGGCCGCCGCGTACGCCTCGTTGACGTTGACAGTGCCGGCATGCAGCTGGCGCGCGATCTCTCGGGCCCGCTTGTGGTCACGGGTCCACATAGAAGCGTTCAGACCGTAGGGCGTGTTGTTGGCGTCCGCTATTGCCTCGCCCTCGTTCTTAAAGGAGTACACGGACACCACAGGTCCGAACGTCTCCTCCCCATAGACACGCATGGTGTCCTTAACGTCCCCGAGTACGGTCGGCTCATAGAAGAGCGGCCCTACCTCCGCGCGGCGACGGCCACCGGACAGGACCTTCGCGCCCTTAGCCTTGGCGTCCTCCACATGCAGCGTCACGTTCTCCAGCTGCTTCGTATTGGTCAGCGAACCCATGTCCGCGGAGTAGTCGAGCCCGGAGCCCAGGCGCATCGCACGGACTTCCGTAAGGAAGCGCGACAGGAACTCGTCGTACTTGGTGTAGTGAACGTATATACGCTCTATAGAGATACAGAGCTGCCCTGCGGAGGAGAAGCAGCCGCGCAGCGCACCGGACACCGACTTCTCTATGTCCGCATCGTCGAGCACGAGCATGGCGTTCTTGCCGCCGAGTTCCAACGAACACCCGATCAGCCGGGATGCCGCAGCCTGCGCGACAGTACGTCCCGTAGTAGTGGAACCGGTGAACGCCACATAGTCGGCGTTCTCCACGACCGCGGGCCCGACCACCGGACCGTCGCCGACGACCACCTGCCACAGGTCCTCCGGCAGCCCGGCCTGGACGGCGAGTTCGCGCAACCGCAGCCCAGTGAGCGCAGTCTGCGTGTCCGGCTTGTGCACCACCGCGTTGCCCGCGATAAGCGCCGGTATGACGTCGGAGACGGCGAGCGCCAGCGGGTAGTTCCACGGCGTGATGATGCCGACGACGCCCTTGGGGATGCGGTTCTCGGTGACCTTCGTCAGGACCGGCAGTACGCCGCGGCGGCGCTTGCTCCGTATATAGCCGCGGGAGGCGTACGCGTAGTGGCGGGTCGCGGCGGCGGCCGACAGGACCTCGTCCAGAGCGTGCTTACGCGCCTTGCCGGTCTCTATCTGAACCAGGTCCAGGAGCTGGTCGGAGCGCTCCAGGAGCAGGTCGTGCATTCGGCGGGCGACCTTAGTCCGGTGCGACAGGTGGGTCTGCCCCCACGCTTGCTGCGCGACGCGGGCCTTGGCGAAGGCGGCGCGGACGTCTTGCGGGGCGCTGGCGGGGAAGTCGGCGATGAGTTCGCCGGTGAGCGGACTGTAGGACTGCGTCCGCCCGCCCACGGCCCCGTGGATGGCCACCTTGCCGACCAGCCGCTCGACCAGATCGGCGGAGAGCCGGGAGTGGATGCTGTCGAGGCGGGTGGCCTGCTGGGGTCCGGCCCCGCCCGGAACGTCCTGCGCGTCCTCGGATATGCCGTTGCCCGGGTCGATGGTGTCGGCGGTCATGGCGATGAGCTTCCCAGAAAAACCCACCGGTGTCAGCCATGGGTAACAACATGTGAAGACACGCGTCGGGCCCCTTCCGTTGTCCCAGGCACTACGGAAGGGGCCCGACACTCGGGGGGCCGGACCCTCAGCTGACGCTGAGAGCCACGTTCTTGACGCCGTCGAACACCTGGCGCGAGGCCAGGGGGGCGGCGAGTTTCACGGTCGCCTCACCGTTGCGCATGTTGTCCGGGCACATCATCCCGACCCGGTAGTGCGAAACGGTCTTCAGCTCGACCACGACCTTGGAGGCGTCCTGGCTCGTCACCACGAGCTGCGGCTGGTCGTTGCACCCGCCCCAGTTCACCTCGGTGGCCAAGGTGACACCGTCCTTCTCCAGTACGACGCCCTGCGGTGAGACGTACTTCACCGTTCCGGGGTCCGAGGGGTTGGAGGCGCTGCCGGAGCTCGAAGCGGACGTGCTCGGGCTCGCGGGGGACGAGGGGGTAGACGACGAGGCGGTGTCGCCGCCCGCGCCGGCATTCGATGCGCTGGAGCCTCCCGAGCTGCGGGAGGCGCACCCGGCCAGCGCCGTCAACACGACGGCGGTGGTCGCCACGGTCTTCACCAGGGGCTTCATTGTGCTCCATCTCCTAGCCGACACTGTCACTGGCAGTTGGACGCAGCGACTCGCACCCCGGTTCCCCACTTTTTCGCGGATCTTCGCCGAGCCCTCAGTCTGGAGCCCTCAGCGGGACAGCTCTTCGTACCCCACACCGGTAGCCGCGACGGACTGGTCCCACAACGCGGCGGCCACGGACTCGTCCTGCGCAATCAAGCTCATGACGGCTCGCGCGGGCGCGCCGCGCATCTCGCCAGGACCGCGCGGTCCGATGTACTCGCCCCCGAACAGGTCCACATGTGTCGCTGCATATAGAGACGGCCACGCACCTGTGGCGGGGCTCTGGCCGGTCGCCCTGGTGACGAACTGGGACAGTCCGGAGACGACCCGGTTATGCCGGCTGAAGGAGGTCTTGGTGAACAAGCCGGTGGCCGTATAGCCGGGGTGCGCAGCGACACTCGCTAGTGCGACCCGCGCGCGCTTCGCCTTACGGTCCAACTCCCGGGCGAACAAGAGGTTGGCGAGCTTGGAGCGCCCGTAGGAGGAGACACGATGCCGGTGCCAGTCGGCTTCGCTGTAGGACTCCTTGGTATTGACCTCGGCCGGTTCGAAGTCCCAGACCGGCCGGGCGCGGCGGTGCGTGAGGCTGGAGATGGTGACCACGCGGCCGGACTCCGCGGCCAGCAGCAGCGGCAACACCCGGCCGGTGAGCGCGAAGTGCCCGAGGTGGTTGGTCCCGAACTGGAGCTCGAAGCCGTCGTCGGTGGTCAGGCCGTCCGGCACCATCACGCCCGCGTTGTTGATCAGGATGTCCACGGCCGCCGTGCGGTCGGCCAGGTCGGCGGCGGCGTCCTCGATCGAGTCCAGGCTCGCCAGGTCGACGGTGACGATCTCGACGAGTCCGCGCGCGGAGGGGATCACCCCGGTGATCCGCTCCCGCGCGAACTCTCCTTTGTCCGGATCACGAACGGCGAGCAGGGTCCGGGCTCCGTGACGCGCGAGTTCCAACGCTGTTCGGAACCCGATCCCGCTGCTGGCCCCCGTGACCATGGCGACTCGCCCCGTCAGATCCGGCATTTCCTCCGGAGTCCAATGCGGCATAGCGCCATCCTGGCGTGATCAGCCGCGCCTGTCACTACCTGTCACTAGGCCGGGAGCGCCGCTTCGATGGCTTCGACCACCTCGGAGGCCTCCGGTTCGGTGCGCGGACGGAAGCGCTTGAGGACGGTCCCGTCGGCGCCGATCAAGAACTTTTCAAAGTTCCACTGGATGTCGCCGTCGTTGCCCTCGGCGTCGGTCGTCTTGGAGAGCTCGGTGTAAAGGGGGTGCCGATCGTCCCCGTTCACCTCGATCTTCTCCATCAGGGGGAAGGTCACTCCGTAAGTCGCTGAGCAGAACTCCTGGATCTCCTCAGCGCTGCCCGGCTCCTGACCCATGAACTGGTTGCAGGGGACGCCGAGGACCGTGAAACCGCGGTCGGCGTAGCGCTCGTGGAGGCGCTCCAGGCCTTCGTACTGAGGCGTGAGGCCACAGCGGGAGGCGACGTTGACGAGGAGAACGGCCTTGCCCTGGTAGTCCTTGAGCGAGGCCGGCTTGCCGTCGAGGGTGTTGATCGGGATGTCGTAGAGGCTCATGTCGGTATCAAAGCACGCGGGCTTGAACAGATTCCCGGGTGGCTCAACCACCCGGGCTCCATCTGGAGCCCATCTGGGCTCCATCAGGGACTACATCACTGGGACGATGTCCGGCGCGCCGAGCCGGGCCGCGTCCGCGGTGGCGTCGTCCGGCTGCTCCTGAGATTCCCGTTCGGCGGCCACTCGCGCCACGTAATGCTCGACCTCGCGCTTGATCTGCTCCTCGGTCCAGCCGAGGACCGGGGCGATAAGGCGCGCCGTGGGTTCGGCGGCACCGACTCCACGGTCGAAGGTCTCGATGGAGACCCGGAGCCGGCGGGCCAGGACGTCGTCCAAGTGCAGCGCGCCTTCGGACTGAGCCGCGTAGACGACTTCCGCCTTGAGGTAGTCCTCCGCGCCGGGCAGCGGTTCAGCGAGGTCCGGCTGTGCCGCGGTGAGGTCCAAGACTTCGTCGACCAGGGAACCGTAGCGGCGCAGGAGGTGTTCCACGCGCGCAACGTGTAGCCCGCTACGTGTTGCGATCCGGGTGCGGTTGTTCCACAGCGCCTGATACCCGTCGGCACCGAGCAGCGGGACGTTCTCCGTCGGAGACTCCGGGACGCCTCCGCCGAGCCCGTGGACGGCCGCGTCGACGGCGTCCTTCGCCATCACCCGGTACGTCGTGTACTTGCCGCCGGCCACGACCACGAGGCCGGGTACGACGTGCGCGACGATGTGCTCCCGCGACAGCTGTGACGTCTCGTCGGACTCGCCGGCGAGCAACGGACGGAGTCCGGCGTACACGCCCTCTACGTCGGCCCGCGACAGGGGCACGTTAAGGACGGAGTTGACGTGATCCAACAGGTACTGGATGTCGGTCTTAGAGGCCGCCGGGTGCGCCTTGTCGAGGGTCCAGTCAGTGTCGGTCGTGCCGATGATCCAGTGGCGGTCCCACGGGATGATGAAGAGGACGGACTTCTCCGTGCGGAGGATGATTCCGCTGGAGGACTGGATGCGGTCCTTGGGGACCACAAGGTGGATCCCCTTAGAGGCGCGCACATGGAAGCGTCCACGCTCCCCCACCAAAGCCTGCGTGTCATCGGTCCACACGCCGGTGGCGTTCACCACCTGCTTGGCGCGGATCTCCTGGGTGTTGCCGGTCTCCAGGTCCGTGACAATAACGCCGGTGACCCGCTCCCCTTCACGGAGGAAGCCCGTGACTCGTGCCCGGGACGCTACGTGCGCGCCGTAGCTCGCGGCGGTACGCGCGAGGAACGTCACGTAGCGCGCGTCGTCTACCTGCGCGTCGTAGTACTGGATGGCTCCCACAAGCGAGGAACGCTTTAGCGCGGGCGCGATACGTAGCGCACCGCGTCGTGTCAGCTGGCGGTGCAGGGGCAGACCTCTGCCGTGGCCGGACGACGTGGCCATCCCGTCATACAGGGCGACCCCGGAACCCGCGTATACGCGCTCCCAGGCACGGCCCGTCAGCGGGTACAGGAACGGGACCGGACGCACCAGGTGCGGGGCCAGCCGCTCCAGCAGTAGGCCGCGTTCCTTCAGCGCCTCGCGGACCAGACCGAAATCAAGCATCTCCAGATAGCGAAGGCCGCCGTGGATGAGTTTGGAGGAGCGGGAGGACGTACCCGACGCCCAGTCCCGCGCCTCCAACAGACCCACGCTCAGACCCCGGGTCGCGGCGTCCAACGCCGTCCCGGTTCCCACGACGCCACCGCCCACGACCACGACGTCGAGCTCGCGCTCTGCCATGGCGGACAGCGCCGCCTCCCGCTGCTTTGGACCCAGCTGCACACTACGCACACCACAAGCCTGCCCTAACTGGGGCCACTACACGCGGGCACGGGAGGCACATCACCCGTGAAGCCGATCACAAGTGAGGTGATCAGGCCTCTCTACAGCGATCCCGGGCACTCCCGAGCGTTCCCCCACAGTCCCCTGAAGGGCGGAACGCTCAGGTCGCGATGGTGACCTCGACGCGCTGGAAGCCCTTGAGCTCGGTGTAGCCGCAGGTCCCCATCGCGCGACGCAGGGCGCCGGAGAGGTTCATGGTTCCGTCGGGCGAGGAGGACGGCCCGTTGAGGATTTCCTCCAGCGTCCCGACGGTGCCGACCGCGGTGCGGTGCCCGCGCGGGACCGAAGCGTGGTGCGCCTCCGTGCCCCAGTGGAAGCCCCGGCCCGGCGCCTCGGCGGCCCGGGCCAGCGGGGAGCCGATCATCACCGCGTCGGCGCCACAGGCGATCGCCTTGGTGATGTCGCCGGAGACGCCCATGGCGCCGTCCGCGATGACGTGCACATAGCGGCCGCCGGACTCGTCCAGATAGTCGCGGCGCGCGGCGGCTACGTCGGAGACCGCGGAGGCCATCGGCACCGCGATACCGAGGACGTCACGGGTGGTCTGCGTCGAGCCGCCGCCGAAGCCGACCAGGATGCCCGCGGCACCGGCACGCATAAGGTGCAGGGCCGCCTGGTAGGTCGCGCAGCCGCCGACCACGACCGGGATGTCGAGCTCGTAGATAAACTGCTTCAGGTTCAGCGGCTCGGCGCCGGCCGACACGTGTTCGGCGGACACTGTGGTGCCGCGGATGACCAACATGTCGAGGCCCGCTGCGACGGCCACTGACTGGAACTCCGCGGTGAGTTGCGGAGACAGTGCGCCGGCCACGGTGACGCCGGCGGCGCGGATCTCCTTGACGCGCGCGGCGATCAGCTCGGGCTGTACCGGGGCGCTGTAGATCTCCTGCAGACGCTTGGTGAAGTCGTCTGCGGGGAGATCCGCGATCTCCTGCAGAAGTGGCTCAGGGTTCTCGTAGCGGGTCCACAGGCCCTCCAGGTTGAGGACGCCGAGGCCGCCGAGCTTGCCGATCCGGATCGCGGTGGCCGGGGAGACCACGCTGTCCATCGGCGCGGCCATGAACGGCGTGTCGAACCGGTAGGCGTCGATCTGCCAGGCGATGGAGACTTCTTCGGGGTCCCGGGTGCGGCGCGACGGGACGACCGCCACGTCGTCGAACCCGTAGGCACGGCGGCCACGCTTGGCCCGGCCGATCTCGACCTCGGTCACCTGGACTACCTCGACTCTCTGCAGACGTACTTACGGCCCGACGCTACAGCGTCGGGCCGTCGGGTGCTCTATCGGTGCTCTATATGGTCAGCGATGGTCAGCGCTCTATATGGTCAGCGCTTGGAGTAGTTCGGCGCCTCGACCGTCATCTGGATGTCGTGCGGGTGGCTCTCACGCAGGCCGGCGGCGGTGATCCGGACCAGCTGCGCGTCCTGCAACTGCGGGACGGTGTGGGCGCCGCAATAGAGCATCGACTGGCGCAGGCCGCCGATCAGCTGCTGCACCACGGAGGCCAGCGGGCCGCGGTAGGGAACCTGGCCCTCGATGCCCTCGGCGATCAGCTTCTCGTCCGACTCGACGTCGCCCTGGAAGTAGCGGTCCTTGGAGTAGGACTTGTTCTCGCCGCGGGACTGCATTGCGCCCAGCGAGCCCATGCCGCGGTAGGACTTGAACTGCTTGCCGTTGATGAACAGCAGCTCGCCGGGCGACTCCTCGCAGCCGGCCAGCAGCGAGCCGAGCATCACCGAGTCGGCGCCGGCGGCGATCGCCTTGCCGATGTCGCCGGAGTACTGCAGGCCGCCGTCGGCGATCACCGGGACGCCGTGCTCGCGGGCCGCCTGGGCGACCTCGTAGACCGCCGTCACCTGCGGCATGCCGACTCCGGCTACTACACGCGTAGTGCAGATGGAGCCCGGACCCACGCCGACCTTGATCGCGTCGGCGCCGGCTTCGATCAGCGCCCGGCCGCCGGCCGAGGTGACCACGTTGCCGGCGATCACGTCCATGTGCGGGGCCTCGGCCTTGACCTTGGCGATCATGTCCAGCTCGACCTTGGAGTGGCCGTGCGCGCTGTCGATGACCAGGAAGTCCACACCGGCCCGGATCAGGGCCTGGGCCCGCTCGAAGGAGTCGCCGAGGAAGCCGATCGCCGCGCCGACCCGCAGCCGGCCGTTCTCGTCCTTGGTGGCCAGCGGGTATTTCTCGCTCTTGTCGAAGTCCTTGACGGTGATCAGGCCGGACAGCTTGCCGTCCGGGTTGATCAAGGGCAGCTTCTCGATCTTGTGCTGGGCCAGGAGCTTCATCGCGTCCTCGCCGCTTATCCCGGCCGGGCCGGTCACCAGCGGCATCGGGGTCATGACCTCGGCCACCCGGCGCGACTTGTCCACCTCGAAGCGCAGGTCGCGGTTGGTGATGATGCCCAGCAGGGTGCCGTCGGCGGCGGTCACCGGCAGGCCGGAGATGCGGTACTTGGCACACAGCGCGTCCACCTGGGCCAAGGTGGCGTCCGGCGCGACGGTCACCGGCTGGGTGACCATGCCCGACTCCGAGCGCTTGACCAGGTCCACCTGCGCGGCCTGGGCCTCGATCGACAGGTTGCGGTGCAGGACGCCGACCCCGCCCTGGCGGGCCATGGCGATCGCCATGCGGGCCTCGGTGACGGTGTCCATGGCCGCCGAGATCAGCGGCACGTTCAAGGTGATGTTGCGCGACAGCCGGGTCCCGGTGATCAGATCGGTGGGCACCACTTCGGAGTAGGCCGGCACCAGCAGGACGTCATCGTAGGTCAGGCCGAGAGTCGCGAACTTGGCGGGCAGGCCGGCGTCAGACATGTCACCATCCGAATGTCAAGGGGGACCGATAAGCAATCTTCCCCCAGGAATCCGGCCCGACCAAACCGATCAACGGATGATCGCCTCCGGCGTGCTCGGAATCACACCGGCACACGGCGCCGTTGGCCCCGCCGGGACCGCGGACGTGCGGACCGGCCGGTCCGCCCTCAGCGGACCAGGCCCCAGCGGAACCCGAGCGCGACGGCGTGCGCCCGGTCGGAGGCGCCGAGCTTCTTGAACAGCCTGCGCGCATGGGTCTTCACCGTGTCTTCCGAGAGGAACAGGTCCCGGCCGATCTCGGCGTTGGAGCGGCCGTGGCTCATGCCCTCCAGCACCTGGATCTCGCGGGCGGTCAGGGTCGGGACGGCGCCGATCTCGGCCGGGCGCAGCCGGCGCGGGGCCAGCCGCCAGGTCGGGTCGGCCAGCGCCTGGCTGACGGTGGCGCGCAGCTCGGCCCGGGAGGCGTCCTTGTGCAGGTAGCCGCGGGCGCCGGTGGCCACCGCGAGCGCCACGCCGTCCAGGTCCTCGGCCATGGTGAGCATGATCACCCGGGCGTTGGGGTCGTTGGACAGCAGCCGCCGCACGGTCTCCACGCCGCCCAGGCCCGGCATCCGCACGTCCATCAGGACCAGGTCGGAGCGGTCGGCCGTCCACCGGCGCAGCACTTCCTCGCCGCTGTTGGCGGTGGTGACCTTGTCGACACCGGGCACGGTCGCCACGGCGCGTCGCAGCGTCTCCCGGGCCAGCGGGGAGTCGTCGCAGACTAGGATGGACGTCATTGGTCAAGCCTCCACATTCGTGAGGTTGTGACACCTATTGAGCTTATGGCGGACAGGTCCCCGTAGTCGATGGTTCGCGCCGCTTCGCCACCCACCCATATGCGGACCGCTGCGCGTGGCGCCTCGGACAGAGGCGGTCGGGCGGCGGGCGGGAACGCGGGCCATCGTCACTCCGAGATGCAAAACGAGCTTCACCCGAAAGCGTTACGCGCTCCGCGATGTTTTTTTCAGACGGCGCTGGGGCGGGATCAGCCCCCGCTCAGCGGACTTCGCCTGGCGTGGGATCGGGGTCCAGGGGCGATCTTCGGGGCGGTCGGCGTAGTCCTCGCCGGCCTCGTCCCGGTTGTCGCCCGGGTCTTTGGAATCCCTGGAGTCCCTGGAGTCCCTTGAGCCCCGTCCGCCACGTCCGCCCCGGCCACCTCCGCCACCACTCTCGGGGGGCAGGCCGGCGTCCAAGGCCCGCACCCACCCGTCGTGGTCCCAGCCGTCATCTTCGGGGAGCCCGATCAACCTGCCGCGCCTCTCGTTCCAGCCGGCGGTCCACCGCCGTGCTGTTGCTCACGTTCCGTAGTCGATTGCGGCAACTCAGTGACAATCGAGCACGGTTCGGGGCATGATCGGTATGACCGCTCGCCGGATCAGGTATTGGACAACTGACACCTGGTTCACCACGAGGTAGGGCCGCCGCCGCGGCGCCGATGCATTTCCCGCACTCTCAACGGGATCATGCACCCGCCGCGGCTGCGGCCAACACGATGCAGCCGAAGACCACTCCATCTAGCGACTCGCCGTCGGTCGTCCGACAACAGACGACTGACCTGCGGATTCGCGGTTTTGCTGGTCGGCGGAAGGAAGGGTTCACCATGGCCGACGTGTCCCGTCTCCCGGGCCCGAACGCGGACTTCTGGGACTGGCAGTTGCGCGGCTCATGCCGCGGGACCGACAGCGACTTGTTCTTCCATCCAGAGGGCGAGCGCGGTCAAGCGCGGACCTCGCGGGAGGAGGCCGCGAAGGAGGTCTGTCTGCACTGCCCGGTATGCAAGCCATGCCGCGAGCACGCGCTGCGCGTGCACGAGCCCTATGGCGTGTGGGGCGGCATGACCGAGGAAGAGCGCGACGAGCACTACACGCGGGAGAAGTCGGCCGCACGGGCCGCGAAGCTCGCGGCGCTGGCCACGGCGAAGAACACCAAGCCGGTGCGCAAGCCGACGACGAAGGTCCCGGTGAAGCTCCAGTCGAAGCCTTCGGGTGCGCCGGCTACCGCGCCCAGTAATGGGATGACGATGACGCGGCCGGCTAACGCGGTTTCGGCCGGGGTGCGGGCTAAGGCGAAGACTAAGCCGTAGTCGCGGTCCCTAGAGACGCCCGGTTCAGGGTTCTCGATCTACGGCCCGTGGTTCACAAGGCTGGCCCGGCTTCCCCGCCTTTAAGGCGAGCGGCAGAAGGGCGGCTCTATACGGAGTTCTGTATAGAGCCGCCCTTCGCTGTACAGAGCCGCCCTCAGGGTTCGCTATAGCGCTAGCGAGCCCTGAGGGGCTGTGGCCCTTGGTCACTGCGGCCAGCCGCGGTTGTAGCCGTGCGTTGCCGTAGCGGTTGCTGCGGCCGTGGCCGTGGCCGTGGCCGTGGGTTCCAGTGCCTGTGGCCGTGGCCGTAGCGGTTGCTGTGGCCGTAGCCGTAGCTGTGGGTTCTAGTGGCTGTGGCCGTGGCCGCCGTGCGAGTGGCCGTGGCCCTCGTCTTCCTTCGGCTCCGGCTTCTCGACGACCAGGGTCTCGGTCGTGAGCAGCATCGAGGCGATGGAGGCGGCGTTGGCCAGCGCGGAACGGGTGACCTTGACCGGGTCGATGACGCCGGCCGCGACCAGGTCGACGTACTCGCCGGTGGCCGCGTTCAGGCCGGAGCCGACGGGCAGGTTCGAGACCTTGTCGGTCACGACGTAGCCCTCGAGGCCGGCGTTCTCGGCGATCCAGCGCAGCGGCTCGACCGCGGCGCGGCGGACGACGCGCACGCCGGTCGCCTCGTCGCCGGTCAGGCCCAGGTCGCCGTCCAGCACCGAGACGGCGTGGACCAGAGCGGAGCCACCACCGGCGACGATGCCCTCCTCGACCGCGGCGCGGGTCGCGGAGATGGCGTCCTCCAGACGGTGCTTCTTCTCCTTCAGCTCGACCTCGGTGGCCGCGCCGACGCGGATGACGCACACGCCGCCGGCCAGCTTGGCCAGCCGCTCCTGCAGCTTCTCGCGGTCCCAGTCGGAGTCGGTGGTCTCGATCGCGGCCTTGATCTGCTTCACGCGGTCGGACACGGCCGCACCGTCACCGGCGCCGTCCACGACGGTGGTGTCGTCCTTGGTGACGGTCACGCGGCGGGCGGTACCCAGCACCTCGACGCCGACCTGGTCCAGCTTCAGGCCGACCTCGGGCGCCACGACCTGCGCACCGGTCAGGATCGCCAGGTCCTCCAGGATCGCCTTGCGCCGGTCGCCGAAGGCCGGGGCCTTGACCGCGACCGAGGTGAAGGTGCCGCGGATCTTGTTCACGACCAGGGTGGACAGCGCCTCGCCGTCGACGTCCTCGGCGATGATCAGCAGCGGCTTGCGGGACTGCGCGACCTTCTCCAGCAGCGGCAGCAGCTCGTTCAGCGAGCTGATCTTGCCCTGGTTGATCAGGATGTAGGGGTCCTCCAGGACCGCTTCCATGCGCTCCTGGTCGGTCACCATGTAGGGCGACAGGTAACCCTTGTCGAACTGCATGCCCTCGGTGAACTCGAGCTCCAGGCCCATGGTGTTGGACTCTTCGACGGTGATGACACCGTCCTTGCCCACCTTGTCCATGGCCTCGGCGATCAGGTCGCCGATCGCCTTGTCCTGCGCCGAGATCGCACCGACCTGGGCGATGGACTCCTTGCTCTCCACCTGCTTGGCGGTGGACAGCAGCTGGTCGGACACGGCCACCACGGCCTTGTCGATGCCGCGCTTGAGCGCGATCGGCTGCGCGCCGGCCGCGACGTTGCGCAGACCCTCGCGCACCATCGCCTGGGCCAGCACGGTCGCGGTGGTGGTACCGTCACCGGCGACGTCGTTGGTCTTGGTGGCGACTTCCTTCGCCAGCTGCGCGCCGAGGTTCTCGTACGGGTCCTCGAGCTCCACCTCACGGGCGATCGTCACGCCGTCGTTGGTGATGGTCGGGGCACCGAACTTCTTGTCGATGACGACGTTACGGCCCTTCGGGCCGATGGTGACCTTGACCGCGTCGGCGAGCGCGTTGACTCCGCGCTCGAGCTTGCGGCGGGCGTCCTCGTCGAATTCGAGCATCTTCGCCATGAGCGAGTACGTTCCTTGTCTTTAAGAAGAAGAAAAATCCGCCCCGGCGGCATGGCCGGGTCCCCGGCCGCCCGGGGCGGATCGCAGCTGTGAGGGCCGCGCGACGAGTTACTTGTTGACGATCGCGAGCAGGTCGCGCGCCGACAGAACGAGGTAGTCCTCGTTGTTGTACTTGACCTCGGTGCCGCCGTACTTGCTGTAGAGGACGATGTCGCCCTCCTTGACGTCGAGCTCGACGCGCTTGCCGTCCTCCCAGCGCCCCGGGCCCACGGCCAGGACGACGCCCTCCTGCGGCTTCTCCTTGGCGGTGTCCGGAATGACGAGGCCGGAAGCGGTGGTCTGCTCGGCGTCGAGCGGCTTGACGACGACGCGGTCCTCGAGCGGCTTGATGGCAACGGTAGCCACGATGTGTGACCTTTCGTTCGCGTGACGGATGGCTACGCGGAACTGGTTGCGGAACCTGTCGTCGCGGGTGCCAGGGTCCGGCCGGATCGCGCTGGCACTCTCGGTGCGAGGGTGCCAAAGGCGAGAGTAGGCGGGCCTTTAGCACTCGGTCAAGTGGAGTGCCAGGGCCGCCGGCCGGGGGCCGAACCCCGCCACGGCACACCTGCGTGCCGGGCGGCGCATGCGCCCCCGTTCGCCACCCGCGGGGAGAGCGGGCGGTGGGGTTGCCCTCCCGGGGCCGGCGCGCCGGCCCCGGGACTGCTCGGTGGTGGGGGAGCTCCCCCGCCCTAGACACTGACCAGTGTCCGGGGCTTTTCTCCCCTTCCACCGAGCAGACAGGCGACCTGGCGACCGCCCGAGGGCACGACGTCCGATGCGCCCGCCGCGCGGTGAGCTCTGTCCGCGGCGACGGGTGTGTTCGGCTGTCGGTCCCCGGCGGCTGTGATCCGTGATGCTGCCGCCGGGTACACGTCCATAGTTCGTTATTGCCGCGAATCGGACATCCGATGTTGTGCGTATCAGTGGCTACGCAGAATCGACGAGGCCGAATGGATGATGCTGATGTTGGCGGCGTTGGGGCTGCTGCGGGTGGGCTGGACGGGGGCGGCTGTGTGCGCGACGCCGCAGTGTTCAGCAGCGGGCCGGGCGGCGGGCAGGCTCGCCGACCTGGCGGGGGCGGCGCGTGGCGGGCGCGACAGGCGACAGGCCACGCATGGCACATGGCACATGGCACATGGCGGACGGCGGACGGCGGACGGCGGACGGCGGACGGCGGCGCAGAACAGCACATGGTAGCCAGGTGCGACAAGGTGGCGGGGGCTGCGTGTGGCTCGACCAAGCTGCGCCGGGTCGGTGGGCCCGGCTACCCGCCGGCCGAGGAGCGGCGATGGGCCGGTAGGGCGCCAGCCCATCAGACGCGGGGCCCAGACGCGCCTCAGACGCGGGGCTCAGGCGCGGGGCTCAGACGTAGTCCTCCAGGCGGGCGAAGGTGTAGCCCTGTTGCTGGACTATGCGGAACAGGTTGGTCATCAGTTCGTGCATCTCGGGCCAGCCTTTGCCGTTGGCTTTGGGGCCTCGGAAGTGGGCTAGGAGGATGTCGCCGGGGCGGAGCTTTTTGTCGGCGGCTTGCCATTGGAAGCCTTGCTTTTGGAAGGAGGCTCGCCAGTAGCAGATGGCTTTGAGGCTGTTTTGCTTGCAGGCCTCTTGGGTTGCTTTGTTGGTGTTTCCGAAGGGGGCTCGGAAGAGGTATGGGTGGGTGTTGTAGGTCTTGACCAGTTTTTGCTGTTGGCCTGTGACCTCGGATAGTTGGCGGGCGGCGCTTAGGGTCGGCATGTCTGGGTGGTGGAGGGTGTGGTTCTGGATGGTGCAGTAGCCGGTGTCTCGGAGTTGGGTGAAGTAGTTGTAGTCGTCCTGGATGAAGATGTCTGCCAGGAACATGGTGATGGGGATGCGGAAGTCTTTGACCATTTGGAGGAAGGCGGGGTCTTTTTCGGCGCCGTCGTCGATGGTCAGGAAGCAGATCTTCTGGTCGGTGGGGATGTGGCTGATGACTGGGGGGAGGTCCACGTTGGTGTTGAC
>NZ_JAAFZA010000223.1 GCF_015356865.1 Catenulispora pinisilvae
ATACAGCACGGTCCCGGCCCCGGTCCCGGCGCATCCCCGCGCCTCGGCCAGCCCGGCGAGCGTCGCGTCATTGCCGATCACCAGGGGAGTGGACTCCTCCGGCAGGATGGCCGTCAGATCGGTCGGCTCCCACCCGAGCGTCGTCGGCCGCACCAGGCGCCGGTCGCGCACTACGCCCGCCGCGCTGACCGACACAGCACGCAGCCGACGTCCATGCCGCCGCTTCAGATCCCGCAGCGCATCAGCGATCTCCCCGACGACCTGCGGCTCGCTACCGTGCCTGCGCGGCCCGGCGACGACCGTCGAAGGACGGCCGTCGATGCCGGACACCGCGCACCGCCAGCCCTCGTAGCGCACCTCGACGACCGCGACGAGCGGCCCGCGCGGGTGGGGGAGGAGCCGAGTCGTCGGCCGCCCCCGCCCCACCGCCGGCGCCGGCACCTCCTCCAGCAGGTCCAGCGCCCGCAACCGGGCGGTGATCTCCGTCGCCGAACCGCTGCCCAGCCCCAGCCGGCGCGCGGCCTCGGCCCGGGTGCCGCCCGGCGCGCGCCGGACCTCGTCCAGCACCCCGAGGGCACCGGACCACCGGGCGTCGCGGGCTCTTGTCATCCGACCTGCTCCCTTTTAAACTCGATCACCGAGGATATTACCCGACAGGAGCGCCACATGCCCGCCTCCCATGGCACCCACCCCCTGAAGATCGCGGCCGTGCTCTTCGACATGGACGGTACGCTCGTCGACTCCGACGCGGCCGTCGACCGCGCCTGGATCACCTGGTCCGAACAGTACGGCGTCGACCCGGCCGTGCCGCTGGCCATCGCCCCCGGCCACCCGGCGGACGCCACCATCGCCAAGATCCTGACCGACGCCGACCCCGCGGCGATCACCGAGGCCGCGGCCCGGCAGTTGGCGTTGCAGTACGACGACCTGGCCGACGTCGTCGCCATCGACGGCGCCCACGAGCTGATCGCCTTCCTGGACGAGCGCGCCCTGCCCTGGGCCGTCGTCACCAGCGCGGATCAGCGCCTGGCCAAGCTGCGGCTGGCCGCGGCCGGCATCAGCCCTGGAATCCTCATCACCACCGACGACATCGAGGCGGGTAAGCCGGACCCGGCGGGCTACCTGCGCGCGGCCGAGCTGCTCGGCGTCGTGCCCGAGCACTGCCTCGTCGTGGAGGACGCCGAGCCCGGCGTCGCGGCGGGCCGGGCGGCCGGGGCGACGGTCGCGGCACTGAAGGGCGTCCCCGGCGACATCCAGATCGACGGCCTGCGGCGTGTCATAGAGCTGATCGCTGAGTTGATCGGCGAGTCGGTCACCGAGCCACAAGCATGACCACTCTGCTTCTCTCACTCGCCATCGTGGTGTCGTGGGGTTCATGGATCCCGGTGGCGCAGGCGGTGCCGGGAGCGAAACAGTCCACGAGGACGTTCTACGTCACCGCCGGCAATCTCGTCTTCGCGACGATCGCACTGATCGTCGGGGGCAGCGCGGGCCAGGTCAGTCTGGGCTGGAAGGAGTTCTGGCTGCCGCTGGCCGGGGGAGTGGTGTGGGCGCTGGGCAGTTTCTGCGCTTTCCGGGCCACCGAGCGGATCGGGCTGGCGCGGGCGGCGGGTACGTGGACGCCGCTGAACATCGTCGTCGCGTTCGTGTTCGGGGCGCTGCTGTTCAGTGAGCTCAAGGGATTCAGCGCGGGGAAGTACGTAGCTTTGGGTGGCTGCCTCGTGCTGGTGCTGTCGGGCGTGTTCCTCATCATCGGCTCGCAGGGGTCTAGTGAGAGCGGGTCGAGTGAGAGCGGTCCTGCGACGGCCGATGGTGATCGTCGCGCTGCACCCGGGCCCACGCTCGGCCCCGCTGGTGGTGCTACCGGTGGTGCTGGTGGTCCTGTCACCGCCGCCACGGCGACCACTGTCGCGGCACCGGCCGACACCACAACCACAACCAGTACCAGCGCCAGTACCGCTGCCGCACAGTCGCCGACCCACCGGATCGGACTGACCTACGCCGTCGCGGCCGGCCTGCTGTGGGGTGGGTACTTCATCCCTGCGCAGTGGGCACACGTGCCGTCCCAACTCGGCAACTTCCCGCTGGCTATCGGCATGTTCGTCGCGGCGGCCGCCCTTGCCGCGCGTGAGGGTGGGCTGGTGGTCCTGACGCCGCGTCCTCTGGGCGTGCTGCTCGGCTCCGGTCTCCTGTTCGGCATCGGCAGCGTGGCGCTCCTCGGGCTGGTCAGCCGGGTCGGCACCGGGGTCGGCTTCACGATCGCTCAACTGAGTCTGCTGGTGAATGCCGGAGCCGGTATCTGGGTCTTCAAGGTTCCGGCGCCAGGAACCAAGGCTGCTAGGACCGCGATCGCGGGAATTCTGCTGGCTGGCGTGGGTGGAACGGTTATCGGCGCCATGCGGTAGCTGTATGCGCTCTCTCCGCGAATATGCTTCAGATAACGGGCCCCAAACCTCTTCACAACTAGATAGTCCCGTCCCCGTTCACACAACCTCTAAGGAGCCGCCTTCGGCGGCACTCTCCTACGAAAACCAAGGCAAGTCGCGTTGGAGCGTGGGGGAGTAGTGCCCACGCTCTACCCGAGACGACGTGCTCTCAGTGCGCCGAGAGCTGATGGCAGTTCGCCGCTGGAACCGGCTGGCCGTGATCGGACGTCATGCAGGACGGTGCGCCCCAGATCGCCATCGGCATGACCGTCGCCAGCGAGCCCACGATCGCCGCCGCCAACAACCCGCCGGCACGTCGGCCGAAGGACAGCTTGCGGCGCCGAACACGTGCCGTGGCTACCGGCTCCGATACTTCTGCTGCCGCGGCTGGTTCTGTGACCGCAATCACTGGCGCAGTGACCACCAGCGCGACCTCGGCCCGGCGCCGGCACCACGCCTCGACGTCACCACCGCACGCCCGCACGTACCCGGTGAGCACGCCGACCGACGGCAGCCCGGCTCCGCTCGCCGCGGCGGACAGCGCCGACGGCGAGTAGCCGGCGGCCTTGCTCATCTCCCGGTACGTCGGCGCGCCGGCGAGGCGCCGGAGTTCGCGTAGGTCGACGGCCAGCCGCGCCTCCGGTCCGCCCTGCGGGTCCAGCTGCTTCTCCAGTCGGCCCATCGAATTGCCTCCTCATGCGTTCACGCCGTCAGAATTGTCTACGGTTTGTACAGCGGGCGGGTTCCCGTTTGCAGATCAAAAATCCGCATCGTCTGCTGGTACGCATGGCGAACAAGAGACCACCCGCATCCCGTCGAGCCGAGAACGCGCGCCTGAAGGCCGAACGGTTCCGGGCTGAGCAGCGCCGTCGCGAGCGGAACCGCCGCGTCATGATCGTCAGCAGCGTGTCGACGTTCGTGGTGGGTGCCGTGGCGCTGTCGGTCGCGTTCTGGCCGTCGGGCTCGGGCACAGCGAAGGCGGCGTCCCCGCCCGCCGCGTCGGCGACGCTCGCCCCGGCCGGGCAGCTGACCGGCGCACCGGTCGACGGTATCCAGAGCGGGGCGATGGAGCAGCTGGCGTTCCACATCCACGCGCATCTTCAGATCTACGTGAACGGCCAGCAGAAGCAGCTGCCGTACGGGATCGGTATCGAGCGGCCGTACCAGATGACGACCGATGCCGACGGCAATCCGTTCGCCGAGGGCGGCAAGGCGATCTACTGGCTGCACACGCACGACCAGTCCGGGATCATCCACATGGAGGCGCCGATCCAGGTCGGGTTCACGCTCGGTGAGTTCTTCGACATGTGGGGCCAGCCGCTGACCACCAGCGAGGTGGGGCCCGCGCATGGACAGCTCACGGCGTTCGTGAACGGCAAGACGGTGTCCGGCGACCCGCGCACTATTGCGCTGAACGCGCACGACGTCATCCAGCTTGATGTCGGGTCTGTTGTTCCGTTCCAGAGCTACACGTTCCCTGCGGGTCTATGAGGCCTTTCGCACATTACTGGACTGTGCTCCACCCGGCGTAGAAGACGGTGATTCCGGCGATGACGAACAGGCCGCACAGGATCCAGAACCGTACGACGACGGTGGTTTCGGACCAGCCGATGACTTCGAAGTGGTGGTGTAGCGGCGCGATTTTGAAGATGCGTTTGCCGCCTCGGTAGCGGAAGGACGCCACTTGCAGGACGACTGAGACGGTGTTCATGACGAACAGCCCGCCGATGAGGGCCAGCAGCAGTTCGGTGCGGGTGCAGATGGCCAGGCCGGCGAGGGCTCCGCCGAGGGCGAGCGAGCCGACGTCGCCGAGGAAGATCTGGACCGGGGCGGTGTTCCACCACAGGAACGCGAAGCAGGATCCCATGATCGCGGCGGCGACGATGGCCAGGTCGAGCGGGTCGCGGACCTGGTAGCAGCCGGCCGGGGGTCCGGCCGGCCCGACGGCGGCGCAGGATTGGCCGTGTTGCCAGACGCCGATGAAGACGTAGGCGCCGAACACCATGGTGCAGGCTCCGGCGGCGAGCCCGTCGGCGCCGTCGGTGAGGTTGACGCCGTTGGAGGCGCCGGCGATGAGGAAGCCGGCCCACAGCACGAACAGGATGGGTCCGATGCTCAGTGCGGTGTCTCGGTAGAACGAGATGTGCGCGGAGGCGGGGTGGTAGCCGTGGCTGTTCGGGAAGTGCAGCGCCGCCACCGCGAAGACGATCGCCGCCGCCCACTGCCCCACGAACTTCGCGCGCGCCCGCAGCCCGAGCGAGCGTCCCCGGAACACTTTGAGCAGGTCGTCGACTCCGCCGACCACGCCCATCGCCGTCATCAGCAGCAGGACCAGCACCGCCGAGGCCGACGGACCCTGCCCGGTGACGAGCTTGGTGGCGATGTAGGCGAGCAGGGTGGCCAGCACGATGACGATGCCGCCCATCGTCGGTATTCCCCGCTTGGCCAGGTGCGCCTGGACCCCGTCGGTCCGCACCTGCTGTCCGACGCCCAGGCGCGTCAGGATCTTGATGGCGGCCGGGGTGCCGGCGAAGGTGAAGACGAGGGCGAAGCCCGCGGAGTACAGGACGCCGCGCATCTGCAGGTGCCCGGCCGGGCTCGCGCTCAGCGCCAGGTTCATGCTCGTGCCCACGCCTGCGCCTGCGCCCGGCGGTGGCGATCCCAGAACGGCGGAGGCTGCGGCGGCTATGGAGTGCGGGAACGTCATCAGGCTCCGTACTTCAGTTCGGCTGGTCGCGCGTCGGCCCCCGCAGCCGGCCGAATCGGCGTGGTCAGAAGAATGACTGCATCCTATTGTTCGGTGCGGGGCTGCGGTGCCGCTCGACCCCGTGCGTACTCCGTATTCAGGTCAGGATGATCGGGTTGCTGAGCGCCGCCATGTGCCCTTCGGGGTGGCGTACCTCGACGCGGATGAACGCCGATTCCTCGGCATCGGTGTGCCACTGCACCGTGCCTTCGCCGGTGTCGGGCAGCGGTGCGCGGTGCACCTTGCCTTGCACCGTGTGGAAGCTGACGATGCCGGAGGGCACGCCCCGCACGTCCGCCCGCGCCACGGCCGGTTCACCGCCGGTCGCCAACCGCTCGCCGATCCCGGCGCTGTGACTGCCGGCTGAGACTGTCAGGGACAGCTCGACGGCGGCCGATTCGGCGATCCAGCTACGGCCGGCCCGGATGCCGGTGAGGATCGCGTCGGTGCTGAGTTCCTCGGCGAGCACGACGGTGTGCGCGACGCCGATCTGGCCGTCGAGGTGGGTGTCGCTGTTGCCGACTGCCGGGCGCCACCGCCCACCGTGGATGTCCGCGGCCAGCGCACGGCCCCATTCGGCCAGGGCGGTCTCGTTGTCGGCCTGCCAGGGCACGTCCGAGCTCCAGGGGCCGTTCCACACCTCCACCGCGTCGAGTCCCTGGTACGGGTACATGAACGTGCCGGAGGCGTAGGGCGCGTGCGGATGGGCTGCGACGCACAGGCCGCCGGCGCTGTGGACCTCGTCCAGATGGCGCTGGAGAGTCTCCTCGCGTACACCGTAGTCCCAGCCGACGACCTGCCCGGCGCCTATGCCGAGCGCGAGCCAGTGCCCGGTGCGAGTGGTGACCTCCTCGCCGAGGATCACCAACAGATCGTCACCGGCATGCCGCCCCCAGGCGCCGTGCGCCTCGGAGGCGTTGTGCTCGGTGGTCGCGAGGAAATCCAGCCCCGCCGCCCGGGCCCCGGCTGCGAGCTGCTCCGGCGTGAGCTCCCCGTCGGAGTACACCGAGTGCACGTGGCAGTCGCCCCGGTACCAACCGCGCCCGCGCCCAGCGGCCCGCGTCGGGGGGAAATCCGGTTCCGGCATCTGTTCTCCAAGGCCGTGGGATGTCAGCGGATATTCTGGCGCGCGCCGCAGGTCTGGCGTGTTGTCTAGGATGTGATGTCAAGGATCTGCTGGTGAAGCCGTGTGGTGGAGAACAAGGCTGCTTGTGCGTCGGATTGCCGACTGTCGCTGATGTCGCTGATGTTGCTGAAGTCGGTGTAGGCGCCACCGGCTTCGCGGACGATGGGAATCAGCGCGGCGATGTCCCACAGGCCCGCGCCCAGCAGCAGGAAAGCGTCGAGCTGTCCGGTGGCGACCAGCAGCCCGCCGTGGCAGGTTCCAGATCCCGTGGACGGTTTGGGGATCGGCACGGCCGCCGGTTCAGCGCTCATCCAGTTCAGTGCCGGTCGGGTGGCCTTGGCGTGGGCGGCGAGTCTCGCGGCGACGGTGCGGGCGGCCTCGGGCAGTCTGGACGGCGGCGGCCAGATCCCGATGGTCGCGTCGCGCAGGTCGGTGGGCGGTGCCACCGTGACCTTGCACCGTGGCGGTTGCGCAGAGATCGGTGGCGGGCAGGTCCAGGCGCCCGAACCCGGTACCGCCCACCAGCGTCGGCCCAAGGCGGGTGCTGAGACCAAGCCGGTGGTGACGGTGCCGTGTTCCTGTAAGGCGATCAGGGTCCCCCACTCGGGTCGGCCGGCCAGGAAGCTCGCGGTGCCGTCGATGGCATCGACGATCCACCGCCGGTGGCCGACGCCGTGAGCCCCGTGCTCTTCGCCGAGGAACGCGTCGTCGGGGCGCTGTCGGCGCAGGCTCGCGCGCAGGACGTCCTCGATCTGCCGGTCGACCGCGGTGACCGGGCTTCCGTCGGGCTTGATCTGCGCGCGGATGCCTCCGGCCGCGATGCTTCGTAGGGCGGTGACGTCGGCCTGGTCGGCGAGATGATGTGCGAGCGTCAGGTCGTCCATGCGCCCTGCGGATCGTCTTGCTGCGTCCCCGGTGCCCCGAGCGCTGTCAGTGACAGGGGCACGCGCTCCCGCGCCATGTCGACGTCCAGGATCTGGGCCGTGATCTGCTGCCCGAGCTGGACGACCTCGGATGGGTGGCTGATCGGGGGCCGGGACAGCTCGGGGATGTTGATCATCGCGGTGAAGCCGCCGATGTCGACGAATATGCCGAACGCCGCGATCTCGACGACAGTGCCGGTGACCCTTTGGCCGCGTCGCAGGGTCTTCAGGAAGGCCCAGGTGTGGTCGCTCGTGGTCGGGGTGGTGCGCCACCGTGCGCGCAGCACGCCGTCGGTGTCCGGTAGGACGGCGGTGAACAGCGGCTGGCGGTCGTCTTCGGTGATGGGGAGTACGGCGATCGCGCGCGCCTCGGTGAGCCGGGCGGCCGTCAGCGCCTCGAACTGGGTGTCGTCGGCGATGGTGCTGGCGATGCGGCCGTCGCCGTCCTCCCAGACGATTTCGACGATCCCCTCCTGCGGGAGTGCGGCCAGGGCTGCGGCGACGTCTGTGGACAGGTCGGGCCAGACGGTCAGTCGCGCGCGGGGCGCGAGTCGGGTGCGCACGGCGTCGAGGTTGCCGTTAGTGAGGCGGTGCCACCGGGAGACGTTCTGCAGGTGGCTCTCCTCCAGGATCGCGGCCTCGCCGTAGGCCACCGACGTGCGCAGCCGGGCCCAGAAGTCAGCATCGGCGGGCCGCTGCACGCCCGGCTCGTTGTAAGCGTCGTCGGCGTCGTAGGCGTCCTCATACGGTGAGGCGGTCAGCCGCTCCGGGAACAGCCCGAGGTCGCGGGTGCGGGCCACGGCATCGTCGCAGGGCTCGGCGCTCCCGACGTACATGTACTGGTCCCAGCCGATGTGCACGAAGAACCTGTCCTCGACCTCCAGCGAACAGAACGCCCCGTTGTCCCGCAGCATGGCCCGCACCAGCTTCACGCCGGTTTCGACCGACACTTCGGCGCCGTCGTGGAAACCCGCCAAGTCCGGCGGGAACAGTCCGGTCAGCCCATGGCCTTCAATCGTCGGCTCCAGCCCGAAGTGGGTAAAGCCCGGCGCCAGGCCCGGCTCGCGGATCGCCAGGCGGTCGATCCCGGTCGACGCCGCGAGCGCCGCCACCGCCTGAAGGTATGCGGCTTCGACGGCCCCGTGATCGCTGACCGAGTCCTCGGTACCGGCATAGTGGCCGTGTTCGTCACGGTCGGCCGGGTTGTACTTGGTGATGCGGTACACGTACGGCAAGGCTCCGCGCTGCGCGGTCATGCCCCGAGCGTACGGTAGAAAGCCGCTGGAGAAGCGAAGAGCCTCCTGGCTAGCATCACGCGGGTGACGACGTACGCGGAGCTGGCCCAGATGCGCGACCGGCTCCTGGCGGAACCCGCCCCGAGCGAGACCGAACTCGCCGAACTGGCCGCGGCGCTGCCGTCGTCCGTGCAAGGGCGGCAGGAGTGGCCCGAGCGGCCCGAGTCGGCGCTCCTGCTGGCCGAGCTCTACGAACGCCTATGGCGTTACCGCCACGCGGAATCACGCTGGCCCGACTGGCGGCGGCGCACAGCCGAACTCCCCATGCGAGTCCGCATTGCCTGGCTGCGCGCCGAAGTCCTCAACGAACCCGCCGTCCTCCGCACCGAGCCCCGCGCAGAACTGCTCTACCAGACCCTGCGCCAGATACCCATCACCAGCGCGCGCCGCCCCGACCACCTGGTGGCTGAGCTGTCCGACAGTCCTGACCCGGTGTTGCAACGCGAGGCGCTGCGGCTGGCCCGGGAGGGTCTGTACGCGGCGTGTCTGTCCCCCGCGCTGGTCCGCAAGCAGGTAGTCGGTCTGCTGGAGTCCGGCGACGACAACGTCGTCGTCTCCGCCCTCGATCTGCTCGCCGAACCGTGGGCCGCGCTGGAGCCGCTACCGGCTGGCCTGTTGTCCCGTCACCTCCTATCCGGTCGCCTCGTCGTGCCCGGTCACCTTGTGTCTGACGCCGCCCTAGCCGCCGCGGCTCGTCACGGGCACCAGGACACGCTCTGGAACGTCGTCGAGGATCCCGCCCTGCCGTCCTCCCTTCGACGCCGAGCCATGCAGATGCTCGGCGACCTGGCGGCCCGCACAGACATCAGCAATCTGATCACGCTCGCCGCACAGGACCCGCTGCTGTTCGGCACCCCGGTGCTGGACTGCCTGCGCGGTCTGCACCGCCGTGGTCACTTCCTCGACGAACCAGACGTCCCGGCGCTGCTCGGCATCGCACTGGCCGACCACACCACCGCAGCGCAGGACACTGCAACGATCCTGTTCACCAACCGGCACGCGGCGTTCCAACAGCTCACAGCCGCCCCGGCGGACGACCCGACCTGGCCCCGGCGCCTGGGCCTACTGATCGCCCTCGACGGCCAGGCACGCGGGGAGGTCCCTGTCGGGGAGGCGATCACGCGGATCCTCCCGCATGCCCCACAACCCGAACCCTTCCTCGCCGCGATCCGAACCCTGCGCTACGTCGACGCCGAAGACACAGTGATCGCTGCGCTGCCCACGGCACCGGCCGCCGCGCTGCGCACCCTGGAAGCCATCGGCGCGCGCCGGACTGTCGCAGTGCTGCGGGCAGGCCTTGGACTCGGATCCGGATCCGGGTTCGAACTCGCCTCGGCCGAGGACGCGGGTGCGGGCAGCGAGGGCGGCGGGGGCGAGTCCGACGGCCCGGCCGGCATCGCGCCCCACCTGCGCCCGCACCGGAACCAGGCCCTGGAGATCCTGTGGCACCTGACCCGCGACCTCGGCCAGCGCCACGCCCTGCTCGACCGCCTCGACCCCGCCGACCTGCCGCCACGCATCGCCGCCGACCTCGGCGGCCCGGACGAGCGTGAACTGGTGCTGCTCAGATCGCATCTGGACCCGGACAAGCCCGTCGCGGGCCTGTGCCGGCTCGCGGCCAGCGGCGGCGTCGGCACGGTGCCGGTCATCACTGACATCCTGATGCGGATCGTCGCTGAGTTGGCGGCATCGGCGGCGGGGTGGTCGTCGACGGCGGCGCGGGAACCCGGCGCCACCGGCTGGCGTCTCGACAGCGAACCCCAGACCGGCGAACCGGTGGTTCCCCAAGAGGTCGTGGACGCCGTCCGGGACATGGGCCGCCGGCTTCACGCCCGCAAGAAGATCAGGCCGTCGTGTCTGCTCGACGCTCCGACGCCGCAGGCCGCCGGTAACGCCCTCGTCGCGTCTATGGCACTGGACCTGTTGGACCGGCCGGGAATCTCAGCTGCCGAACAGGCGATCCTGCTGGAACTCCTGGTCCGGGTGCCCAGCCCCCAGACCCGCCCGCGGATACCCCGCCTGCTGCGCAGCCCCGATCAGCACGTCCGCAAGCACGCCATCAGACTCCTCATCGGCGACGGCATCGGGAACGACGTGCAGGCGCTGTCGGCGACCCTGATCAAGCTGACGTCCGCCGAGGACGCGCCGACGGTCCGGCAAGCTTTGCTGGCCCTGGGCCAGGCCGAGGCACGCTGGGCCGCCGCAGCCATCGCCGCCTGCCTGGACCACCCGACCATGAACATCAAGAAGACGGCCGCCGAGGCCCTGGTGCTGGCGGGCACGCCCGAGGCGGTGCCGAAGTGCTTGTTCTGGCTCGGGCACCACGACAACCCGGGCTTCCGCAGCTCACTCATGGACGCTCTGCACGCGATACTCGGCACCGCCTACGCAGCGACGCTCCTCGCGGCCGCCGAAAACGAGGCAGCGACCGAAGCCGCAGCCGATGCCGTGGCCGAGGTCGCAACCGTGGGCGATCGCGACGACCGGACCAGGCGACTGCTGCTCGGCGGGCTCGACGGCGAACTGTCGGTGTCCTCGGTGCTGGCCCTGGAAGAGCAAGGCTCCCCGGTCGCGCCGACACTGCTGGTCCTGGTGGCGGCGGGCGAGGTCTCTTTGGCATCGGGCCAGTTGGCATCGGGCCCGATCGACACGCTCACGTCGGCGTTCGCCAGGCACGCCATCGAGCAGCCGGCCCGGGAGCGTCCGCAGCCGAGCGCCGATGCTGACCGGGCTGTCAGGGCGCTGCTGGCCGCGGTCTGGGATCCGGCGATCGCACTCCGGATAGCCGAGGCACCGGTCCCGCCCAGCAGCCCGTGGCTGCGAAGACTCCGTCCGATGCTGACCGACTGGTTACGGCTGGCTGATCGCGAACCCGCGGTCAGGGCTCGGCTGCCGCGCCTGTTCCCGGCGCCATGGTCTGACGAAGACCTGGCGTGCTTCGCCCGCTGCGCGCCGGTCCTGCGTGACGGACTAACGCAGGCCGACCCCGGTGACCTTCATGACATCCGTGACAGCGATGACAGCAGTGACGGAGGCTGGTTCATCGCCGTGTTGACCGCCGTCGCCCCGCGGCTGCCCGCTGTCGAGAAACTGGCGGTCGTCGATGTGGTGCGGGCGCTGAAGCCAGCCACTTCTGCTGCCACAGCTTCGGCTGCCCCGGCTACAGCGGCTGAGTCCACTGTGACGCTGCTTCGCGCCTGCGACGCCGTACTGCTCCCCGCCGACATCGGCCAGGCCCTCGCCGCGGCCAGGCTCCGCCCCGATCCGGCGCGCGCCGAGGCCGCCGTGTTGCGCGAGGCCTTCACCGCGACCACATCGCAGAGCGCATCGCAGCGCACATCAGAGGGCCCGGCGCGTGCCATCGCCGACTCCTGGGCCGCCTCCTGGCGTGTCGATCTGGTCGCTGCCGTCCGCACACGGGCCACGCTGGAAGCGTTCCGTGGCCGCACGGATGCGGTGCCTGCCCTCCAGGACCGTCTGGACGCGCTCATCGACGTCTTCGCATCCGCCGGCGTGCAGGTCCGTGCCGACCTTCTCGACTGGATGCTCGCGATCCAGCCCCTGGACGTGCCGTCCTGGACGGTCGCCGAACTCGCCCGCGTACCGATTCCGATTCCGGTTCCGGCACCGCGGATTGCGCGCGCCGACGATCTCGACCAGCCGCGCTCGGCCGCGCTGCGGGAGCGGCTGCTGGCGATGCTGGCCGCCCCGGACCGCGAGCGCCGCGATAGCGCGGCCCGGATCCTGTGGACGTGGCCTGAGCCCGACATCAGGTTCGCCTTGCTGCGGCCGTATCTGCGTGGCGAGATCGACCTGGGTGCCGATGTCGTCCTGGCCAGCGCTGTGCGTACGCTCAGCGAGGCGGAACTGCGGGCCGACGGCATCCGGCCCGACAGGGTACTGATCGCGGCCGGGGAGTTGCGTCCGGAGGACACGGAAGTCCTGGTCCCGCTGCTGTTGGACTGGTGGCAGCAGGGTCCGCCGGTCGTCCGTCAACAGGTGCGGCACTTCCTGCGGCGCGCCGACGGGGATCTTCTTGCGGAGGTTCTCAGCAGCCGTCTGGAGGCACGTGAGTGGGGCTTCGTGGAGCTGCTGTCCGGGCGCCCATTGCTCCGTACGCCGCTTTTGACCGAGCTCTGTGAACGGCTCCGGTCCGAAGGAGAGGAAGCGCTTGCCGACAGCATCCTCCTCACCGACGGTCCGCTGCGTGGCCTGGATGCCAAGCAGCAGGACGTCGCGGCACTGACAGTCCTGCGTGACCACGCGCAGGTCCCGAAAGCGTCGCATGGGACTTCCCGTGCAGAACTGATCGACCTTGCCAGGTCCGGGCAGCCAGATCAGATCCGTCGGGCGCTCCTGCGTCTCGGCGAGATGCCGATTGTCGACAAAACCAGTCAGGGCCCTGCCCCGGAAGACCCGCACGTCTTGCAAGAGCTGTTGGCCGAGCTGCTGACCCACCCCAAGCCCAAGGTCCGGCTCCAAGCACACCGCACCGCGCGCCGCCTCCTGGACCGTGACGCCTACCTGCGGCACACGTCGATCCTGCTGACCGACCCGCAACCGGACGTGCTCCGCATGGCGATCCGCACGCTCAGCTACGCCGGCTGGGAACCGGCGATCCCGGCGATGGTCGCCCTGCTCGAACATCCGCACCCGACCGTCCGCGCCGAGGCCGCATCCGGGCTCGTCAGGATCGGCACCCCGGCGGTCCCCGCCCTGCGCCGGGCCGCCGGCCACGCCCGCCCCGACAAGCGGGCCGGTTACACGGCCGTTCTGGAAGCGGTTCTGGAACGGATCGCGGCTGCGGACAACGGAGTCCCGGGACAGCGGTAGACAATGCCCCGGGACTCCGGCTGTAGGGCGACGTTGACAATCGCGCCGTCCATGACGTCCAGGAACGTCACCGCGCACAGCAGCGCCAGCGTGAGCCGGCCGCGTCCGGTGGCCAGGAACGAGCCTTGCCCCGGCGGCGGTGCTGGTGGTGTCGTCGATGCGGTCATCGCGTCGCTCACGACCCGGCGGTTTCCATCACGGGCCCGATCTCGACGCCGCCGCCGACCCGCAGCACCGGGCAGCCCTTGGCCAGCGCCAGCGCGGTGTCCATGTCGTCGGCGGCCACCACCGAGTAGGCGACCATCCGGAAGCCGGCGCCGCCGACCTCGCCGAGGCGGGCGTAGTCGGTGACCGCGTTGCCGACGTCCACCAGGGCCGGGCCCAGGGCGCCGAACCAGGCCTTCCACTCCGCCGGGGTGTCGGCGTTCGGCGCGTAGTCGGCGGGGACGCGGAAGGAGAAGACGTACTTGGTCATGAGGTGTGGTCCTGTTCTGTGTCCAGGGGGCGCGTCCCGGTCTGGAAGCGCCTCTAACCGGGTGGACGCCGGGCGCGCGAGGAATTGGGCGCGCGCCGACCGCCCAATTCCTCGGGCCGGCGGCGTCTGCATCGTTGGGTTCATCGACGGGCTCATCGTGGAGAAGAAGGGCGAGGATGCATGCCGATAGAGACGGACACGGCGGGGATGAGCGCAAGGGGAGCAGGTGCGGCGGCCGATACTTCGGAGCTGATCGCCCGGGCTCGGGCCGGCGACCACAACGCGTTCCGCGACCTGGTCCAGGGCCATTCCCACGAGTTGCAGGTGCACTGCTACCGCATCCTGGGGTCGTTGCAGGACGCCGAGGACGCACTTCAGGAGACGCTTGTGTCGGCCTGGCGTAGCTTGGGCGAGTTCGGCCAGCGGTCCTCGCTGCGGACCTGGCTGTATCAGATCGCGACCAACCGGTGTCTGAGCATGTTGCGCGCCGACAGCCGACGTCCCCGCATCGCCGCGCCGCTACCGGAGGCCGCCGTGGCCGCGGCTACCGGCGTCGGCGACGCCCCGCCCTGGCTGGAGCCCTATCCCGATGTCCTGCTCGACCACCTCGTCGATCAGCGGCCGGGGCCCGAGGCGCGCTACGAGAGCACCGAGGCGATCTCGCTGGCGTTCATCACCGCGCTGCAACTGCTGCCTCCGCGGCAGCGCGCCGCGCTCGTGCTGCGTGACGTCCTGGGCTATCACGCCGCCGAGGTCGCGCAGATGCTCGATACGACGCAGGAGGCTGTGAGCAGCGCTCTCAAACGTGCCCGCGCGACGGTTGACAGCCACCTCGGCGAGTCCGAGTCCGAGTCCGGCGATAGCGGGGCCAGCGACAGCAGTGACGGCAGTGACGGCAGCAGTAGCGGTGGTAGCGGCAACGGGACCGACGGCCGCAGCGCCGGGCTTGGCAGCCGCAGACCCGCACGCCGCCCCGACAGCGCCGCCGAACACCGGCTCGTCGCCCGATTCACCGACGCCCTGGAACGCGCCGACCTGGACGCGCTGATCGACCTGTTCGTCACCGACGTGCGGCTGTCCATGCCCCCGGCCATGCTGGAGTACCGCGGCATCGAATCAGCGCACCGGATCCTGGCCACCGCCGCTTTCCGCCCGGGCCGTACCTACCGCGTGGTCGCCACCCGCGCCAACGGCCAGCCCGCCTTCGGCCTGTACCTGGCGGACCCCCACACCAGCGTCCACCACGCCTACTGCTTCCTGGTCATCACCACCGCCGGCGACCGCATCACCGCGGTCACCAGCTTCAGCACCAACCTCATGGCGCACTTCGGGCTGCCGCGGACCCTGCCCGAGACCGATTGACCGATTGATTGACAGGGTTCTAACGCCCCTGCCATCAGGTCGGGACCGCCGCGCCCCACCTACTTCGGAGGCGCCTGGAAGCCGCCGATCACCTCCTCGAGCAGTTCAGCCAGCCGCAGCGGGGTGCGGTCCTCGAACATCGGCCCGATGAGCTGCACCCCCACCGGCAGGCCCTCGGGGGACCGGCCCGTGGGAATGGCGGTGGCGGGCAGGCCGGGCATGGTGGCCAGACCGGCCCAGACGAGCTGGTCGAGGTACGGGTACTCGGCGCCGTCGACGTCGATGTGCCGCTCCAACAGATTGGGGATGTGGTCGTGCGCGAACGCAGCCGTCGGCGTGATCGGGCACACCACGGCGTCGAACTCGGCGAACAGCTGCCGCCAGCCGTGCCGGTGCAGTTCGCGACCGCTGTTCGCCTCCATCCAGTCGCTGTGGCTGAACACCACCGCGCGCAACCGCGCAGCACTCAGGCTCTGATCGTCCGCGGGCAGTGCGGCGGCGCGCGCCCGCAGTTCCTCCAGCGCGTCGATGGGGAAACGCGCGCGGGTGCCCGAGAGCAGCAACTGCGTGTAGAGCCTCGCGGCCTCGGCCAGGTCGGGCAGCAGCGTACTGTGCCGTTCGACGCGGGCGCCGCCGTCGACCAGCGCGGCGGCCACCCGGTCCACGCCCTGCCGCACAGCAGCCCCGGTCGCGATCAGCGGATGCTCGTCGAGGACCAGGACCCGGAAGTCGCCGAGCCGCTCATGGCGCGCGGCAGGCAGCCTCAGGTCGTAGGCGACGCCCAGCGTCAGCGGGTCCGGCCCGGCCATGACGTCGAGCAGGAGCGTGAGGTCCCGGGCGCTACGCGCCATCGGACCGACGACGGCGAGATCGAGCTCGGACGGCAACGCCGGCACCGCCGGCGGCACCATGCCGCGGTTGGCCACCAGCCCGAGCGTCGGCTTGTGCGAGTAGACCCCGCAGAAATGCGCGGGCGTCCGCAGCGAACCGGCGATGTCAGAACCGATGGACAACGCACCGAACCCGCACGCCAGCGCCGCCGCCGACCCCCCGGAGGACCCGCCCGCCGTACGAGCGTGATCCCACGGATTGTTGGTGGTGCCGTAGATCTCGTTGAAGCTCTGTATATCTTGCAGCCCCAGCGGCACATTGGTCTTACCGAGCACCACCGCCCCGGCATCCTTGATCCGCGACACCTGCACCGCGTCCTCGGCCGGCATAAAGTCCCGATACTGCGGCATACCCCAGGTCGTGGCCAGCCCGGCAACGTTGTAGGACTCCTTGACCGTCACCGGAATACCGAGCAGAGCCCGATCCTCGCCGCGGGCCCGCGCCTGATCGGCCCGCCGTGCGGCATCCCGAGCCCGGTCGAAGTCCGGCACACAGATCGCATTGATCGCCTCGTCATCCCGCTCGATCCGGGCGATCGCCTCATCGGTCAGCTCCACCGAGGTGACTTCACCGGCACGCAACGCGGCTAGGAGTTCTTCGGCCGTCTGATAAGTCGATTCCATTGGTAGTTAGAGGCGCGGTGCTCGTGAGAGCCCGTTTCCTCTGTCCCCTTTCAATCCGTGCGTGCGGTTCTCCCGCACACGGCTTACCGATGATCTTCTTGACATGGTTACGCAGTCTCCG
>NZ_JAAFZA010000224.1 GCF_015356865.1 Catenulispora pinisilvae
CCCGCCCCACACCGCCCGGAAAACGGCAAGCGGAGCTGACGCTTCATCAGTCCCCGCCCCAGGTGAAGCGCCAGCTCCGACCCACCAGCAAATCATGCTGAGAAATAGCTGAAACGCCAAGGGTTGTTGCCGATCGGTTATCAACTTTTGCGCGGTGATGACCGTTTCGTGATGCTACCGCCACGTACCGCGCAGTTGATCACGCCCCACAGTCCCCGCGCCGGTGCTTCAATAGCGCCATGACGCCCCGCGCGACCCCGGTGCCGCCCGCGATAGCCGCCCTGCCGCACGATCTCCGCGGCTACCCCACCCCGGCCATCACGCCGCGCGATCCCGAAGGCAACCCGACGTTCGCCATCACCAGCGCCGCCCGCTCGCTGATCTGCGCAGTCGAGCGCCGCTGCTCGATCTGCGGCACCCCGATGCCGCCGGGCCCGGTCTACCGCGTGATAGCAGCCGCCGAAACGGAAGCACTGGTCGCGGCCCAGGCCGCCGGCCGCAGCGTCGCCAACAAGGCACCCTCCCCCGAAGCGCCCGGCCACCGCACCTGCATGCTCTTCGCTGCCTTCACCTGCCCCTTCCTCGCCCGCCCCAACGCCCGCCGCGGCCAGGACGCCGACGTCATGGGCGCCGCCCTGACCCGCGGCACACCCCGCGGCAGCTCCGCGGAGACCGGGAACGACATCGGCGGCGCCGTCGCGGGTTTCGCAGAGTACGAATTCCGCTACACCCCGGGCGAGAACCAGGTGGCGTTCATCTTCACCGGCCTGACCGAACTACGCCCGCACCAGCTCGGCGCCGACCAGATCCCCGAGCTCATCGCGGCTCTGGCCGACAGCGACAGCCAGCCCCCGGCCGACGCCCAGCCTCCAACGATGGAGGCGTGCCCGCCCTATCTCCTCAACGACGAGGCCGTCGCCGAGGCGCATGCCAGAGCGATCCTCGAAGCGGCGATGGCGCGAAAGCAGTAGCTCAGCGGCCGCGCACCTCAGCCGACCGGCCACCCACCTCGACTTCGCCGCGAGCCATCGCCAGCCGCGCCCGCAGATCGCGAACCTTCGCGCCCAGATCGTTGTCCAGCCCCCATGACGCGTTCATCGGCGCCGGCAGCACGCGCCGGCGTCCGGAACCGGTGCGCAGCAGGACCCGACTGACGTCGCCCTCTCCCGACTCCTTCTGCTCGAAAGTATCGACGTCGTCCCACGTCCGGGCATGCCGTTTCTTGCCTTCGCCAAGGAAGGTGCAGAAGCGAGCTTTACTAGCCTTAGTCAGTGTATTCTGGACTAACGGCTAGAGTGCGGAACCCCTTCTGGGTGGCCGACATCTTTAGCACCTCCGCCGATCGTCCCAGAAAATATTCATTTACCGACTGGTGGAGCTTGCGTGCGTCCTGCACGAAGGAGGGGGCATTAAACCGCGAACCAGGCTTGAATCTTATAGCGAACTCACGCGCGGCAACGGTGATTTCGTGTAGCCCGTTTACGGGCGGCGTCCTTTCAGCGTTCTCGACAAACGGAAACCCGCGCCGCACTAACAGGTGAATAGCGCTTGTCGCTGCCTCAAGTGGCGGAAGGACCGCGCTATCAAATCTCGCAGAATCGCAGGCAGCGCCCGCCAGGAGATCTTGCCATACGAGTTCAACGGCGGTAAGCCATCTGCGTACCTGGGTTCGCACCATTGAGATCGCCTCAAGTATCTGCGCTTCCTCCTCTGCTCGGCGGGCCTCTGCCTGCTGTTCCTGGTCCTCCTCTGACCGTACCCGTTGAAGCTTGATCGGGCCGAAAACCGCACCCAACGTGCCGATCAACGCGCCTCCAAGCCCGCTAGCCAGGGGCACAACCACGGTTGCAATAGCCGACATAACTCCAACTATGCACGAACACTGACGTACGGTCGGTCTGAACGTTCACTCGATACCTAAAGGGTGGCTGATGCGGCACGTAGCGGAAGATCCGCTTGCTGCGCTACGCGGCGTACGTCTCGGACCGGAACAGGGCCGTGAACTCGCCCGGCCCGTACCGCTCATCGAGCCAAGATTGGAGCGTTACCAGGTTCCCGCCGAGAGTCGCGGTAATGATGACCTCATGGAGTTCCTGCGAGTCGGGTCCGCCTACCTCCGATAAAAACACGTCATATGGGGCGTTGATGCCCTGCACGTAGCCGTTCATCGACTCAAGCCACGGAGCCGTGGCGGGTACCGCCTGAACCTCCCCAACGGCGTCTAGGAAGGCGTGGTGGTCGATGCCGCCAGGCGGGCAGGAAAGCCCGGTCTTGGTCACGGCTTCCCGCGTCACGGTGGTCGCGTCCACATCGAACGCGCCTTCCATGATGACGCCGAGATTCCGTGTCGTGGTCGAACCCTGTGGGTCGCGGGATGAGTAGGTGCTGCCGGACGCCCGGCGGAAGTTGATGCCGTGCTGTGAGCGGTGAATGCCGTATCCGCCATCATCGGCACCGAGCCGGTACGACCGGAACGTCAGGAAGTGGCAGCAGTCATGAACGTAGGCGTGAAGGAGATCCGCCCCGACCATGCCCGGCGCTGCGGGGGTGATACCGGTCCGGTCTCCGTAGCGGCTGATCACAGCCGCCGCCTGCACATACCGGTACCCGGGCGCTTGGGTGTCATCCGGCGTGCGACGTGGCAACAGCCGGTCATGGAAACCGCCGAAGCCGCCAGCCGTTGAGGCCACGGCCATGAACACCCGTTCCTGAGGCAACAACTCCGATTGCCCCAACGCGGCGAAGCGGTCACGGGCCAACTCCAGACCGGCCGCGAACACCTCTGTATCTGGGCCGGACAGGTCGGCCACGACCTCATCCATAGTGGAGAACGTCAGGTGCGGATACTTCTCTGCCAGGCGCAACGTGCGCCGGGGATCAGTCCGGTACCGCGTCAGCCGGTCAAGGATCTCCCGCTTCTGTTCCGTGGTCCCGGTCAGCTTCTCGTTCGGCGTGAGCACGCCCATTGTCGTTGTCCCCCTTGAACCAGTAGCGATGCTGATGGATCAGGTCTCTGTGCGACGGCAACAGGCCGTCTGGTAGCGCGTCGAGGTCGAAGAACCCGGCGTCGAGAACTTCTTTGGGGTCCGGCCGGTAGGTTCCGCCGATGAACTCGCCGAGAAAGACGACTTCCGCGCGGAGCTTGAACCCGGTCACCAGCGCGACCGGCTCAGGTCGGGTCTTCACCACGTAGCCGGTTTCCTCGCGTGCTTCGCGCACTACCGTCTGATCCCACGTCTCGCAACCCTTCGCGTAGCCGGTGACCAGCCCCCACGGCCGTGACGGCTTCCACATGCGGCCTTTGATCAGAAGAACTTGCCCGTGCTCGTTCCTGACGAGCCCGGACACGCCAACGATGAATTTGGGTTGTGTGACCCACAGGATGCGCCATTGCACGCCCCCGGCGTGCCTCCCGATGAACGTCCAGATTCGTTCTCTCATCAGATCAGCCTGTCAGGGCTCACCGTGACGGCGCGGACGAACGCGCCGGACACTGAACACCGGATGCGGTGTCCTGATGGAACGACTGGTAGGCGAACCCAAGCATGACCAGTACGACAATCACGCCAACGGTTGTCACAGCTTCTCTCCTGCTTAGCGGTGGCGCACCCGCCCGCCCGGCACGCGCCACGGGGGGAAGTCGCCTCAACAGGCGGAAGGGTGGATCAGGGGGTGCTTTACAGCAATTGGCCGGCTCAGGTGACCCGCCGACCGGTACGGGATCGGCGGGAGTCTCGGAGTCACAGCGGTAGGCACACGTCTACGTCCTCGGTGTTGAGGAGCTGGATCGGCGCCGCGTGGCCCATGTTGAAGATCTTCACTAACGGCCCGCACTCTTCGACCCGTTCGGCCTGGACTCAACCCACGTGATCGCGGAAGATGAACGCGCCCTCGGGGACGAGCGCAGAGGCCATCTTGGTCTGACTACTCGGAACCGACATGCCTGTCTCCGGCTTCTCCTAGTTGCCTTCCTCGTCGTCGCGCGCCCACAGCTTCGAGCTGGCAAGAAACGTCTGATCGGGGATGCTGGCAAACTCCACCGTGACGAACTTGCGCCACTGTTTGGCAGCCGTCCCCGGCACCGGAGCGTCGTAGGGCCGTCCCACCTTCGCCACCTCGTGCCAGGCCGAGTCCGGGTCCAGGTGCACCCACTGGCCAGGCTTGAGCATGGCCACCGGCACGCACCGCTGGTTGGCAACGAAGTAGCGTCCGGGCTCCGCCGGACCGGTCATCGGCTTCACGGCAGTGATTGCGTGGCTTGTCGTCCTCACGGCCTGTTCCCTTCTGTACGTCTCAGATCTTTTAGACCATAACGACGCAGGTAGAAGGCCGGATAGGACGAGTCACGTACTCGCATAGATTGCATAGATTGCTCAGGCGCGGGCGCGGAACTCCGCCGCGAGCGACGCCAAGAGGTCGGTTGCATCGGTACCCCAGAGCGTGAATCGCTCGAACTCCCGGAACTCTTCAAGGTGAATGGCCACGTCTCGGGGATCACGCATGATGATCATCCCGCCAAGTGTTTCCGCTGTCGCCAGCACTTCGTCGTAGATCGTGAAGACGTTGAGCGGGGACACGGGCAGCGGTGCCCGGAACGGCGTCACACCGAGTCGCACACTCGGTAAGAGCGCAACGGAAATCAGGCGGTCCACCTGCACGGCCATCGCATCAAACGGCAAGAGCGGCCATCTCACGGCCGCTTCAGTAAGGAGGAACGTAAACGACTTGGACCGCTCATAAAGCACGGCTTGCCGTGCAAGGCGCTTCGCGAGCGCCTTGGGCTGAGCCGCGATGTCCGTGGCTCTGGCGTATTCGGGCGTCTGCAACAGCCCTGTAAGCATGGTGGGAAGGAAGTGCCGGATCTCGTGAGCGTCGCGCTCAAGCGCCTCAAACTCGCGTTGCAACTGGAGAAGCCCAGTACGGCGCTCAGTGCGGAAGTCTCGATACTCGGTGTTCGCCAGCCGGGCGAGTTCCATCAGCTCATCGGCTTGGACCCTGGGCACTTCGAGGGCTCGAAGGATGGCCTGCACGTCGAAGACGGAGGGCAACGCCCGTCCGGTTTCAATACGGCTGATCTTGGTTTGGCTCATCCCCGTTCGTACAGCAAGACGTTCCCCGGACAAGCCGGAAACCCGCCGCAGTTCCTTGAGAGCGGCGGCGAGGTCGGCTCGCTGTTGTTCTTGCCCCTCAGGCTCAATCAGTGCGGGTACTCCCCATAGGGAACCGACGCGGCAAGCGCCAGGTCACGCCACTTGATGTACTGGTCCAAGTCGGGATCTTCTACAAGCTCCCGACCGATCTGTGTCCCATCCGGCCGGTACAGCATCCGAACCACGGTGGTCTCATCGAAAAGCCACCAGTCTTCGCACGGAAAATCGGGATCGCGGTCCGTGATGTCGACAATACGGATGTCTTCACCAGCGGGAACGTTGTAGTCATACCCGTAGGCGAACTCATAGCGGATGTAGTCACTCAGCGGCCGTCGCAGAACACGGACGCGCTGAACTGGCCGGCCCTCAGCCGCCGCCGTAGCAACGGTGTCAAGCCACCCGTAGTGATAGCCCTCAGACGGTAGCTCTCCTGCAAGGAATCCCAGGAACTCCTCTGCCTCGTCAGGCATCGTGTACACGGGTAGCGTCTCCAGCCGGAACGCGGACCGTGTGAAACTCGTGAAGTACCGAGCCCACTCATCACCGGCCAAGAGCACGGGCAGCCTCCAACAAGATCTCTCGGGGGATCTCCACAATCCCCTCTCCATCTGGTGTCGCGCGGTCCACCACGTAGCCCTGAACGGCGACAGTACCCCGGTCCGTGACGAACACGGTCGGGCAGTCGCCAGACTTACAGTCGTCGCCTTGCTCAGGGTCGCAGTCCCCGCCACTGATAAGCGTGAGCTTCACAGCGTGTCTCCCTCGCTGGTGATGGCCTGATCACTATTGGCGAGGCTAGGGACGGCTCAGCAGCCGGTCAACGGCTAGTCACGTTCTCGCATAGACCGGTAGTCACGTTCGCGCATGAGCGCCTAAACACAAGGCCCCAGCACGTCATCCGACACGCCGGGGCCTCTCGTTGTGGCTCGTCAGAGCCCTGTGATCACGCAGTCGGCGGCTTGTTCCCGATCCGCATCACCGGACCGGTCGTGTCCTGGAAGAAGTCATTCCCCTTGTCATCCACCACGATGAAAGCCGGGAAGTCCTCCACCTCGATCCGCCACACGGCCTCCATCCCGAGCTCGGCGTACTCCAGCACCTCGACCTTCTTGATGCAGTCCAACGCCAGGCGGGCCGCGGGGCCGCCGATCGAGCCGAGGTAGAAGCCGCCGTGTTCGGCGCAGGCGTCGGTGACCTGCTTGGAGCGGTTGCCCTTCGCCAGCATCACCATCGAGCCGCCGGCGGCCTGGAACTGCGCCACGTAGGAGTCCATGCGGCCGGCGGTGGTCGGGCCGAAGGAGCCGGAGGCGTAGCCCTCGGGGGTCTTGGCCGGGCCGGCGTAGTACACCGGGTGGTCCTTCATGTACTGCGGCATCGGCTCGCCGGCGTCGAGGCGTTCCTTGATCTTGGCGTGCGCGATGTCGCGGGCCACGACCAGGGTGCCGGTCAGCGACAGCCGGGTCTTCACCGGGTACTGCGACAGCTCCGAGCGGATCTCGGACATCGGGCGGGTCAGGTCGACGCGGACCACGTCGTCGTCGAGGTGCTCGTCCGTGGTCTCCGGGAGGAAGTGGCCGGGCTCGAACTCCAGCTGTTCCAGGAACACGCCCTCGCTGGTGATCTTGCCCAGCGCCTGGCGGTCGGCCGAGCAGGAGACGGCCAGCGCCACCGGCAGCGAGGCGCCGTGCCGGGGCAGGCGGATGACGCGCACGTCGTGGCAGAAGTACTTGCCGCCGAACTGCGCGCCGATGCCGATCTGCCGGGTCAGTTCCAGCACCTCGGCCTCCAGCTCCAGATCGCGGAAGCCGTGCGCGGTGATCGAGCCCTGCTTCGGCATCGTGTCCAGGTAGTGCGCGGAGGCGTACTTGGCCGTCTTGAGCGCGAACTCCGCCGAGGTGCCGCCGATCACGATCGCCAGGTGGTACGGCGGGCAGGCCGCGGTGCCCAGGGAGCGGATCTTCTCCTCCAGGAACCTCATCATCGCCTTGGGGTTCAGGATCGCCTTCGTCTCCTGATACAGGTATGACTTGTTCGCCGAACCGCCGCCCTTGGCCATGAACAGGAACTTGTACGCCTCGCCGTCGGTGGCGTACAGCTCGACCTGCGCCGGCAGGTTCGAGCCGGTGTTCTTCTCGTCCCACATCGTCAGCGGCGCCATCTGCGAGTACCGCAGGTTCAGCCGGGTGTAGGCGTCGTACACCCCGCGCGCGATGTGCGCCTCGTCGCCGCCGGCGGTCAGCACGTTCTGGCCGCGCTTGCCCATCACGATCGCGGTGCCGGTGTCCTGGCACATCGGCAGCACGCCGCCGGCCGAGATGTTGACGTTCTTCAGCAGGTCCAGCGCCACGAACCGGTCGTTCGGCGAGGCCTCGGGGTCGTCCAGGATGTTCCGCAGCTGCTGCAGGTGGGTGGGCCGCAGGTAGTGCGCGATGTCGTGCATCGCGGTCTCGGTGAGCAGCCGCAGCGCCTCCGGCTCCACCTGCAGGAACGTGCGCCCGCCGGCCTCGACGGTGCTGACGCCCTCGGTGGTGAGCAGGCGGTACGGGGTCTCGTCCGGCCCCGCTGGGAGGAGGTCGGCGTACTCGAAGTCAGGCATGTCTCCAGCGTACTCACGCCCCACGGAGCCCCTGCTTGTGCCGTGTGCCACACCCGCCGCACGGGAAGTTGCCGCTAAACATCATACGTCTTACCATCGGACGCATGACGATATCGCTCGATCGGCCCGGCGCGTCCCGGGGCAAGCACCGCCGCACCGGCCGCACCGGCCACGACGGTCCCGCCGAGCTCGTCGAAAGCCCTGAGACTGAGACCACCGGCGCCCTCGACAGCGCGGGAGCCCTCAAAAGCGCCGGAACTCTCGAAACCGCCGGAACTCTCAAAACCACCACAGCCCTGGAAACCATCGAGCGCCTGGGCGAGCCCACCGAACCGGCCGACCCCGAGGAGCGCGACCAGCAGCACCTGGCCGGCGGCGCGCTGATCCTGGCCGGGATCATCCTGGTCGCGGCCAACCTGCGGCTCGGCGTCTCCTCCACCGGCCCGCTGCTGGACCAGCTCCGCGACCGCCTGCACCTCGGGGCCGGCGTCGTCACCCTGCTCCCCACGCTCTGGGTCGTGATCTTCGCCTTCGCCGGTCCCGCCGGCTCCTGGCTGGCCCGTCGGCACGGCGCCGGCTCGGTGCTGGCCGCGAGCCTGGCGGTCCTGGTCGCCGGCTCCGCGGTGCGCGGCATCCCGGACGTCCCGGGCCTGCTGGGCGGTTCGGTCCTGGCCGGCGTCGGCATCGCGCTGGGCAACGTGCTGCTGCCGGTCGTGGTGCGCACCTACTTCCCGCACCGGATCGGCGCCATCACCGGCATCTACTCCACGATGATCGCCCTGGGCTCGACCGTCGCCGCGGGCATCGCCGTCCCGCTGTCCGACACCCTCGGCGGCCCCTCCCGCGGCCTGGAGTTCTGGACCATCCCGGCCCTGGCCGGCCTGGCGCTGTGGATGGCCAGCCACCCGCACCGCCGCCGCCACGACCGCACGGCCGCCACCGCCGCGCAGGCTCCGCACATCCCGCTGAAGTCGCTGGCCAAGTCCAAGCTGGCCTGGGCCATGACCGTCGCCTTCGGCCTGCAGAGCATGTCCGGCTACGTGGTCATGGGCTGGATCCCGACCGTGCTGCACGACCACGGCATGTCCTCGGCGGCCGCCGGCACCGTGCTGAGCGTGACGTTCGCGGTCAACGCGCCGCTGTCGTTCATCGTGCCGCTGACCGCCGCCCGGCTGCCCAGCCAGCGGCTGCTGGCCATGGCCCTCGGCGTGGTCTTCGCCCTCGGGTTCGGCACCCTGATCGTCGCCCCGGCCTCGCTGGCCTACCTGGCCGCGGTCCTGATCGGCATCGGCATGGCCGCCTTCCCGCTGGTGCTGACGATGATCGGGCTGCGCGGCGGCTCCCCGGCCGGCACCGCGGCGCTGTCCGCGTTCTCCCAGTCCGCCGGCTACCTCATCGCCGCGATGGGCCCGATCATGTTCGGCCTCCTGGGCCACGCGCTGCACAGCTGGACCGTCCCGCTGGCCATCATGGTGGTCGTGGTGCTGGCCCAGGGAGTGGTCGCGGCCTACGTGGGATCACCCAAGCGCGGCACGTTGGCAGCGCCCGGCGGGGAGTCCGACTCGATGGCCCCGGCCGCGAACTGAAAGACTGCCGTCGTGGCGAACGGACTCACCGGCATCCAGCGCGGCTCCCTGGTCGACGAAGTCATCGACAAGCTCCGCGAACAGGTCAGCAGCGGCGCCTGGCCCGTGGACACCCGCATCCCCACCGAACCGGAGCTGGTCGAGGCCCTGAACGTGGGGCGCGGCACGGTCCGCGAGGCGGTGCGGGCGCTGGCGCACGCCGGGCTGCTGGAAGTGCGCCGCGGCGACGGGACGTACGTCCGGGCCCGAAGCGAGCTGTCCGGTGCCCTGCGCCGCGAGATCCAGGCGACGACGCACGACCACGTGCAGGAAGTCCGCCGCGCCATCGAGGTCGAGGCCGCGCGACTGGCCGCCGGCCGGGCCGACGCCGCCGACCTCGACGCGTGCACAGACGCCCTGGCCGCCCGCGACGTGGCGGCGCGCAAGGTCGAGAAGGCCAGTCCGGGCGACAACTCGTGGGTCGACGAGTGGGTCGAGGCGGACGCGAACTTCCACACCGCGATGGTCGCCGCCGCCGGGAACCCCCTGCTGCTCGACCTCTACCTGGAGATCGGCAGCGCGCTGCGCACTGTTCTGTACGACCGGGCCCTGCGTACCAACTTCGACCGGTTCCTCGTCGCCGGGCACAGCACCCTGCTGGACGCCGTGCGCGCCGGGGACCCCGAGGCGGCCGTGCGGGAGGCCTCGCTGAACGTCGAGACAAGCGCTGAAGAGTAGGCGCCGCCTCAGATCGCGCCTCGCGGCCCCGTTCAGCCCGCCGAACCCGCCGAGTTCCGCCGAGCCTCCCGAACCCCCGAGCCCGCTGAGGCCCGCCGGCCTCGCCGAGCCCGCCGAGCCCGGCGACGACAAGCCCTTCCCACGATCGCCCCGCGTATAGTGCACAAGGTGAGCGTGCCCGCAGCTTTTCCGGCCAACGATCCCCACAACACCATGCGCGCCTCCGACGCCGACCGGGACCGCGTGGCCGAAGCCCTCCGGGAGGCCTACGCCGAGGGCCGTCTGGACGTCGAGGAGCACAACGAGCGTCTGGACCGCACGTATCAGGCCAAGACGCTCGGCGAACTGACGCCGTTGCTGTCGGACCTGCCGCAGCGCCACACCCACACCGCGTCCCCCGTGCCGGGCCCGGGCAACCCGATTCCGGCGATGCCCGCCGACTACGCGCCGGGCTCCAGCGTCACCGCGGTCTTCGCCGAGCAGAAGCGCGGCGGACGCTGGCTGGTGCCGTCCCAGACCACCGCCGCGGCGATCTTCGGCCAGGTCACGATCGACCTGCGGGAGGCCGTGCTGACCCAGCGCGAGGTGGTCATCGTCGCGAACGCGGTGTTCGGCTCGATCGAGATCAAGGTGCCGCACGGCGTCGTGGTGCGGGACGAGGGCACCGCGGTCTTCGGGTCGCGCAGCGGCTCGGACCGCAACGCCGCCGGCGACGTGCCGATCACCCCGGACTCGCCGGTCGTGGTGCTGCGCGGGATCGCGTTGTTCGGCGAGGTCTCGGTGCGGTATCCCAAGCCGAAGAAGCTCGGCAAGTTCCTCGGGCGCTGAGTGGACTACGCCGACTAGCTCTGGTCGAGCTGACCCTGGTCGAGCTAAGCCCCGGTTGAGCTAGCCCTGGTCGAGCCAAGCCCTGGTTGAGTTAAGCCCTAGTTGATCGGGCTGGCCACGCACGCGGTCCCGTAAGCGCAGATCTCAGTTCCGAGCTCGCCCGGCGAGGTCTCGAACCGCATCGCCAGCACGGCGTTGCCACCCCGGTTCGCAGCTTCCTCGGTCAGCCGGGCCATCGCCTCCATCCGGCTGTCGACGAGCATCTTGGTCTGCCCCTTCAGCTCGCCGCCCTTCAGCGACTTCATCGCCGACCCGAACGAGCTGCCGATGTTGCGCGCGCGGACCGTCAGCCCGAAGCACTCGCCCAACACCCGTTCGATCCGGAAGCCGGGCAGGTCGTTCATCGTGCTCACCATCACGCTGTTCGCAGGGTCCTGGCCGCCGCTGTAGTCAGTACTCATAGCACCAGCTTGGGCAGCGGCCCCGCGATCGGCGCGCTAGGCGAGCGAATGGGTTAGCGCGAACTCCGCCATCCCGTCGGCGAAGTCGACCCGCGGCCGCCAACCGAGTTCGTCGCGGATCCGGGCGCTGGACGCCGTGATGTGCCGGACGTCCCCGAGCCGGTAGCCGCCGGTCACCACCGGCGCCGGACCGGCCATCGCCCGGGCCAGTTCGGCGGCCATCTCGCCGACGGTGCGCGGCGTTCCGCTGCCGACGTTGTAGGCGCGCAGCTCGCTCGCCCCACGTCCGGCCGTGTCGAAAGCCCACTCCAGAGCGGCCACGTTCGCGGTCGCGACGTCCCGCACGTGGACGAAGTCCCGCCGCTGGCCGCCGTCCTCGAACACCGCCGGCGCCTCGCCCCGCAGCAGGGCCGAGCGGAACAGTGCCGCGACTCCCGCGTAGGGCGTGTCGCGTGGCAGCCGGGGGCCGTAGACGTTGTGGTAGCGCAGGGCCACGGCCCGGACGCCGTCGGCCAGCCGCACCCAGGACGCCGCCAGGTACTCGGTCATCACCTTCGAGGCGGCGTAGACGTTGCGCGGGTCCAGCGGCGCGTCCTCGCCGACCAGACCGGGGGCCAACGGCTCTGCGCAGATCGGGCACGGCGGTTCGAAGGACCCTGCGATCAGATCGTCCTCGCGGCGCGGGCCGGGACGGACCCAGCCGTGCTCGGGACACTCGTACCGGCCTTCGCCGTAGACGACCATCGACGAGGCGAAGACCAGCGCGCGCACTCCCGTCTCAGCCATCCCGGCCAGCAGGACAGACGTCCCGAAGTCGTTGTGGGACACGTAGTCCGGCGCGTCGGCGACCGTCCGGTCCAGACCGACCTTCGCCGCCTGGTGGCAGACCGCGTCCACCCCGCGCAGGGCTCTGCGAACCTCGCCGGCGTCGCGCACGTCGGCGCCGTCCACCAGGTCCAACGTCTCGACCTCGTGCCCGGCCGCCGTCAGCGCCTCGACGACATGCGACCCGATGAACCCGGCGGAACCGGTGACCAGAACCCTCATGCCGTCGACGCTAGACGCCGAAAGCGGCGCCGCACCCCATGCGACGCCGCTGTTCAGCGAACCGTAATGAGCTGCCCCGAAGGCGGCAGCGGGCGCCCCGTGAAACTCCCCCGATGAACTAGTCTCCTGGCTCCCTGGCTCAGGAGACTAGGCGTCCACGTGCCCGGCGTCGTCCCCGTGCCCGCCGTCGTCCGCCTGCCCGCCATCACGGTCCGGCCCGGCTTCCCGGACCACCTCGACCTTGCGCATCGCGTCCCGCAGGTCGCCGACCCAGTCGCCGGCGTGCTTCTCCACGAGCCGTACGCACCAGGCCAGCGCCTCGCTCCTACTGCGCGCCACACCGCCGTCCACCAGGGTGTCCAGCAACGCGCGCTCGGGCTGCTTCAGCCGGGTCATCACCGGCACGGACAGGTGCGTGTACAACCGCCCCTGGTCCCCGCACCGCACACCCCAGGAGACCTTGCGCCTGAACTTGTGCTCCGCGTCCCGGGCCACGGCCATCCGCGCCTCGCGCGTGCGCTCCCGGAACTCCTTGATCCGGCCTTCGACGGCGGCGGCCTTCTCCGCCTCCGAGGCCCCTTCGGCATATGCGGGCTCCGGTATCCGCCCGACCACCGTGATCTCCTCACGGTCGACGGTGACCTCCGGCGCGCCCTCGAACAGGTCCTCCGGCAGCCGTCCCGTGAACCACCCTCTGGTCTTCTCGATCAGTTCTTCCCGTGTACTCATGTATCCACGATTACACGATTACATCGACTACGACAGCTTCCCGAGCACACGACTGAGGGCCGGGCGTTCGCCATCAGCGAACGCCCGGCCCTGCCCCTGGTCCCCCAGGGAGGTCTGCGAGACCTGTGTCGATCAGTGTGCGCGCCACACGCGCGGCTTCACCGCAATCTCCAGTTCCTTCTAGCCCTTCAGTCCTTGCAGTCCTTTCACCAGCCAGCGCGGGTACCGGCACCCGTCCACACAACGGGACGCCGTTGACCCTCGCGAAGACCTCTCGAAGGCTTCTCTCAGTGACCGTCTCTCTGTGAATTTGTCTATTTATCTATGCCGGGTCGATCGTGGACGACTCAGACGTCGCACCGCCCTCGTCGTCACCACCCGTCGCGGCGTATCGGGCCGGGCCACACCCCGGGTCCGTACGGCATGAGTGGTTCTCGTGGCATCGTTCTGAACGCGTTCATCGGCGCCAGCTGCCTGTTCCGGCGCCGGGCTCCAATGTAGGCGCGGGGCACCAGGAGCCTGATCCGTCAGGCGACGTAGAAATACGCATTGAAGTGTCTGTAACACGGACCGCAGGCCCTGCGTCGGTACGGGTGGAATGTTCGACGAGGGAAGCGCGGGGTGGCCCATGGCGAAGCACGACGATGAGTTCCTGGAGTTCGCCTCGGCGCGGACTCCACACCTGTTCCGTACCGCGTACCTGATGAGCGGGGACTGGCACCAAGCCGAAGACCTGGTCCAGGAGACGCTGGGCAAGGTCTACGCGGTGTGGGGGCGCAAGCGGCGGATCGAGAACCCGGACGCCTACGCGCAGACCGTGCTGACCCGGACGTTCATCTCGGCCCGGCGCAAGCGCAGCTCCCGGGAGCTGCCCTCGTCCCGACTGCCGGAGGCCGAGTTCCACGAGGCGGACGCCTCCCTGCGCGTGACCTTGCTGGATGGCCTGGCGGCCCTGCCGGCCAAGGACCGCGCCGTGCTGGTCCTGCGGTTCTGGGAGGACCGCAGCGTTGAGGAGGTGGCGCACATCATGGGCGCCAGCTCCGGCGCGGTGCGCACCCGCACCAACCGGGCCCTGGCCCGGCTGCGGGGCTCGCTGGGTGATCTGCTTCCGGATCTCGCCCTCACCTGAAGATCAGAACCCTGTGGCTCCGAAAAAGAAGGAAGCTGACATGCCTGAAGACTTGGCCGGTGTCATGCGCACCGCGACAGAGGACCTGCACCCCAACGTCGGCAAGCTGACCGCCGGCGGCATCGAGCGGGGCGTGCGCAAACGCCGCACCCGCCGCTTCTCCCAGATCTCCGGCGCGACGCTCGGCGTGGCCGCGGTGTTCGGCACGGTGGCGATGGTCGTCCCCGACCATGGCGGCAGCGACGGTTCGGGGACGAGCGTCTCGGCCGGATCGGCCGCCTTGTCGCACGGCACCTCGCACACCACCTCACAGAATGGCGCGCTCGCCGCGCCGACGTCCCCCCCGGCCCCCGCCCCGAACAGCCCGAGCAGCGCGAGCAGCCCGGCCACCCCGGCCGCGCCGCCGGTGAGCGGCGACGACATGGTGACGTGGCTGAAGCAGACGCTACAGCCGTACCACTTCAGCAACGAGAAGGTGCTGTACAAGGCCGGGACGGGCGACGCCGGCGGGCCCTTCGCCACCCTGCAGGTCAGCTACCCGGCCGGGGTCGGTAGCGTCTCACTGGTCGTCAACCGCGAGGCCTGGCAGGACCCGAACGGCTCGCTGCCGCCGTACTTCTCCGTGCAGAACCTGCCCGACGGCTCGCACCTGGAGATATTCAACGGGCCCGAGTGGCCGGCCGGCAACGGCGACCCGACCTCGAAGCGGATCGAAGTCTCGTGGTACCGCACCGACGGCATCCTGGTCGACTTCCAGGTCCTCAACCAGGCCCAGGAGAAGGGCGGCACCACCGCCTCGGCACTGCCGCTGACGGTGGATCAGGCCACGAAGGTCGTGCAGTCGCCGGTATGGAACAAGGCGATCGCGTCGGTGCCCGCTCCGCCGGCGCGGAGCGTGCCCAGCGGGGCGAAGGCTGACTCCCTGAAGGAGAAGGCCGTTCACCCGAATTCGGGGACCGGGTCCGGCTCCGACGTCGGCTCCGGCAAGAACTAGCGCAGCTGTAGCGCCAACTCGGAGAGGTCTGTCGTCGGGGTCTGACATACGAAGCCACGGCAGACGTACGCGGCCGGTTCACCGTTGATGGTGGGCCGGTCGCTGAGCAGTTCGGGGAGGATTTCGCCGTCCGCCGTCCCGACCGCCGGGGTCACCGCGATGACCAGGCCCGGGGCGCTGCTGGCGAAGACGATCTGGTGCAGGGCGCGGAAGGCCTGGCTGCTGGGTGATTCGTCGGCGCCGCCGTCGCCCTTGTCTGCTTTGTCGCCTGTCCCGGCACCGTCTGACGTTCCCGCACCCCACTCACCCACGAGCGCCACCTCACGGGGCCCGTCCGCCACCGCCTCGGCGACCGCCAGCCCCCAGCCCGCGAACCTCGGCGCCTTCTCGGCCAGCGCGCCGGTGAAGCGCAGCGCCTGCTCCGCGGCCTCGCGATGGCGTCCCGAACCGGTGAGCGCGGCGTAGGTCAGCAGGGCACCGGCCGCGGCGGAGGTGCCGGCGGGCGAGGCGTTGTCGGTCGGATCGGCCGGCCGGAAGATCAGGGCCTCGGCGTCGGCGGCGGTGTCGTAGAAGAGTCCTGATTCATCACGGAACTCCTCGAGGACGACGTCCAACAACCGGCCCGCGAACGCGAACCAGCGCGGCTCACCGGTCACGCCGTACAGCGCGAGCAGGCCCTCGGCGACGTTCGCGTAGTCCTCCAGCACGCCCGGATTCTGGCTGCCCGCAACACCATCGCGCGAGGTACGCGTCAGCCGCCCCGCCTCGCCGTCCCAGTGGACGCGCTCCAGCATCTCAGCAGTCTGCCGCGCCGCCGCCACCAGCTCCGGCCGCCCGGTCACCGCCCCGGCCTCAGCCAACGCCGCCACCGCGAGCCCGTTCCACGCCGCCACGGCCTTGTCATCACGGCCCGGCGCCGTGCGCTGATCGCGGCGTGCCTCGAACAGCCGGGAGCGAACATGCTCGAACCGGCCCTGATCATCAGGCTCCTGCAACAGCCGCAGGACGGACAGGCCGTGCTCGAAGGTGCCCTCGGCCGTCACATTGAAGACCTCCGCGGCCCAGGCCCCGTCCTGCTCGCCGAGGACATCGACCAGCTGGTCGGCGTCCCAGGCGTAGAACTTGCCCTCGACTCCGTCCGTGTCGGCGTCGAGCGAGGAGGCGAACCCGCCACCGGCACCTTCCAGCCACAGCTCCCGCAGCATCCAACCGGCGGTCTGATTGACGACGCGCAACGCCAGCTCATCACCGGTCGCCCGACGCAGATGCAGGTAGGCCCGGAGAAGCAGGGCATTGTCATACAGCATCTTCTCGAAGTGCGGCACCACCCACGCGTTGTCCACGGAGTAGCGCGCGAAACCCCCGCCGAGCTGGTCGTAGATACCGCCCCGCGCCATCGCCTCACACGTCCGCAACACCATCGCGAGCGCGTCCACATCCCCGGTCCGCGCATGATGCCGCAGCAACTGCTCCAACGTCATCGACGGCGGAAACTTCGGCGCACCCCCGAACCCACCCCGCTCGGCATCGAACTCCCGCAACAACACCCCGACCGCACCACCCAAC
>NZ_JAAFZA010000225.1 GCF_015356865.1 Catenulispora pinisilvae
GTTGTGGGGGTCGGGATGGTCGTGGCGGTCGTTGGGGTCATGGGGCCGGTTGTGGGGTTGGCGGCGCTCGTGGCGGTCGTGGCGGTCGCGGTGTGCATAGTGTTCGTGGCCTGAGTGCTTGTCCGTGATCTCGTCGGGCCGCTACCGCACGTGGCCTGACGAGATCGCGAGCAGGCACTCAGTAGTACCTCGCTCATAGTGTGACTCTCGTCATACTCCAGAGGTGTATCAGGGTACGTTGATAGGCCTCCGCGCGCGGAGACTTGTAGCGCCGCTGCGACAGGTCTCAGCCAAGGCTTGACCACGCGTTCCTATGCGTTGACACCGAAGATGCGCATTGGAAGTATCGGCGTCTGAGTTCATAAGAACTCTGACATGGGGGAGACGGCCAAGTGAGGATGCACTTGGCCGTCGGTATCCCCAGGTCACCGCCCAAGCTGAAAGGACAACCTGTGAGGATGCCCTCCATGTTAGCGCGCAGTGGCGCTGCTCTCATCGCCGCCTTGGCGATGATTGTCAGCTACGCGCCGGCCTCCAACGCGGCGCCCGCAGCACCCGCCGCGCCGCAGATGACTGTCGTCGCCACCTCCTCCGCACACTCCTTGACTCTCGACGAAGTCAAGGCGATGGGGCTGGAGAAGTACGTCGACACCTCCCACTACAAGACAAGTCCCGCACCGACCGGACAGATCACAATCTCCTTGCCCGGCGCAACTACCGCGCCGGCAAAGGCTGTCCGGCGCCCAGCCTCGGATGGGGCCTCACCACAAGCCTCCGGCTGCTGGTCGAACCACGAGTACATCAAGTACACCGCGGCCCTATGGCCCCACCCCTACATCGAGGGGTACGCCGACGTCACCTGGTGCGGCGGTGGAACGTGGATCACCTACGCGAACAGCACCTGCGGCGGCGACGCCAACTGGCCCTCGTACCAATACGAGAGTTGCAACATCCACGCCGACTACGGTGCGGGATGGAACGTGTACAACGTCGATACACACTGGGACCTGTGCACCGACGTCTTGCTTACGGTCGGCAACTGCGTGATTCATAAAAACCCGGAGATGGCCTACCAGTACAACGGCGATGGCGGCTATCTGCGCTACATCAACAACACGTGAGCCTGACGTAAAAGCTGGAGGCTAGTTCTGGCCCCGGACCGCCGAGGATCGTCCTCCGCTGGCTCGGGGCCAGAACTCTATCCGTGGTGCACAGGCGTGAGCTGCCACGACTTGCAGTCCCGACCCGCCCTCCACCAAGCCTGCGGGATCGGGATCTGGGTTGCCGCAACACAGGCACGGGAACTGATCATGAAGCTATGGGCATATAGGGGTGTGACCATGTTCCGCGACCATGTGGAAACCGACCGGCATCTTTGGGATCGGGTGCAGGCAGACGATGCGAGCGCGTATGAAACGATCTTCCGCCGCCACGTTACAGCGGTGCACAACTTCTGTGCGCACAGAGTGGGATCCTACGACGTTGCCGACGACCTGACCTCCACAGTATTCCTTGAAGCTTGGCGCTGTCGAAGACGGCTGTCAGTCGCAGCCGCGGGTGCTTCGCCCCTGTTGTTCGGGATCGCCAAGAACGTATGCAGCCAGCACCTGCGGAGGTCCAAGCGGCAGCTGCTTGCCATCCGAAGAGCCCCCGTGGAATCGATTTCCCTCGATCACTCAAGCCAGGTCGCGGAGGATGTCGACAACGAGAAGGATCTGCTGGCGATGCGCGACGCGCTGGCCGATCTCCCAGCCGACCAGCGAGCCGTGATAGAGCTATGCCTGATAGGAGGCCTCGGAGTGGATGCGGCAGCCGAAGATCTCAAGATTCCTGCCGGCACTGTGAAGTCTCGCCTTTCACGAGGCCGCGCACGACTGGCCGTCAGTCTCGCCGAGATCAATGCCTCTAGGACGGAGTAAGGCCATGGAAGCCGAAGCGCTCGCGACAGTTCGCCAAATCTCGACCGCCAAGCAGCAGGCCATCTGGGAGGAAGTCGCGGCAGGAATTAGCGCCGCAACCGCACCGGTGCCTTCACGGCGACACCTCAAAACCAGAGTCGTCATCGGCGCGGGCACCGCCGCAGCCGCGATCGTCGCAGTAGCAATCACCATGAGCCCGTCTGCTGCCGCCTGGAGCGCCGTACCCACACAGCTGACAGGCAGCAGCCTTTTCCAGGCGGAAAACGCATGCCGCATACAGGTAAACAAGCTGCCCTACCTTGAAGGCCGTCCCCCATCGGATCCACTGCTCTCAGTACTCGGAGAGAAACGCGGCACAACAACCAGTGTCTTCCTCACAGACGGTCATACCATCGCGCTGTGCCTCGGTACCAAAGACTCCCGCTACGTCGGGATCGAAACGCTCCCCGCACCACCCGGCCAAAACGACGCGATACACATCGATGATGCCAACGGAGGGGACCTGACACCGGGGACGGGGACACGCTTCGCGTACGGCCGCGTGTCCGAAGGCATCACCGAAGTCATTGTGAAGACGACCGGCGGCGACTCTGTCACCGCCACCTGCGACGGAAGGTTCTTCATGGCATGGTGGCCCTCCGGCGCAAATGTAGCGGACGTGATAGGGCTCGATTCGTCCGGAAGGGTTGTTGCACAAACCCGCCCGGCCGCAGCACCCGCCGGAGCACAATCTCCCACGCATCGTCCTGCCTAGACGGCTTCATCTGCCAGGTAAACCTCTCAAGAGGCTGTCCGTGATCCCGGGGAACCGGGCGGTGTATGAGGGCGGGTACTTGCTGGATGCGTGAGGCTCCTGGAAGAGCAGCGGTTATCTATGCCATCCGCACTACCAGGAGCCGTCGCGGAGTTTGCCATCTTGTTGTCCGTTCCGGCCAGCGCAATGCGCGTGATCATTTTGATGGCATGTCGCCTCGCCGGGCCACGCACGGCATTACCACGAGCGGCCTGCCGAGATCACGGACAGGTATTGAGTCGCCGGGTTCGGAGGTGTCGGCCCGGTTCCGGCGCTGAGCGTCGGCACCGATGCCCGGCGCGCCGGCCAGGTGATCGGCCAGGTGATCGGCCAGGTGCCGCAACCGGTGTCGCAGACCGGCCAGCGCCCCGGTGGTCGGGAGCAGGTCGTCGAGCAGCGCCGTCAGCCGGTCGGGATCGGGTATCAGGGTACGGATGCGCGGCGAGTGGCTCAGCAACGCGTTGGCGGGCAGCGTCCATGTGCACAGCGCCCACCAACCCATCGTCACCTCGAAGGCGCGGTCACCCAATCCGGGAGCCAGCTTCTCGGCCGTGGCGACCATGAGCCGGTGTTCGGCTTCGGTCCCGGGTTGTGGCCGGCGGCCTTCCGGGTCGGGCAGCGCTTCGGCCCGGGTCTCCTGCCAACAGGCCGCGAACTCCAAGGCCAGTTCCATGACCTGCCGTAAGGCCGTGAACACCGGAACCACCAGGCAGTCCGGCGGGGCACCCGCCTCCACGAACGCGCCGGCGGTCAGCGCGACCCAGCGGCCGATGATCGGCGGCGCCGAGGCGATGACCTCGGCCAATGGCTCCAGCGCGGTCTCCAGATCGCGGGGCGCACGGCCCTCGGCCGCGGTGACCGCGCGTTGGGTGGCCACGGCCAACAGCCGGCCGTCCTGTTCGAGGTGCGCGCGCAGGACCGTCGTGGTCCAGAAGTCCACCGGGGACGCGGACAGAGCTGCCGCGAGATCGTGCAGGGCGTCGCAGCGGTACGGCAGGTCCGTGATGGCGTCCGACATCGTCAGGCCGACCACGGCTTCGACGATCTCGTCGAAGTAAGGGATCTGCGCGGCACGCGAGCGCTGCGATTCGGGTTGCGGTTCGGATTCCGGAAGAAGGTCCAGCAGGGCAGTGGCGGTCTGCACCCACTGGCCGAGGTACCACCAGTTCTGGACCATCTCCTCGACCCAGGAGACCATCTTCGGGATCACTTCGGACATCTCGGATACCAGCCCGGCCTGGAGGCCGGCGATCAGCGCGGGGTCCGGAGACGTACCGATGACATCGGGCGCGTCGGGGTCCGGCGGCATGTCGATGATGCCCAGGGTTTCCAGGCCGGGCATTTCGAGCGCGACGCAGTACTCCCAGGTCTCCAGGAAGTCGGCGGCCATGCCCAGCATCCGCTTCAGGGAGCCGAACAGCGGCGCGAGGAGTTGATCGGGCGGCGCGCCGTGCCGGATCAGCTCCACGCCGGCCGAGGCCGCCCACAGCGCGGGTTCCGGCACCGTGGTCGCCGTGACGAGGGCGAGCGCCGCGAGGGCTGATTCCGCTTCCGGACCCGATATGCGCCCGGCATTCTCGGAGAGCATCATCGCCGCCTCGCCGAGGGCGGCGAAGTCCTGTTCCACACTCGCGCGGACCAGCTGGTCGCACCACTGATAGAGCGACTGATCGAGCGGCAATTCAGGCATTGATATCGCGTCCGTTCCACACTGCGGGAGGAATCGACGCTGCCACAAGTGAATCGCCGCGATGACGGTAAAAACAACAACGGCACGGGCCGCGCGTTCGAAGCTTCTGAGGCACTTCCGTACTGATCGTTCTCACTTCGGCTAAGTGGACGCCTGCGTCCGTTAATGTCGCATCGTACCTGCTCAGAGGTTCATGAGATGGAGATGGCGATGCGTGCAGTCGTGGTCGAGCGGTTCGGTGACCCGTCCGGGATGGTGGTGCGGGACGTCGCGGATCCGGTGCCGGACGCCGGTCGGGTCGTGGTCCGGACCGAGGCGATCGGGGTCGGCGGGGTCGACGTGGTGATCCGGCGCGGAGCGCTCGGCAGCTTCGGGTTCGAGCCGGGGCTGATCCCGGGTAACGAGGTGGCCGGGACCGTCACGGCGGTCGGGGACGGCGTCGACGCGTCGTGGATCGGGCGGCGCGTGTGGGCGTTCACCGGGGAGACCGGGGGCTACGTCGACTTGGCCACGGCGGGCGTCGAACACCTCACCGTCCTGCCGGACGGGCTCTCTTCCATCGACGCCGTGACTCTCGGCAGCTCGGGCCCCGTCGCACACTTCGCGCTGAGCCACGCGCACTTCGCCGCCGGTGAATCAGTGCTCGTACGCGGTGCGGCGGGCAGCATCGGCATCGCGGCGGTGGAACTGGCGTCGCAGGGCGGCGCGAAGGTCGTCGCGGTCACCACGTCTTCGGCTGAGCGCGGGCGGCGACTGCGGGAGCTGGGCGCGACGGTCGTCCTGGATCGGGCCGGGCACCCCGATGACGGCGCTCATGGCGGTGACGGTTCTCGTGGCGGTGACGGTTCTCACGGCGAGCCGGACACCTTCGATGTGATCATCGACATCGTCGGCGGGGAAGCCATCCCGGCCTTCATCGACCGGCTCGCGCCGAACGGCCGCATGGTCGTCGTGGGCGTCGTCGGCGGCATGCCGTCGCCGGACTTCGGGATGGCGGTCATGCGCTCGTTCCGGAAGTCGCTCTCGTTTGCCGCGTTCAGCCTCGACACCATTCCCGTCGGGGAGCGCAACAGCGTGCGCGCGGCGCAGTTCGACGCGGCAGCGAGCGGGGGTCTGCATCCCGTCGTCCACAGTGTGCTGAACCTTGATCAGGCTGCTGATGCGCACCGGCAGATGGACGACGGCACGGTGTTCGGGCGCATCGTCCTCACCCCGTGACGCCGTGACCCCGTGTCAGTGATGCGGGTAGACGAGGATGGACCCGCCTCCTGATGTCGAGGTGCCGAAGACGCCGACCCCGGCGCCGATCAGGGCGGGCACGAGTGTCCCCGCCGGCAAGGCGGTCGCCTGGTCGGAGTCCAGCTTGACGCTGGCCGGCGCGGCGTCCGCCGTCCCGGTGGCGGCGCCGTGGACGGTTCCGTAGACGGTCCCGTCGGTGTCGACGGCGGTCACATCGACCTCGTTGCGGGTGGCGTTCGCCTCGAAGCAGTGACCCTTGTCCGCCTGGAGGTCGAACACCACGATGCCGCTGCCGGCGATCAGGTAGTGGCCGTCCGGCGAGAGGGTGACGCCGTCGTTGCCGGCGTTGCCGATCTGGCTGGCGCTGGTCGTCTTCGCGGCGCAGGGCACTGTGGTGAGGACACGGCCGGTCTGGCCGTCGTGCAGGGCCCAGACCACGTCGGTGGCGGCGTCGGTCGGCTGCGGCCAGCGGGCCAGCACCTGGCCGCCGGGCGTCCCATCGGCCTGGACGGTCTCGTTGCTGAACTCCGTCTTCGTGCCCTGCGGTACGAAGTCGTTGCTGATCCAGGCCTTCGTCCAGAAGGCGGCGTAGCCCTGCACCAGCGGTCCGGCCGGGGTCTGGCCGATGATCTTCGCGTTCTCGCTACAGTCACCGATCGCCAGTTGGCAGGGCGCGGGCGGCTTCAGGACCGCGTCCTGGTCGCCGTAGGCGGTGACCTGACCGGTCGTCACGTCCACCACGGCCCCGCCCGCGCCGAGCTGGACCAGGACCGTTCCGCCGTCCCGGAGCGCGCTGTAGCCGTCGGCGAGGCCGGGCACCGTGATCACCCGCAGCGGGGCCACCTGGGCGCCGGACGACGCGGCGTCGAAGACTTCGAGCTGGGTCACCTCGCTGGCCTTGGTGACGGCGTCGCCGCCGAGGAAGCCGGTGCTGACCAGGACCGCGTACTCCTTGCCGGCCTTGTGGGTGACCAGGACATTGATATCAGTGCTGGAAGAACCATCGGAGGCGGCCTGCGCGGCCGGCTTGCCGCTCCAGCGGATCGCGCCGGTCTTGGCGTCGCGGGCGACGATGCTCGCGCTGGTGTCGTTGACGGTGCTGGAGCGCAGCAGGAGCAGGTTGTTGTCCGGGGCGATGACCGGGTCGTCCAACGAGGTGCCGTCGGTCGGCGGGGCGATCGACCAGCCCTTGGTGTTGTCGAAGGCCGCGGGGACGGGCTGTTGCGGTGCGGGGGCTGCCCCGGCGGATCCGGACCCTGATGCTGATGCCTGCGCTGATCCTGATGCCTGCGCTGAAGCCGTTGCCGAGGCACCCTTGCCGGGTGCGACGGTGGTCGACTTGGAGATGGCGCTGGCAGTGGAGCCGCCGCAGGCGGTGAGGGACAGGAGCATGAGGCCGACACCCGTCGCGGGCATGGCAGCTCTGATCACGTTCTTCATGCGGTACCCCCCGTGGAACGCCAAAGTCCGGGACAGACTACCGGGTGGGTGAGCCGCCCCGATCCTCAATTTCGCAGAGCCTTGACTCCGGGCCCGCACCACAACCCCCGAGCTGTAAAAGCAACGCCAGTCGCATCGGGACGGCCTGTGGCATACCAGTCACAAGATGAGAAACGGCACTCGCATTCGGCCACCGTTGACAACACTGAGCCAGGGTCCGTATCCCTGAGCGCAACGTATGTTGCCTGCCGCAACATCAACTTCAAAGGAGTCGTACCGATGATCAGTACCCGCATTCGGTTCGCGCCTCACACCCCCAGCCGCCGCGCACGCCTCGCGGTCGCCGCGGCCCTGTCCGTCGGCGCCATGGCCGCGAGCGCCGGAGCGAGCTACGCCGCCGCCGACGTCACCCCGATCACCGGCCTCGTCTACGGCATCCACGGCCTGTGCCTGGACGACACCGCCTCCGGCACCGCGGACGGCACCCCGGTCCAGATCTACAACTGCAACAACGGCGGCAACCAGCAGTGGACCCTCACCAACCCCCAGTTCGGCGCCAACACCACCGTCACCGTCTTCGGCAAGTGCCTCGACGCCCAAGCCGGCGCCACCGCCGACGGCACCCCCGTCGTCCTGTCCACCTGCACCGGCGCCGCCGACCAGCAGTGGACCCTGGAGTACGTCGGCACGTGGGTCAACGCGAAGTCCGGCACCTGCCTGGACGACACCGCGTACGGCGGCTCGGGGACCGCGTTGCAGATCTGGGGATGCAACAACGGTCAGAACCAGCTTTGGCACGCTGCCGGGCTGCCTACCGGCTGAGGTTCCAGCGGAGCCTGACGTTCCAGCGGAAGGCACTGCTGGTAGATAGTCACGTAGTCGTCGCTGACGACGTCGGCGACGCCGGGCAGGAAGTGGCAGGTGATTATCAGGGTACAAAGAGTAGGCGCAGCAGCGCGGTGGTCGCGGCCGTCCCGATGACGACGACGGGGAGTGGCATCCGGCGGGCGGCAAGGGTGACGCCGATCAGTACGCCGCCGGGCCGTTCCCAGTCGGCGAGGTGGTGGCCCTGGGTCAGTGCGGCGGTGGCGGCGAGCGCCGCGAGCAGGACGGTGGCCAGGGCGCCAAGTAGGCGGGTCGTGCGTTCGGAGAGCTGGAGGCGGCGGTGGAAGACCGGGCCTGCCAGGCGTAGGGCGTAGGTGCCCACGGCCAGCAGCGCCAGGACGGTCGCGCTGTTCACCGGTCCGCCGGTTCGGGTTCGGGTTCGGGTTCGGGTTCGGGTTCGGGGACAGAATCGCCCGATCCCTTTCGCAGCACCGCGACCAGCGCCACCGGCGCCAGCAGCAGCGGAAGCCCGGCCGGCAGCACCGGGGTCGCCGCGACGGCCAGCAGCGCGCCGAGCACCGCGGCCGTGCGCAGCCTCCGATCCCCCGCCAGCGCCGGCAGGATCAGCGCGACCATCACCGCCGGGAACACCGCGTCCAAGCCGAACGTGTCCGGGTTGCCGAGCGTCCCGGCGATCAGCGCGCCGAGCACGACCGCGGCGTTCCAGCAGACGAACAGCGACACCCCGGTCAGCCAGTACGCCGCGCGCCGCCGCCGTGCATCGTCCTGCCGCAGGGCGAACGCCACCGACTCGTCGACCACCAGGTGCGCGCCGAGCAGCCGGGTCCACCAGCGGCCGGTGTCCAGTACGTCGCTGACGGCCAGGCTGTAGGGCAGCAGCCGGGTGTTGAGCGCCAGGCCGGTGGCCACGGCCGCGAGCGCGCCGCCCCCGGCCACCAGTACGCCGACCGCCGCGATCTGCGCGCCGCCGGCGAAGACCAGCACCGACATCGCGATCGGCAGCCACGCGGGCAGGCCGCCGGCCACCGCGACGGCGCCGAAGGTCGCGCCGACCACGGCGTCGGCGGCACAGACCAGCGCGATGTCGGCCAGGGTCGGCCGACCCAGTGTTCGGCACAACGAACTCATGTCCACTAGAATGAACAGAGCATCAGGCGTTCGTCAACCCGAACAGAACAACTGCTGGAGCGAACAATGCGGAACGCGGCACCGCCCCCGAGAGGCTCGGGAGTCCCCGAAGGCCCTAACCGCCCTGGCGGCCAGGACAGCCAAGGCGGCCCGCAGCCGTCCGAGATGATCGGCCTGCTGGCCGCCTCGATCCGCCGCGAGCGCGAACGGGCCGGACTGTCGATGACCGAGCTGGCCAAGCGGGCCCGGATCGCCAAATCCACCCTCTCCCAGCTGGAGGCGGGCGCCGGCAACCCGAGCGTGGAGACGCTGTGGGCGCTGGCCACGGCCCTCGGGGTGCCGTTCAGCCGCCTGGTCGACCCGCCGCGGCCCCAGGTCCGGATCTTGCGCGCGGGCCAGGGACCGGTCACGTACTCAGAACACTCCAGCTACGCCGCGACCCTGCTGTCCTCGGTCCCGCAGGCCACCCGCCGCGACCTGTACTGGGTCGAGGCGCAGCCGGGCACGGCTCGCAATTCCGACCCCCACCTCCCCGGCTCAGTCGAGCACGTGGTCATCAGCGCCGGCGCGGCGACGATCGGGCCGATCGGCGAGGCGGTGCGATTGGAGCGAGGGGACTACATGACGTACCCCGGCGACGTCCCGCACATTTTCGAAGCGCTGGAACCGGATACCGCTGTCTTGTTCGTGCTCGAATACAGCTGACCGGGATTGCAGCTGACCGGGATTGAAGTAGCTAGGGTGTCCGCCATGTCTGCTCCCGAGCTTCCCGAGCTTCCCGCGATACAACCCGACGAGGTGCTGTTCGTCGGCACGGCGTTCGACGACGGTTTGCCCCGCTGGGACCAGATGTTTCGGGCCATCGGCGGACGACGGGAGGCCGACACGCTCCTGCTTGAGGACGGCAAGGTGCGGCTTCGCATCACCTCGGATCCGCGCTGGGAGAACGTCTCGTCGGGCAGCCTCCCCGCACTTGTGCCCGCAGGCGCGGCGCCGGCGCCGGTCATGGTCGTCGCGGACATCGGCGCGGTGTACGGCGGTCGCGACGTCCTGCTCGTAGATCTCCAGCAGATGCCCGGGCGGGGAGCGCGTATCGCAATGGGCGAACTCGGTACCGTCCTGGGCGAAGTGCTCGATGGGACCCTGCGTTTCGACGATCTGGTGCACGGAATGGACGTCGACGGCTGCTACCGGGGCGGCGGCGGCCGTCCCGCCTTCCCCGTGCCGACGGAGGTGGTGCGCACCGGGTATCCGATGCTTCCGGACGGCGGCAGCACGATCGTGGTGCGTACGTACTTCGGTGACGAGGCGGGGTGGCGGTCGCTGCTGGCGGAGTTCGGCGGGGTGGACGAGGACGGTCGGGTCGGCGCCGATCTCGACCCGGACGAGATCGACGTGGACGACTATCCGCTCACCGCCCTGGTCGTGGACGACCGCCGGTACGAGGACCTACAGCCCGGCCAAGTTCCGGCCCTGATTCCGCCCGGCGAAGGCCCCACGCTGGTCGCGCTGGCCGACGCCCGGGCGTGCGGCGAGCCGGGGCGTCCGCTGTCCGTGGTCGACGTGCACGACACCCCAGGTCTGCTCGCCGTGCTCCCGCGGCGGATGGTCGGCTCGATGGACTGCAACCTGGAACTGGCCAACATGGACTTCGCGGAGTTCGTGGCCGTCGACGGCGCCCCGGTGTGGTGGGAGCAGGGCTGACTGCGGGATGGTCTCACGACCTGCACGACCTGCACGACCTGCACGACCTGCACGATCTGCACAGCCGGCGCGCTCCGTCGCTCACGCGATCAGCCGCCCCAGCCCATCTTGATCTCGCACTCGAAGGTGACGTATCCGGCGCGGCGGAAGGCGTTCGCCATCGGGACGCTATCGAGGTCCGTGGACGCCCGGATGCGCGGCACGTCCTGCTCGGCGAGGATGCGGGTGCCCTCGGCGAGGATGTCGTCGCGAATCGCGGCTTCGCGGGCGGACATGCGGGTCAGGTCCTCGCGGCTGTGGACGTCCAGCGTTCCGGACAGCGCCGAGGAAGTCAGAGTCAGCAGTTCCTCGGTGTCGGCGAACGGCCGGAACGTCAGGCGCGCGCCGGCGCCCCGCATCGCGGCACCCGGCATCGCGGTGCCTGGCATTGAGGCGCCCGGCATTGAGGCGTCCGGCATCGCAACACCCGGCCGCCACTCCAGCCGAAGCCGCCGTTCGGTGAGCAGCCGGGCGGCGGCGGCCCTGCGCGAAGTCGTCGGCCGCCTCGTGGTCGAGGACATAGCTCAGCCGGCCGAACAGGTCGAGCTCTTCGGTTCCCGTTATCGGGCGGATGGTCACGTCGCTGTGTTCCATGGACATGGACATGGACATGGACATGATCACGCCAGCGCGACACGCAGCCGCTCATAGTTCGGCGCGAGAAGGCGCAGGCGCTCCGCCAGCACGCCGTCCTCGCGCCTGACCAGCGGGTGTTGAAGACCGCCGACGGCACGTGCCTGCCCCGCCGCGATCGCCGCCGCCTCGGCCAGCCCCAGCGTCGCCAGGCAGTGGGCGGCATCGTCGAGCCGGCGGGCGCCGACCCGGACCGCGAACCAGGCGAGGAATCCGCGGGTGCGCTCGTCCAGCCCGCGCTCCGCCACCGCGGCCAGCGCCTCCACCCCGGCCGCGCCGCCCAACGTCCCCGGCGGTACCGGCAGGTCCTGGCGGCCGGCCAGCCAACGCCGGGCGTCCGGGAGCGATCGGCGCAGCGCGTCGTCGATCGTGACGGCCCGCTCGCGGACGAAGTCGGCGCGCATCACGTAGGGAGTGTCGATGTATGCGACGGCCTTGGCCTCCCAGGCGGCGAGGAAGTCCGCAATCGGCAGCGTGGCGTAAGGGTGGGCCTGCGGATCGTGGAAGAGCACGGTGCCGTCGTCGTCCACCTGAAGGACGGCGACGAAATGGTCGGCGCCGTCGGCGTTGGGAGTGCCCGGCTGATGCAGCAACAACCCCATGTCGACCGGACCGACCAACACAGGTCCCCGCCCGGCCGCCGACCGCAGCCGCACCTCCGCTTCCTCCGGCGTCCCGCCCGCCGACCGCTCGCAGCGAAGGCCCAGCAACGCGATCGCGGCGCCCAGGCCCATATCCGGATCCCAGCCGTAGGGATCGAACAGCGGCAGGGTGCCCCCGATCAGCTCGAAGCCGAACGGCGAGCCGGTCAGCACCTCGATGACTCGCGGCGGCGGGGCGTCGTCCCCGAGCACCATGGCCAGGGAGTTCGCATAGCAGTACGGCCCGGAACCGGTGTAGTAGGTCATCGCCCCAGTGAAGACCCCGCCCCAAGGGCGGGGTCAACCAGCAGGCTCCTCAGGACACAAGCTCTTCAGGACACAGACTGTTCAGGACACTGTCAGAGTCACCGTGACGGGTGGGACCGGATAAGGGGTGCTGCTGCCGAAGACGAGATCGGCTGTGTAGGTACCGGGTTGGGCGATCTTCGACTCGTCCGCGTCCAGAGTGACCGTGACAGTCATGCGCTGGTACGGTTGCAGGGTCAGCTGCGTGGTGTTCTCAGCCAGCCAGGGGACGTTCGCCCCCGGGTCCACGGCGTAGCCCGCGAGGTGTTCGACGTCTGTGGTCGGCTGGATGCCGGAAGCGGAGCCGCCGAGCTTGTAGAAGCCCAGAGCACCGGCACCACGGTACGTAGCGTTGTCGGCGTTGGGCAGCGCGCTCCAGGTACCGGTGGCCGGGCTGAAGGCTTCGCTCTGGTTGGTCAGGCTGCTGCCGGTGGTGACGCCGCTGGAGATGACCAGCATGCCGTTGGCGCCGGCATACGCCGCGCCCCACAGCGGAACCGGCATGTCGGGCAGCGCGGACCAGGTGTTGGCGGCGGGGTCGTAGGCATAGGCGTGCTGGATGTTCGCACCGCTGCTGTTGGTGCCCCCGGCGCAGTAGAGCTTGCCGCTGACGGCGGCGCAGGAGGTCCAGGCGATCGGTTCGGGGTACGGAGCGGTGTGGCTCCAGGTGTTAGCGGCCGGGTCGTAGACGGAGACGTCGGTGGTTCCGCAGGTTGTGGCGGCACATCCACCGACGAGGTAGAGCTTGCCGCCGAGCGCCGCGCTGCCAGCTCCGGCATACGCAGTGGTCTCCGGTGCGCCGGTGGTCCAGGTGTTGCCGGCGATGTCGTAGATCTCCAGCTTCGGATCGACGGGCCCGGTGGCGGTCCAGCCGCCGGCGACATAGAGCTTGCCGTCGATGATGCCGTGCCCGGGCGCCTGTCGGCCGTCGGTGGCCGAGGCGAGTTGGGTCCAGGTGTTGGCTGTCGGGTCGAGGACGTAGAGGCTGCCGCTGGTGGTGTCGCCGAAGGACAGGCCGGCGTCTCCGAAGCCCGCGTAGACCTTGCCGTCGTAGGCGTCCGCCACGTCGTCCATCACGGCCCCGGGAAGCGGCTGCGCGTTCTGCCAGCTGTCGGGCGAGGGCGGGGGCGTCGCGGAGTGTGAGGTTTCGGGATTACCGGCCCGGGGCGGCGTTCCGGTGATGGCACCCACCGGGTAGCTGCCCGGGACGCGTTGGAGCGGCGCGCCCGGCGCCGCGTTGAGTGCGGCGGCGGAGGCGGCATCGGCTTGCTGCCCGAGCAGGAGCGTGGCCGGTGCGCTGCCGGTGTTGGTGACCGTCAGGGTTCTGCTTGTGTGGCCGCCGGATCCCACCGTGGCGGTGATCGAGCCGGGCCGGACCTGCAACTGCCCGGCTCGGAGCCGATAGTCGGCGGCGACGGCGGCGTGCGCTCGCACGTCCACCGGTCGCGGTGTACTGACATAGTCGACCTTGGCGGCGGTCAGCACGTGCCTTCCCGGCCCCGGAACGAACAGCGAGAAGAACCCGCTCGGGAGGTAGGGGTCATTCGGGTTGGTGACGGTCTGCGCGTGCACCGAGGGATCGTCCTGGTCGGTGACGGTCGCGTCGACGGCTCCTTGACCGGTGTTGGCGTCCCGCGCCGTGCCGACGACCACGCCACCGGGGATCGGGGTGAAGTCGCGCTGGCCGACGAAGACGTCGTCGATCCCCCAGTACTGGCCGTCGCGGGGCGCGATGTCCTGGAAGCGCAATCGCACCGACGGCTTGCCGGCGTAGGCGGTGAGCGGGACGTCGAGGTGGGTCTGGGTGATGATGTAGTCCCCGGCGGCGATCTCGGAGTCCGGGGTCCACACGGTGCTCCAGGTGGCGCCGCCGTCGTCGCTGGCCTGCACGTCGATCTGCTGGTAGTAGGGGTTGTCCCACCACATGGTGTCGAAGCCGACCTCCGGCCGGGTATCGGCGCCGAAGTCGTAGGCCGGGCTCACCATTGAGGTGTTGATATCGGCCGAGAAGTCGTTGTCGGCGTCCGCGACGGCGAATCCGCCGCTGCCACCGGTCTCGTTGCCCCGGGCGGCGGGGTCGTCGAACTGCCAGCCGGCGGTGGTGCCGGGCGCGTTGACGACGCTCCAGCCCGCGGGTGCGGATGTGGTGGAGTCGAAGGTCTCGGTGGGTCCGGTCAGGGTGAGCTGGTAGCCGGGTGCGGTGGCCTGCCAGGGGTCGGCGGTCGCCGCCACGTCGACCGACTGCGGGGCCTGAGTTACGTGCACTGTCTTGGTGACCACGTCGTAGCCGGGCGAGGCGGGGGCGATGGTGAGGGTGTAGTCAGCGTTCTGCGGCAGGGTCAGGGTGTAGTGGCCGGTGCGCGGGTCGGTCCACACCGGGTTGGGGTCGCCGTTGACGCTGACCTGCGCGTAGAGCGGCCAGCCCTGGCCGGAGCCGTCGGTCACGGTGCCGGATACGATCGCGCTGGGCACCGGTTTCAGGTCGGCGTTGTGCGTCGAGGTGGTGCCCGCGCCGATGGTCAGGGTCGCGGTGGCGGTGGTGTATCCGTACTCGGCGATGGTGATGTCATGGGATCCGGCGGGCAGGGCGAGGGTGTAGCGACCCTGGGCGTCGGTGTGGGTCACGTCGGTGCCGTCGCTCACCTCGGCGCCGGCGACGGGGCGACCGCTGTGGCCGTCGGTGCGGCTGTCGGTGCGGCTGTCGTTGCGGCCGTCGTTGCGGCTGTCGGTGACGATGCCGCGCAGCGTGCCGTGCGGGCCGGTGCGGAAGGCTTGGAGGCCGTCGGGGGTGCCCAGGCCGGTCGGGCCGTCGTAGCCGGAGGTGGCGTTGCACTGGTCGGCGACGGTGCAGCCGCCGTTGGTGCCGGTGGTGACGTCGTTGAGACCGGTGCCCGCGGCGTACGGGTAGGAGTTGGGATCGGTGCCCGCGGCCGGGGTGCCCGCGTCGGCGTACACACCGGCGATGATCGGGGAGGCCACGCTCGTGCCGCCGAAGACACCCCAGACGCCGCCGTCGAAGACGGCCACGCCGGTACTCGGGTCCGCGACGGCGGAGACGTCGGCGACGGTGCGCTTCGTGCAGCCGGCGTCGTGTTGGAAGGCGGGCTTGGGTTCGTAGAGCGAGCAGCCGGATCCGGTGCCGGCCCAGGCCGTCTCAGCCCAGCCGCGTGCCGTGCCCGGGGCGGGGGTCAGGTGCGTGCCGCCGACGGAGGTGACGTAGGACGAGGCCGCGGGATAGGCCACGCCGTAGCCGGAGTCTCCGGCGGAGGCTATGACGGCGACTCCGGGGTGATCGTAAGACGGATCCAGCGTGGTCGTGTCGGACGGATCCTCGCCGGAGCCGGGGGTGGCGGTGTAGTCGGCGCCGTAGGAGTTCGACACGAACTTGGCACCGAGCGCCACCGCCTCGTCCACGGACGCGGCCAGGTTGGCACTGCCCGCATCGTCGGCCTCCACGAGCAAGATGTGCGCCTGCGGCGCGATGGCCGAGACCATGTCGAGGTCCAGGGATATCTCCCCGGCCCAGCTGCCGTTCGGCGTCGGGTACTGGGTCCCGCCGGTCTGGTTCACCTTGCTGAAGCAGCCGCCGGCGCTGGTACAGGCCGACAGGCCGTACTGCTGGCGGTAGGTGGCCAGGTCGGCTTCGGCGGTGGGGTCGTCGTAGGCATCGACGATGGCGACCGTCTGCCCCGCTCCGCCGTCCGAGGGGAGCGAATACGCGCTGCGCAGATCGGCCGGACCGTAACCTGCGGGCGGGGCGGCGGCGAGGGCGAGGCCGTTCGGGTGCGCGGGTTGGTGCACGGGTTGATGCACGTCAGTGCGGCGCAGCGCGAAGCAGGAGAACGTGCCGGGCTTCGGTACGCCGCAGACGGACTGGTAGGTGGGCGAACTCGCGACGGCGGAATCCCCGGCGGTCGCGGTCGGTACCGAAACCCCGAGCGCAGCGGTGGACAACGCCGCCACGAACGCGAGCCCCCGCCCCACGCGGCGCCTTGTACGAACCATGCGGAACATGCATCTCCCCTGGAACCTAGCCGGGCCGTCGCCGAAGCGCCGATGATCCCGCGCGATCCACGGCTGCCGATGGCCCGATGGCTACGGGCATAGGGGAAAGATGCATCCCAATGCCCTGATGCCGCAAGGTGCGGGAGGCAACAAATTGGGAGTACGGGAGTCGGGGCGACGCCAAGCAGCCCCTAGCTATGCGGGAGTACGGGAGTTGAGGCGGCGCCTACCAGCCCCTGTTATGGCGATGTTATGCCCCTTACAGGCGCCCCTGCGAGGCTCGTCAACAGACGCCACAGCTCTGCCGACCGTTGACTCCTACGCCCTCGCCCAGGGAGAGCCATGCCCGCATACAAGCCAGTTCCGGCCCCAGCCCCAGC